>NZ_JBAPVS010000145.1:0-4480 GCF_049283275.1 Caulobacter sp. | reverse complement strand
GATGGGTGCCGGCCGCCGGGCCGTCGGCCAGAGCGGCGGCCGACGGCGCCAGGGCCAGGACGGCCGCGAGCGAGGCGGAAGCGAGCCGACGGATCATGGGCGGACCGAGATGCTGGAGGTCTCGCCGCCGCGATTGATGCGGACGACGGCGGAATCCTGCGACGCGAGGGTCAGGCCCGAGGGGCCGCCCAGGTCGGTGTAGGCGCGTAGGGTCAAGGTCACCGGCCCGGCCGACTTGGCGCGGGTCAGGGCCTCGGCCTCGGCCGGGCTGACCTCCAGGGTGACGGTCGAGGCGACGATGGTCTTGGCGTCCTTCTCGGCCGTGGTGGATTGGTCCAGGGCCAGCACGCGGACGTTGCGGACGATGGTGTCGGCGACGACCTGCTTGCCGCCGCTTTCGCCCACGCCGACCTGACCCTCGCGGGTCTGGATGACGTCGACGCGGTCGCCGGGCAGGACGAAACCGCCGACCGCGGTCTCGGAGGTGACCGGCACGGCTATGGCGCGCTGGCCGGGGCCCAGGACCACCGACAGATAACCGCCTTCGCCGCCGCGGACGATCTTGCGGGCCGTGATGGGTTCGCCGGCCAGGATCGGGTCGCGCACGATCGCGCCCTCGACGGCCTTTTCCGGGGAGACGCCGCCGATCATGCCCTCGGCCGCGTCGCCGACCGCCCGGGCGGCCTTGGCGGCGGTCTTGGTCGGCTCGGGTTCGGCCGCGCCGTTGGTGATGTAGGCGGCGTTGAGGGTGTCGGCGGGCCAGGCCTGCCAGGCGACGTCGCCGGCGACCAGGCGGGCGCCGATCGCCAGATCGTGCTTGGCCACCAGGACCTGGGTCATGGACTTGTCGGACGGCGCGGCCTCCGCGACGACCTTGGCCGCGGGCGCGGGCTTGCCGCCCATCGCCTTCTGCAGGACCACGGCCAAGCCGATGGCCGCGACGGCGGCGACCAAAACGATCATGACGCGAAGAGGGTTCATGCAGGCGGACTCTAGCGACGGGGATACAGATCGAGGGCGAACCGCCTTCAGGCGATCACGCACAATTCGCCGAACGGCCCTTCTGGCCGCGTCGCACACTCGCGCGACCATGGTTAACGACGGCTAAAGGCGCCGCTCCAAACAGGAAGACAACACCGCGACAGGCTGACGCGGGGGACAGGGCGTTCGAGGCCTTCCGACGCCCTCAGACGCCGGCGGCCAGGGTCAGTGCGCCTTGCGGAAAGGCCGCCAGGGCGCCGATCGCGATGGCCACGCCGTACGGGATGTCGCCGTCCTTGGCGCCCAGCTTGCGGACCCAGGCCGGACTGCCGGCCAGGACCGGCTCGAACCAGCCCGAACGCAGGGTCAGGAGGCCCAGGGTCAAGGCGCCGCCGGCCATGCCGGTGACCAGCATGAACGGCGCGGCCGCGGGCCAGCCCAGCCACAGGACCGAGGCTGCGAACAGCTTGGCGTCGCCGCCGCCGATCCAGCCGGCCGCGAACATCCCCATGCCGGCCAGCAGGGCCGCCAGGCCGGCGGCCAGGCACAGGCCCAGGGTGGCCAGGGAGACGCCGCTGACCAGGGCCGCCGGCGCGAAGGCGGCGATTAGGGCCAGGGAGATCCAGTTGGGGATCGTATAGCTGGTGACGTCCTTCAACGCGGCGACGACGGCCAGCGCGGGGAAGACGAGCAGCAGAGCGAACTGAATGATTTGCATGGCGGCCTTGCCTGTTCGATCGAACGCAGTCTGCGCCGATCGCGTGAAGCAATGGTTTCCCGCGCCCGAAATTCGCCTGTTCCGCTGGAAATCGGCTTTCGGGGAGGCGGATTTCTCGCCCAAAGAAAAAAGGCCCCGGCATTGCTGCCGAGGCCCTCTTTTTCGAGCGTAAACGGCTTACGGAGCAGCCGGCGCCGTGGTGCCGGCGACCGCGTCGTCGGCCTTCTTGAACGCGTCGTTCAGGTGACCGCCCAGCGTGCTGACGACGGTGGCGATCACGACGGCGATCAGGGCGATGATCAGGCCGTACTCGATGGCGGTCGCGCCGGATTCATCCTTCAGGAAGCGGGTGACGAACTTCGACATGGTGGATCTCCTAGTCACAAAATGGATTTGGGTCTCAAGCCGTGTCGACTTGTTCACCCTCGAAAGCACGATCAATTTCGCCAGTCGCGCTTAATGACCAGTAAATCCGAATGGTTTCGCAATTTTTTACATTGGTTTATTTTAATTTACTATTATCTTTACTTAACTACGACGCCTTCCGAAGCGGAAAAACCCCTTATCCAACAGGACTTTCTCAACTGTCGGGAAGAATACACAAGCGTCTCGCTTAGGTCTTTATTGACCATTCCGAGGCATCCTCATCGCGTACAAGCCTGGGAAAATGCCGTCATGCGCCGCCTGACTCTCGCGCTCTGCGCCGGTCTGAGCCTATTCATCGCCACGACCGCCGTCGCCGCCGGCCCGGCCGCGCCGCTGTCGATCAGCGCCGGAGCGGCCACGCGCATCGTGTTGAGCGCGCCCGTGCGCGACCTGGTGGTGGGCGACCCCTCGGTGGCCGATGTCAGCCTGGTCAACGAACGCACCCTGGTGGTGCTGGGCAAAAAGGCCGGCGCGACCACCGTCATGGCCTTCGACGCCCGCGGAGAGACCCTGGCCGACCGCGACGTGGTGGTCTCCAACGTTCCGGGCCAGGCGGTCGTCGTCCAGCGCGGCCTCACCGCCTCGACCTACGCCTGCGGCGGCCGCTGCTCGTTGCTGGGCTCCACCGCCGCCCCGGCCGCGGGCGCGCCGGCCTCCGCGGCGCCTTAAGCGTCCGGCTAAACCCCTGATTAGGGACGCTTGGCCTAGTCTAGGCCGCCTGCCGTTCCAGAAGGCGCTGACGCGGACGCCGCCATGGCCGATCGAGCCCGACATCATCGCCAGCTTCTGGCCCGCCTGGGTCTGGATCGCTTCGCCCGCGCCGACGACGGCGCGGCGGCGATCGAGTTCGCCTTTGTCGGCATTCCCTTCCTGATCCTGGTGTTCGGGCTGATCGAGCTGGGCCTGACCTTCCTGGTCTCGATAACCCTGGAAAACGCGTTGATGACCGTCGACCGCAGGATCCGCACTGGCGACTACCAGAACACCAGCCGCGCCGATTTCAGCAAGGCGGTGTGCGACGAGATGGCCTGGCTGGAGTCGTCCTGCGCGGATTCGATCACCCTGGACGTGCGCGTCCTGCCCGCGTTCGAAACGGCCAAGACGCTGAAGCCGCCCGAGGGCGTCACCTGTTTCGATCCCGGCGGCCCCCGATCGATCATGCTGGTGCGGGCCTATTACAAGTGGCCGATCATTACGCCGCTGCTGCAGAGCGCGGTCGCCGGCGGGTCCGGCGTTCGTCAGGTCACGTTCGCCTCGGTGTTCGTCAACGAGCCCTATTCCCCGGACCTCCAACCGATCAAGTGCCAATGAGCCGCCGCCTGTCCCACTTCTGGCGTGATCGCCGCGGGGTCTCGGCCATCGAGTTCGCCCTGGTCCTGCCGCTGCTGATGCTGTTCTATTTCGGCATGGCCGAACTGACCGAGGCGATGATCGCCCAGCGGCGCCTGAGCCACCTGACCGCGTCGACCGGCGACATGGTGGCCCGCGAACAGGTGCTCACCAACGCCATCCGCGACCAGGTGTTCGTCGCCGGCCAGGTGATGATGTCGCCGTTCCCGACCTCGACCCTGCGGATGTGCATCGTCAGCATCGCCTCCGACGCCCAGGGCAAGGACAAGGTCGCGTGGTCGGAAACCTCGAACGCGCCGGTCGGCTGCCCCAAGGCCAACGACACGGTCGACATCCCGCCCGCCGTGCTGCCCGCCGGTCAGAGCGTGATCATGAGCAAGGCCAGCTACGAGTACGACTCGGTGTTCAAGCTGGTCCTGCCCGACACCGTGACCTTCCGCCGCACCTTCTATCTGCGGCCGCGGCTCTCCGATCAGGTGGCGCGGGTCACGGGCTGACGGCTTGCGCCAGGCGTTCGACCAGGGCGTGGGGGCCGAAGGTCTCGCCCTCGAACCGCCGCGCCGGCCGCACGCCGATCAGGCTGTTGGTCAGGAACACCGCCTCGGCCTCGTCCAGGGCCTCGGCCCCGGTCGCCGCCTCGTGGACCTCGACGTCCAGCGCCCGCGCCGCCTCCAGCACCCGCCCCCGGGCGATCCCGTTCAGCACCCCGCAATGCAGGGCCGGCGTGAACAACCGCCCCTGTGCGATCCAGAACAGGTTGGCCGCCGCCGCGCAGGTCAGGTCGCCGTGGTTGTTGCGCATCACCGCCTCGTCGGCGCCCGCCGCCTTGGCCTCGGCCCGGGCCAGGACGTTGTCGACATAGGACAGGGTCTTCAGCCGCGCGGCGGGCGAGCCCTCGTTGCGACGGGTCTTGGCCAGGACCAGATCGACCGGCGTGGTCACGGGCGGCGCGGCGGCGGCGCTCGCCGCCAGGCGCAACACGGGAGCGTCCGGCCGATCCAGGCC
>NZ_JBAPVS010000144.1:0-1793 GCF_049283275.1 Caulobacter sp. | reverse complement strand
TCTGGAGTGATAAAGCCGAAGCCTTTAGAATCGTTGAACCACTTGACTGTACCTGTTGCCATAATGCATCTTTCAAATAAAAAAAATCACACGAGTCATAAAGCAAGAAACATCAAAATCGCTGCTCCTACCTAGATACTCACTTCAATATTGACAAGAAAAATTTCTTTGCTTGCAATACATGTCATTGTTCTCGGAAAAAAATACAAGGTCAAGCGATTTTTGACGGGCAAACATCTTTTATTGCGCAAAATCGAACAAAATGCTCTTGATTTGATCTTGGCTGATGCCATCTGCGAACAGGAAAGAAAACGCGTAATATCGAAGCAAATGCATATTGCACATCAGTTTTGAGGCGTTGTGCCTGAAGTCGAACAGATTAGAATGGACGCATGGCAACCAAGCATGAAAATGGCACTCTCATAGAGAGGCGTGAACAGAAACTGAAGGCGCCACCGATGTATCAGGTGCTGTTGCTCAACGACGATTACACGCCGATGGAATTTGTGGTTGCGATTATTCAGGAGTATTTCAACAAGGATCGCGAGACCGCGACGCATCTGATGCTCAAGGTTCATCGCGATGGCAAGGCGGTATGTGGCGTATATTCGAAAGACATTGCGTCGACTAAAGTGGATCTTGTTTTAACGCACGCCCGTAAAGCGGGGCACCCCCTGCAATGCGTGATGGAGGAAGTATGATTGCCCAGGATTTGGAAGTAAGTTTGCACATGGCTTTTGTCGAAGCCCGCCAGGCCCGACATGAGTTCATCACCGTTGAGCATTTGTTGCTTGCCCTGCTGGACAATCCATCTGCAGCAGAAGTTTTGCGTGCATGTGCGGTCAACATCGACGATTTGCGCAAAACATTGTCTAATTTTGTCACGGACAATACGCCGACAGTGGCCGGCACGGGGGAGGTCGATACCCAGCCGACGCTCGGTTTTCAGCGCGTAATACAGCGTGCGATCATGCATGTGCAGTCGGCTTCGAATGGCAAGAACGAAGTCACCGGTGCCAATGTTCTGGTCGCCATTTTCGGCGAAAAGGATTCGCACGCGGTGTATTACCTGCACCAGCAGGGCGTGACGCGCCTGGATGTGGTGAATTTTATCTCGCATGGGGTGCGCAAGGACCAGCCTTCCGATCCACAAAAGCCATCGGACGGCGCTGAAGAAGCGCAGGGCGAAGCGCAGCAGAAGGAAAGCCCGCTCGACCAGTACACGCAAAATCTCAACAAGGCCGCAGCCGAAGGCAGGATCGACCCGCTGATCGGGCGCGAATCGGAAGTCGATCGCGTGATCCAGATCCTGTGCCGCCGCCGCAAGAACAATCCGCTGCTGGTAGGCGAGGCCGGGGTCGGCAAGACGGCGATCGCCGAAGGCCTGGCGTGGCGCATCACGCAGGGCGACGTGCCTGAAATCCTCAGCAACGGCATTGTGTATTCGCTCGACATGGGTGCCTTGCTGGCCGGCACCAAGTACCGCGGCGATTTTGAGCAGCGCCTGAAGGCGGTGCTCAAGCAGCTCAAGGACAATCCGAACGGGATCCTGTTCATCGATGAGATCCATACCATCATCGGCGCCGGCTCGGCGTCCGGCGGCACGCTGGACGCTTCCAACCTGCTCAAGCCGGCGCTTGCCAATGGCCAGCTGAAATGCATCGGGGCTACCACCTACACCGAATTCCGCGGCATTTTCGAGAAGGACCACGCGTTGTCGCGGCGCTTCCAGAAAGTCGATGTCAACGAGCCGACGGTGGAGCAGACGGTGCAAATCCTGCGCGGCCTGAAGT
>NZ_JBAPVS010000143.1:0-3333 GCF_049283275.1 Caulobacter sp. | reverse complement strand
ATCCTCCCCCTCTGGGGGAGGTGGCCCGAAGGGCCGGAGGGGGCTCGCGGCATGAAGCTCCTCGCCCCCCTGATCCTGATCGCCCTGCTGCTGGCCGTCTGGGAAACCGCCTGCCGCGTGCTCGCGGTCCCCGTCTATCTCCTGCCCGCCCCGTCGGCGATCGGCGCCGCCCTGGCCGAGGGCTGGCCGCTGCTGCTGGCCAGCGCCTGGAACACCCTGTCGACCGCCTTGGTCGGCCTGGCCCTGGCCAGCGCCCTGGCCTGCGGCCTGGCGTTGGCGGTCAGCCTGAACCCGACCGTCGAGGAAGCCGTGCGTCCCGTGGCCGTCACCCTGCAGGTCACGCCGCTGGTGGCCATCGGACCGCTGATGACCATCTGGGCCGGGATCGAACATCCGCAGCGCGCCGTCGTCGCCCTGGCGGCCGTGGCCGCCTTCTTCCCGATCTTCTCGGGCGCCCTGACCGGCCTCAAAGCCACGGACCAGGACCTGTCGCGCCTGTTCGATCTGTATGGCGCGCGCCGCACCCAACGCCTGTGGCGCCTGCGCCTGCCCTCGGCCGTGCCGGCCCTGCTGGAGGGTCACAAGGTGGCGGCCGGTCTGGCCGTCGTCGGGGCCGTGGTCGCCGAGTTCGTGGCCGGATCGGGCGGCAATCAGGGCCTGGCCTGGCGGATCCTGGAGGCCTCGAACCGCCTGCAGACCGCGCGGGTGTTCGCCGCCCTGGCGGTGCTGGCCGTGCTGGGCGTGGCGCTGCATGGTCTTCTGAGCCTGGGCGAACGCCGCCTGCTGGCCTGGTGGCGCGGCCGCTGATCACCGCCGCCCAACGTCGAAAATACGACATAACGCCACAATCTTTTGGCGAGATCGGGCCGCGTTAGGTCAAGATTAAGCCCACCCGCCTATCAATCGGACCGATCCCGCGCTCGTTTCGGACCGGTTCATGCGCCTCGCCCTGCTCCTGCCCGTGCTGTTCAGCGTCGCCGCCCCGGCGTACGCCAGGAGCGCGCGCGGCGGCGGCGGCCAAGATGGCGCCAAGCCCCGGGGCAAAGGCCTTTGATCCAGTCGCGCCTCCATGACCTGATCGCCCTGGCCGATGAACCCTCCAGCGCGCGCCGCCGCGAACTGCTGCGCGGCGTCACCGACCTGTTCTTCGCCGCCGATGGTCATGGCGAGGTCGAGATGGGTCTGTTCGACGACGTGATGGGCCAGCTGGCCGGCGACATGGAAGAGGCCGTGCGGATCGAGCTGGCCGAGCGCCTGGGCGCCAGCGCCGCCCCGCCGCCGTCCCTGACCCGGACCCTGGCCAGCGACAACATCGCCATCGCCCGCCCAATCCTGGAAGGCGCGCCCCAGCTCAGCGACGCCGATCTGCTGCACGTGGCCCGCACCCAGGGCCAGGACCACCTGCGCGCCATCTCACAGCGCTCCGTGGTGCCCAGCCAGGTGTCAGACGCCATCGTCGAACGCGGCGACGACACTACCCTGGGCGTGCTGCTGCGCAACGAGGGCGCGGTGCTGTCGCGCGAGGCCCACGAGGCGGCGGTCGACCGCGCGGCGGTCAATCCCGACCTGCACGAGGCGGTGATCGACCGCAAGGCCATGCCCATGGACCTGCTCAACGAGATGTACTTCGTGGCCGAGGCGCGCCTGCGCGACCGGATCATGGAGCGCAACGCCGATGTCGATCCGGCCATTCTGGAAGCGGCCCTGAAGGCCGGCCGCAACCGCGTCGCCGCCGGCGACGGCGCCCTGCCGGCCGACTACCAGGCGGCGGTCAAGGCGATCGTGGCGCTGAAGACCCGCGACGCGATCACGCCCCAGGCCCTGGTCGCCATGCTGCGCGCCAACAAGACCAGCCAGTTCCTGGTCGCCCTGGCCGAACTGGCCGACATCGACTTCCACACCGCCCGCCGGATCATCGAGCGCCGCGAGCTGGACGCCCTGTCGGTGGTCTGCAAGGCGGCCGACTTCGACCGCGCCCTGTTCCTGACCTTCGCCCTGCTGATCCTGGACCCGAACGACAACGCCATGGGCAAGGCCAAGGACTATGGCGAGCTCTACGCCGCCCTGCCCCGCGAGGCGGCCCTGCGCACCATCCGCTTCTGGCGCATGCGCCGTTCGAGCGGCGAGGTCGCGGCGGCCTAGGGCCGCTCGCCTCGGGAGGAGCCGCCTAGCGGATGCGGATGCGGATCGGCACGTCGATGAACGAGCCGGCGCGGCTCTTGCCGTCGGGCCCCATCAACTCGACCTGGAACTGCGAGGCCATCGACAGAGCCGCCTGGCCCACGCCCATGGCGGCCGGGAACTCGCTTTGCACCGAACAGGCGGTCAGACCGCCGTCGCGCTTGACCATGCAGCTGAGCATCGCTTCGGCGATCTGGGGCTGAACGTCGCGAACCTGGGTCACGGCGGGCTGGGCGGCCGATTGGGCGACAGGCGTCGGAACGATCGAAACAGCGGCGGCGGCAAGCAACGAAGCGATCACTGAGTCTTCCCTACAGGTTCTTGGGTCCGGCCCGTTGGAGGCCGTCCGGTTTCATTTTGGGTCAGGCGGCGTGGGCCTGCTTGACCCGTTGCAACCCCTGAGCCGCCAGGTCGGTCAGTGACCGCAGGCCCAGCTCGGCGAAGATGTCGAAAGCGCTGGCCAGGGCCATCGCGGCGCGATCGAGACGGCCGTCGTCGCGGCCGGTGATCTCGACCCGGGCCTCGTAGAGACGGGCCAGGTTCATCTGGGTCACGGCCCAGGCGGCCGGATCGCGCGCGCCGGGGGTCGCCACCAACTCGGCCTTGAAGGCCATTTCGGCGGCGTCCAGCACGGCCAGGTCGGCGGTCAGCTCGGCGCTGCGGGCCAGACTGAGGGCGCGGTTGTTGGCGACCACGGCGCGCAGGGCCAGGGCCGGCTGGACCTTGAGAATGTGCGAGGCGCGGTCGTAGCAGGTGACCGCCCGCTCGAAGCAGCGCTCGGAGGTCGTCGCCTCGCCCATGGCCTGCAAGCCGGCGCCCAGGGCGGCCTGGCCTCGGGCCCAGTCCATCGGGCTGTGGTCGGCGGTGACTGACTCCAGGGCGCCGGCCAGGGCCTCGACCCCGTCGGCGATGTGGTTGATCTCGCCGTCCAGCTCGCCCAGCTGCACCAGGGCCGTGCCCCGCAGGGTCTCCAGGCGCGACCAGGCCAGGGGCTCGAAATCAGGATCCAGGCCGGCCTCGGCGGTCTTGGCCTCCTCCAGCGCCACTTCGGTCAGGGCGCGGTCCTTCAGGCGGGCGGCGCAGGCCAGCAGCAGTTCGACGCGGGCGGCGCGCTGGTCGGCCAGCAGCAGGCGCGAGGCCCCGCCCTTGACG
>NZ_JBAPVS010000142.1:0-104427 GCF_049283275.1 Caulobacter sp. | reverse complement strand
GCCTCGACGCCGGCGTGGGCAACCTGGTTGACGCCGACCTGGCCAAGGAAAGCGCCAAGCTGCAGTCGCTGCAAACCAAGCAGCAACTGGGCATCCAGGCGCTCTCGATCGCCAACCAGTCGACCGGCTCGATCCTGAGCCTGTTCCGATAGGAACGAGAAGGGGGCGGGCTCTCGGGTCCGCCCCCGCCTTTTCCTCGGCCGTTGCCGTAGGCGAGGGTTCACCAGAGGGTCGCCGAATGCGGCGACAGGAGTAATGGAAACCAAAGCCGCACCCATACCGTCGATGCCAGAATCGCCCGCGCCGTCTTCGGGCGCCTTCACCGTCCCGGGGCAGCCCGCGGGCGGTCCTGACGTTTCCGGGACTCAGCAGAAGGCCGCAGCCGCTTCGGGTCCCCAGCCAGGGGACTTGCGGTTGGTGATCGAAGAAGATCCGGTCTCGGGCGCCTACATCTACAAGACGGTGGACCGCCGGACTGGCGACGTTCTGCAGCAGTTCCCGCGCGAAGACGTGCTCCGCTTCAAGCAGGCGGAACATTATGATCCGGGCGAAGTCTTCGACGGCTTGACCTAAGAGGTCAGGGCTCCGCGTCCTGCTCGCCGCGGCGCAGCGTCGCAGGCTGAACATGGTTTACGCGCGTTAACCATATTCTTACTCCCTTGCGCCAATTTCACGGCTGACCTGCTCGGCCGTCGAATCGCGTTCCGAGCTCTATTGGCAAGAACCGCCATTCGGAGACCGTGATGACGCTGAGCGTGAACACCAATCAGCCCGCGCTGATCGCCCTGCAAAATCTGAACAAGACCAATGACGAGATGGAGGGCGTGCAGTCCCGCATCAACACGGGTCTGGCGATCTCCAGCGCCAAGGACAACGCCGCCATCTGGTCGATCGCCCAGGACCAGCGCGCCGACCGCGCGGCCTTGAACGCGGTGAAGATGAGCCTCGATCGCGCGACCTCGATCACCGACGTGGCCCTGGCCGCCGGGGAATCGGTCTCGGATCTGCTGACCCAGATGCGCGAAAAGGTGGTCGCGGCCAAGGACACCTCGCTGTCGACCTCGTCGCGTACGGCGCTCAACGCCGATTTCCAGGGCCTGTTGAAGAACCTGACCCAGGTGGTCAACAGCGCCACCTTCGACGGCGCCAACATCATCAACGGCAGCGGCAGCGTCACGTTCAACATGACCTTCCTGGCCGATGCCGACGCCGCGACGGTCATTACGCTGAAGCTGCAGAACCTGTCGCTGTCCAGCACGATCAACAGCCTCGTAGCGACCGACGCCATCAACACCCAGACCCTGGCCGCTTCGGTGCTGGCCCGCCTGGACGCCACGATGACGCGGGTGAACCAGGCCGTTGGTTCGATCGGCTCCCAGGCCAAGCAGATCGAGGCCCACAACACCTTCATCTCCAAGCTGAACGATGTGCTCGAGACCGGCGTGGGCAACCTCGTCGACGCCGATATGGCCAAGGAGAGCGCGCGTCTCCAGGCCCTGCAGGTCAAGCAGCAGCTTGGCGCGCAGGCGCTTTCGATCGCTAACCAGGCGCCGCAGATCATTCTGTCGCTGTTCAATGGCGGCGGCTAAGGCCCGATAGTTTCCAGCGGAGCCGTCGGAAACTGATAAAAGCGTCTAAATTCAGACGCTTAGTTTGGGGGCGGGCTCAGAATCTCGCCTCCGGGGCCGACTGTCGCGCTCTAGGCTTGACGCGATCGGCGGGGTAGACTTTCCGCAATGTTGTGTGGGGGAATCGACCCGGTATGATCGAGCTTCGCGATTTGACGAACGGCGACGAGGCTGTCCTGTTCCAGTGGCGGGGCGAGCCGGAAGTCGATCGGTGGATGTCCGACGCGGCCTTTCCGAGCCGCGAGGCTCACGCCGCCTGGTTCCAGGCTCTGCGCTCCGACCCCGACATGCGCGGCTGGATGATCGTCCGGGCCGGCGAACCTTCCGGTCTGTTGACCCTGACGGGGTTGCTCAGCCATCACCGCCGAGCCGGCTGGAACTGGTTTCTCGGATCGGCCGAGGCGCGGGGCAGGGGCGTGGGGCGCGCCGCTCAGGTTCTGGGCCTGGATCGCGCCTTCGGCGAGCTGGGCCTGCACAAGGTGTTCGCCGAGGTCATGGCCGACAACGACGCCGCCCTGAAGGCGCAGGCGGCCTCTGGTTTTCGTCGTGAAGGTTATCTGCGGGGCCACGTGCTGAAGGACGGTCATCCGCGCGACGTCGTCCTGCTGGGCATACTGGCCGAGGAGTGGCGGGAGCTGCGGGGCGAGGTCCGGCGCTCGCTGACCGACGCCCACCTGATCGCCGCCTAGGGCGCGGTCCGGCGATTCATACGTCTTAACGAAACGTCAGCGTTCATCGCTGACAATCGAATCAAGGGGCGTATTGCGCCCTGATGGGACCCGCTGTGATCACTTTCGATTCCAGTCTGTTGCTCGGCTACTATCAGGCTAAGACCGCGGGTCAGGCCGCGAGCGCGGCTGCGACCGCCGGCACATCCTCCTCGACGTCCTCCTCCTCCTCGACTAGCAAGATGGTGCCCAACGCGCCCTGGACCACCGGAGGGACCGAACCCAGTGAACTGGTCAAGGCGGCCCTGAACGGCCGCAAGTTCGTCGACGAGGGTGCGGCCCAGGCCGCGGCGCCGACGATCACCGGCGATCCCAAGAAGCTGTTCTCCGCCTATCAAGCGCTCAACACCCTGTCGGCGATCGCCGCCCGCGCGTCCGAAAAGGGCGTCACCGACAGCGAGATCAAGCGGTTGCAGGCGGTGTTCAGCAAGGGGCTGAACGAGGTCACCAGCTATATCCAGAACCTCAACACCGACGGCATGCGGCTGACGACCGGCACTGTGATGGCCAGCGACAAGTCCAGCGTCGGCGTACCCAAGAACAATTACAACTACGTCACCAACAAGATCTTCAGCGGCCAGGTCGATGACGAGGTGCCCGCCTTCAAGGGCGCCGTCAGCTTCACGATGGCGGTCAAGAAGTTCGGCGTCTCCACGAACGTCACGATGGATTTGTCGGAGATGGGGGCGACCTCCCGGACGATGTCCAATGTCGTGACCTTCTTCAACGACAAGCTGGCGGCTGCCGGCTTCGAAACCCAGTTCGCGGTCGAACGCACGGTCGGCGCGGAGCGGACCACCACGGTCAACGGTCAGACCGTGAAGTTGCCCGCCACCGGCGATGACTTCGCCCTGCGGATCCGCGGCGATTCGACCGAGGCCCTGACCTTCTCGGCCCCGGCCCCCAAGCCGGCGGTCTACATCACCACCGCCGCCGGCAATCCTGATCCGGACAAGAACCCCGCCACCGACGACGCGGTGATTGAAAACACCCTGACCAAGTACGGCCCCGGCACGGCCGGCGCGCCGGGCACCAAGGTGTTCTCCGACACGCTGGAAGGCACGATCAGCACCGTTCACAAGACCATGACCGGGGCGGACGGCTCGCTCTACGTGCTGGCCGACGTCGATGGCACGACCAGCAGCCAGACCATCAAGGGCGACCGTGACGTCGCCCTGCTGAAATACGATTCCGCGGGCAAGCTGCTTTACGCGCGCACGCTGGGCGCGGCCGATACGGCCACCGGCTACAACATGGCTATATCGAACGATGGCCAGGTGGCCATCGCCGGTTCGGTGGCCGGCAAGCTGTCTGGCGCGACCAACGGCCCTATCAATTCCGACTCCGCCGGCACGATCACCGACAGTTTCGTGACGCTCTACAACGCCAAGGGCGATGAGACCTGGACGGTGCGGCGTGGCGGCATGCTGGAGGACGAGGCCACCGCTGTGGCCTTCGGCCAGGACGGCGTCGTCTATGTGGGCGGCCGCACCAAATCGGACCTGCCCGGTTCGGCCACCGGCGCCACGGCCGGCGGCTACGACAGCTATCTGACCGGTTTCGCCACCGACATCGCCGGCACGCCCAAGGCGCTGTTCACGACCCATTTCGGCGGCGAGAACAACGACACCGTCGCCGGCATCGTGGTCAATGGCACGCAGGTGTTGGTGGCCAGCAAGGAGGGCAGCGAGGCGATGCTTCGCAGCTTCGACGTCACGACCAGCATAGTGACCGAGAACCGCACCTTCCTGAACGAAAAGGAAGTCTGGGTTACAGCGCCGGTCACCTACACCAAGGCGGCGACGTTCACCCAGGGTGCGACGCGCGACCTGGGCTCTCTGAAGGGCGGCAACATCGCCGGTCTGACGATCGACAACGGCCAGCTCTATATCGGCGGCTCGACGACCAACGGCGCTCTCGATGTCGACAACCAAGCCAGGGCCGCTTCGGGGGGCTCGGACGGCTTCGTGGCCCGGATGTCGCTGGATTTGACCGATAGGAGCCTGGACACCCTGGCCTATTACGGCGGCACGGGCGACGACACCGTCACGGGCATGGCGGTCTCCAATGGCCAAGCATGGCTGGTGGGCTCCGCCGGCAAGGACCTGGCGGGCCAGCCGACGGTCGGCGAGAAGGACGGCTATGTCGCTCAGATCGAGGTCGCCACGGGCGCGGTGACTTGGGAGCAACGGCTGACCGGCAAGGACGGCTACGCCACCCCGACCTCGATCGCCGTCGACGCCTCCGGCTCCAGCGCGCTGGACCTTTTCGGCATTCCGCGCGGCAAGATGGAATTCACCCAGTCCGACAAGATCGTCTCGGCGACCTCGGCGCGGGCAGGGGACACCTTCCAGGTCCGCACCCGGGCCCGCGGCGCGCTCACGACGATCAAGATCGCCGCCGAAGACACGCTCGACACCCTGGCCGACAAGATTCGCAAGGCCACGGGCTTCGCCGCCAAGGTTGAATTCGCAAGCAGCGGCAATAACCGCATGCTGCGGATCAGCCCGTCCCAGACCACCTCGACCGTCGAGATCCTGCCCGGCAAAGGCGGCACCGATGTGCTCGGAGCCCTGGGCCTGAAGGCGGGGGTCGTGCGTAACACCAAGATGGACCACGGCCAGACCGTTTCGGCCGACGGCAAGGGCCCGATCTACGGCTTCTCGCTGGACACCGGTCTGGATCTCACCGAGGACGCCGGCCGCAAGGCGGCGTCGGCGGCCATGACCAAGGCCCTGTCGGCGGTGCGCACCGCCTATCGCGAGATGGCCGACAAGGCCAACGGCGTGAAGGCGACCGACACCAGCACCGGCCCCGGCAAGACCGGCGGCACGGTTCCGACTTATCTGACCAATCAGATCGCCAACTATCAGGCCGCGCTCAATCGTCTGACCGGCGGCTAGACCGCGATCGGCGCGGGTCTGGGCCTTCTGCGCGCCCGGACTTGAAAGCGTCATCAGCGCGTCGTAGCCAGGGATCATGGAATTTCTCAAAGATCGACGCGTGTTGCTGGGCGGCGCCTTCCTGGCCCTGGTCGCGGGCCTGGGCATCGCCCTGACCGTGATGCACGGCGCCAAGTCGCCGACGAACGCGCCGCCGGCTTCGCGTGGCGGGCTGGTTGTCGAGACCGGTCGGGCCGATGACAGCAAACTCGACCCCGCGCGGCCGCTGCGCTGCTTTGTCAGCGGTCAGTTCGTCGGCGAGATCACCCTGGCCGAGTGCGCCAAGAAGAACGGCGTGGCCACCGACTCCCTCGACGTCGGGGTCGACGAGACCGGGGCCCTGGCCGCCGCCGACCAGGCCGGCACAGTGCTGACCCCGCTTCCGCCGCCCGCCGAGGTGCTTACCGGGCCCGCGCCGGCCGCGATCCCGACCATCTCGGCCCCGACCGTCTCAAGCACGCCCCTGGCCGTCTGTTGGCGCTACGCCGGCGGCGAATGGCGCAGGCTGCCGGGCGAGATCACCGTCAACGCCTGCGCCCAGCAGATCTCCGGCGGAAAATGCGAAAAGACCGGCGGAGCGGCCTATGGCCGCTGGGGGGAGGAGACCCTCCGCGTGGTGTCAGGCAGGGTTGAATCCTCGTCCGACAACCGCACCTTCCACTCGATCATCGAACTGGGGCCCAACTGCTCCATCCCGTCGGCTTAGAGAGACTTCAAGACCATGCGCCCTTCCATCGTCGCCCTCTCGCTCATCGCCGCCACCGTCAGTCTCACCGGCTGCGAGAAGCAAACCAAGGCTCCGTTCGAGGCTGGGGTCTGCATGCACGTGATCGAACAGAAGGACGGCACGCTGAAGTTCAATCCGGTGGCGCGCAACGTGCCGAGTTTGGAGCTCTGCGCGGCCGAATTGGAAGGCGCACGCCTGCGTTTCGTACGTCTGGGCAGCCCGAGCCGTGAAATGACCGGCGCCTATCAGGGCAAGTTCATCTTCCTACAGAAGGAAGGCATCTATCTGGGCGACACCTATGAGGGGGCCAGATTCATGTCACTGGTTCGCACGGGCGACGGCCGCCTGGCCGTCCCAGGGGCCATGCCGTCGCAATAGGGCGCCTGAAAAGCTGGGGAGAACCTGGGCGGTCCACAGGAACATTTGAAGAACAAAGCTTGATTTCAGTTTTAAGAACCCGTTAACGTCCGCGCAGATGCCGGCGCGATGGGTCGCCGGGCGTGAACAGGAAACTTCCCCATGGCGGGCAGCGTCAACAAGGTCATTCTGGTCGGCAATCTCGGGGCCGATCCCGAAATCCGCACCCTCAGTTCAGGCGACCGAGTCGCCAATCTGCGTCTGGCGACTTCGGAAAGCTGGCGCGACCGCACCTCGGGCGAGCGCAAGGAAAAGACTGAATGGCACCGCGTGGTGATTTTCAACGATAACCTCGTGAAGGTGGCCGAGAGCTATCTGCGCAAGGGTTCGACGGTCTATATCGAAGGCGCGATCCAGACCCGCAAGTGGGCTGACGCCTCGGGCGTCGAGAAGTACTCCACCGAAATCGTGCTGCAAAAGTTCCGCGGTGAACTGACCATGCTGGGCGGCCGTGGCGACAACGCCGGCGCCGCGCCGGGCGGCGGCTATGACGAAGGCTACGCTGGCGGCGGCGGCGGCGGCGGCGCGCCGCGCAGCCAACCCAGCGGCCCACGCGAGAGCTTCTCGGCCGACCTGGACGACGAAATTCCCTTCTAATCGCCCTCTAACTTCGAGCTGTAAACAAGTGGCCGGTTCCCGTTGGAATCGGTCACTTTTTTATTGCATCTGCTCATTTCCGATTTGTCGTCGGCCAACTGGACCTTGTTTTTCGATCAAGCCGTCTTGGTTATGCGGACGGGCCAACGACCGCCTGGAGCAGCCTGCGAAAGCCCTGCGTCGCGGCGATGGTCGCCAGCACGTTGAGGCACCGCTCATCGTCCTCCTCCACATGGTGGTAGCGGTGGATGCCGAAGACGCCCGCCGCCGGCGCGTAACCGGCCTTGATGACCTCGTCGAGCTCTCCAGCCGACAGGACCGCGCTCGAAACCGGAGCTTCGTAGCCGAGCTGGCCCGTGAAGACCGTGCGGGCCAGCGGCAGCAGTTCTGGTGTGATCGAGAGGAATCGTTGGCTGTCCACGCTGGGCAGCGGGGCCGCCCTGCCTGGCAGTTCATGCCAGTCGCGCGCCGCGACGTTGGCCCCAAGGTGCAGCCAGAAGCGGGTCGCCGCGACCGGCGGCGCGATCTGCTTCATCGCTTCGGCGGCGCCGAGATACTCGTACTCGTGCCCGGTGTTGCAGATGAAGGCCAGGTCATGGTCCGGCAGCGCCGCGACGGCCCAGCGCGCCAGGTCGAGCCAGGCGGCGACGCCCGGTCCGCGTTCCGCGGCGCATATGAACCAGCCAGACCGCGGGGTGGACACCGCCAGCCACCGCCCCTTGCCGCGGTCGATGCGGCCGACGAAATTGAAGGCCGGCCGCCGGCCGCTTTCTCCGTCGAACGTCAGGCGGGCCTCCTGGCGGTTGAAGGCCGCACCCAGGAAGGGGCCCGCAGCCTCGGGCGCGAGCAGGGCGACTGAACCGGCGAACATCGGCTTGCGGCCGTCGGCGTTGAGCGCGATCACCTTGCCCGTGGGGCCGTTGGTGATCGCCACCACCGCCTTTGCTCCAGCCGCGAACGCCGCCTCGATCGGTCCGCGCGCGGCCTTGGCCAGCATCGACGACCAACGGCCATGCGGCAGATCCACCAGGGCGATCGCTCCATCAAGCGACCCTGCGAACCGACCGGCGGCGTCGACCCTGACGAGCGGTCCGGAAACGCCGCTGGGACCGGTGGGGATGACGATGGGCTGCGGGTAGACCGGGGCGCTCAACCCGCCGCTGGTCAGCTCGGCGCGCCCGGTGTCGAAGAACGGGACCGAGAACGACTGCCGTTCGACAGCATAACCGGCCTTCTGAAGTTCGCCGGCCAGCCATTCGCCGCAGGCCGTGTCGCCCATCCCGCCGGCCCGTTTTTCGCCGAAGCCGACATATTTGAGCAAGTCCGCCTCGATTGTCCTGGCGGGAGGAGGCGAGGCGGCGGCGCTCGCGCCGCTCAACGAGACCAGCGCGCCCGCGCCCAGGAAAGTCCGTCTGCTGGTGTCGATCATCCTGATATCCTTGGTGGTTTTTACACAAGAATGGCGGCGTTCCGCCTAATCGACCCGCCGCGCTCGTATGCGGTGTCCAAGCAGAACCACGCTGACGAACGAGACGGCGCACATGGCCGCCAGGTAGATCGAGATCGGCAGGCTCGACTGGTAGCGGGCGAACAGCGCTGTGGCGATGATCGGCGCGAACCCGCCCCCGATCACCGAGCCGATCTGATAGCCGAGCGACGCGCCGGAATAGCGCACCGACCTGGGAAAGAGTTCGGCGAACAGCGCCGCCTGCGGTCCATACATCATGCTGACGAACAGCAGTTGGACGGCGATCGCGGCCAGGACGGCGAGGGGAGAGGCGTTCTCCAGCAGCGGGAACACCGCGAACGCCCAGAGCCCCGACAGGAATGCGCCGATCAGGAAAATACCACGTCGGCCGTATCGGTCGGACAGGGCGCCGCAGCCCAGCAGAGCCGGGATCATCAGGACGTTGGCCGCCATGACCGCGAACAGAAGCAGGTCGCGATCGATCCCCACCCGCGTCGTGCCGTAGGCCACCGCATAGGTGATGGCGATGTAGAAGCAGGTGTTGTTGGCGACGAACGCGCCGCCGGCGAGCAGGATCTGACGCCAATGGTCTCGCGCCGCCTCCGCCAGCGGTGACCGGCGCCGTTCCGCGGTCGCTTCGGAAACGCTGTCGGCCACGGATTCGGTAACGCCGAAGTGGACGACAATGGCGATCACGATCAGCAGAACGCTCAGCACGAAACCGATTCGCCAGCCCCAGGCCATGAAAGCGCTTTCGGTGCTGAGGGCGCTGACCACCAGGAAAACCGAATTGGCGAGCACCACGCCGAGAGGCACGCCGACCTGCACGAAGCTGCCGTAGAAACCGCGCCGATCGGCCGGCGCGCTCTCGATCGCCAGCAGCGCCGCGCCGCCCCATTGTCCGCCGACCGCCAGGCCTTGGGCGAAACGCAGCAGCACCAGCAGCAGCGGCGCCCAAGCGCCAATGCTGGCATAGCTCGGCAACAGGCCGATCAGCGTGGTCGAAAGGCCCATGATCAGCATCGCCGCGACCAGCACGCGTTTGCGGCCGTGGATGTCGCCAAAATGTCCAAAGAGCATCCCGCCGACCGGCCGAGCGATGAAGCCCACCGCAAAAGTGCTGAAGGAGGCGATCTGCGCCACGAAAGGGGGGAGGTCAGCCGGAAAAAACAGATGGGGAAAGACCAACGCGGCGGCCGTCCCGTAGATGAAGAAGTCGTACCATTCCACCGCGGCGCCCGCCGAAGCCATCACCGCAACCTTGAGGTTCGGTTTGTTGGCGGAAACATCCGAGGCTGACATTCGCTCTCCCTGGCGTTCTGGACGACGCTTGGAGGGAGGACACCATTCACGCACGAGGGGTGTCAATAGATTGTACGACAAAACTAGCGCAATTGTTCTTCTTCGGATGGGTCTCAGAAATTGAAGAAGGGGCACAGGGCATTTGAAGGTCCTGTGGCGACCTGGCGGGTCGGCGCCGGGACGTGGACCTGATTCCAGCCGCCCGCGCGCAAGAGGGTCGTGCACGGCCGGTCCATCGCTCAGATAGTCCATCCTGCGCGCGACCGCGGCGCCCGCAGGCCTTGGTCGCCTGCGCGCTCATAAGGCCTCTGGTAACTCAATTCGACATGTATTGTCGTGCAATGTTGACGGGAAGGTGAGGCCGGAGGATGGTCCGCTTCAACCGCCACGGAAAACACCGGCGCCAAGATTTCGGGGAGAGACTAAAACGCTTGGTCGGTTTGCTTGCCTGCTCGTCAGCCGTGGTTTTCCCGGCTGGGTCTCAGGGGTCGTGATGGCCCAGACCGGCGGCCCCTTCGCAGCTTCGCGCCGCAACCGTCCAGCGCCTCTCCCAAGGCGGACGCCCAATACTGATGACCATCGAAAGGAACGGAATATGGGGATCGATCCATTGAGCCGCGTGGCGATCGTCACGGGCGCAGGCGGCGGCCTGGACGCGGCGCTCGCCATGGTGTTGAGCCAGTGCGGGGTGAAGGCATGACGGCCCCGGTGTTCATCGTCGCCGCTCGCCGCACGGCGATCGGCGCATTCGGCGGTTCGCTTAAAGACAGGAACCCCAGTGAGCTTGCCGCCTTGGTCACGCGCGACGTGCTTGAGACCGGCCGGATCGATCCGTCGTCAGTTGGTCATGTCGTCTTCGGCCAGGTGATCCCCACCGGACCGCGCGACGCTTATCTGGCGCGCATCGCGACGCTGGAGGCGGGACTGTCGCAGAGCGTCCCCGCCATGACGCTCAACCGCTTGTGCGGATCCGGACTTCAGGCCGTCGTCTCGGCGGCGCAGATGCTCATGCTGGGAGACGCCGAGGTGGCGGTCGCGGGCGGCGCCGAAGTGATGAGCCGTGCGCCCTATTTCGCCCCGGCGACGCGTTGGGGGCAGAAGATGGGCGACGCGATGCTCATCGACGGCCTAAACGGGGCGCTGACCGACCCGTTCGGCGGCGGCCTCATGGGGGTGACCGCTGAAAATGTCGCCGAGCGGCATGGCGTGGGTCGCGAGCGTCAGGACGCCTATGCCGCCGAAAGCCATCGGCGTGCCGCCCAGGCGATCACGGAGGGGCGTTTCACGTCCCAGATCGTTCCCGTCGAGGTGAAGGCGGGCAAGGCCGTCAGGACGTTCGAGGTGGACGAACATGTGCGCGGCGACACCCAGGCCGCCGACCTTGCGAAGCTTCGTACGATCTTTCGGGAGGGCGGGACGGTCACGGCCGGCAACGCTTCGGGCATCAACGACGCCGCCGCCGCCCTCGTCCTGGCGAACGAGGCCGCCATTGCGCGCCAGGGGCTCGAGCCCATGGCGCGGATCGTCGCCTATGGTCATGCGGGCGTGGACCCCAATTTCATGGGCATGGGTCCAGTCCCCGCCGTCGAGGCGGCGCTGGCCCGGGCCGGTCTATCGGTGTCCGACATGGATGTGATCGAGTCGAACGAGGCCTTTGCCTCGCAGGCTTGCGCGGTCGCGGATGCGCTCGGCTTTGATCCGGCCAAGACCAATCCCAACGGAAGCGGCATCTCGTTGGGTCACCCGGTCGGAGCGACCGGCGCGATCATCGCCGCCAAGCTGGTGCACGAGTTGCAGCGCGTCCAGGGGCGTTACGGCCTGGCCACCATGTGCATCGGCGGAGGGCAGGGGATCGCCCTGATCGTCGAGCGCGTCTAAGGCCGACCCTGGAACCTATCCGTTTCTGATGGGAGCCGTCAGAAACGGATAGGCAAACTCCGCCGGCGGGCGTCGCCGAGCTCAGCGTCGCAAGGCGAAGCCAAATCGCCGCTCGGTCTCTCCAGTTCAAAGCTGGTCGTGGTCGATCGCGCGGGCGTGATCAGCCGATCACCTTCATCAGTCGCAGCCACAGCTGCTGATCGAATTCTCGGTCGTTCGTGGCCGCGCCCATGCGCACGACCACCAACTTGCGGCTGGGCACGATATAGAGCCGGCGATCGAACGCGCCGAGCGCGCCCACAAGATCAGATGGAGCCGCCGGGATCAGCTGACCCTCGCTGCGTCCCGCCGCCGCCCGTATCGTGTAGCTGCCGCCGTTCAGCCACCAAAGGCGGCCGTAAGCTGGGTTGGTGGCGGATCGGGTGAACAGGGCGTCGAGTTGGGCCTGTGAGACCACGCGCGCGCCGTTTTGCGCCACCCCGCCATGCAGCACCATGAGTCCGAAGCGCGCGACGTCGCGCGGCGTCGTGACCAGGCCCGTATCGTTGCCGATCGAGGCCAGGACGGCCGGGCGCTTGCGCCAGGCCGTGTCCTTCATCCCGGTCGGCGCCGTCAGCCAGTCATGGGTGATCGCGTCCAGCGGTTGGCCGGCGGCCGCCGAGACGATGCGCTTGCTGATCGCATAGACCGGCGTGTTGTAGAAGAAGACGGTCCTCGGCGGCGCGACATAGCCGAACTTCTCGTCGAGACCAGAGCTCATTGTCAAAATGTCGATGACCCGGATGGCCGCTTCCTGTTCGGGCGAAGCCTTGGACCAGCCCTGGCCGAGATAGGTGGAAACGGGCTTCTCGGGATCGATCAATCCCTTGTCGATCGCGATCGCCGCCAGAACCGCGACGAAGCTCTTCTGTTGCGAGGCGACATCCTCGAACAGCGCGCCATCGCCGGCGCGGCCGTAGACGAAGTTGGCGAACATCTGGTCGTCGTCCGGCGCGGGCCAGGTCTCGTCGATGAGCAGCTTGCCGTCCTGGATGACAATGAACCCGGTGCCGCCGTGATTGCGCACGTAGTTGAGCAGGTCCGTCATGTCAGGCGAGGGTGCGGTCTTGCCGATCGCGGAAGGAGCCGGGCCCGCCGAGGCGCTAGGGGCGATGGCAAGGGTGGCGACCGCCGCCGCCGCGATCATGCGGACTAGCGCAGCTTGCATCAACTTGGTTTCCGTTTTGGGGGCGAGCGGCGCTTCGGCTTCGCGTTCGGCGTGGTTGCAGCCTCCGATATCAACCGCGGGCCGCGGGCGAGCATGATGCGCGCGACCTCGCCCTGCATGAAGTAGAGGATGTCGCGCGCCGACTGGCTGGCCCTATCCGCGTCGCGTTCGGCCAATGCGGCGCGAACGTGCCGCCAATGCTCATAAGGTCCCGGAGCATTGGTGTTGATCGCCAGGGCCGCATAGGAAAAGTGGAAGCGTGTCTTGCGGCGCACGCTCTCGATCATGCGCTGGGCGTCGGCGCTGGCGCACGCGATCATGTCGCTGAAGATCGATTCACTGACTTCGATGATCTGCTCGGCCGGCGCCTTGCTCTCGGCGTCGCTGAGCAAGCGATCGATCTTGGCCATCATGCTGCGGATCATGGAGTCCGATCCCCGCAGGCAGGCAAAGCGCGCCGCCATGCCGTAGAGCGCAGCGCGAACCTCGTAGAGATCGAAGACCTCCTCGACCGTGGTGGCGGATACGCGTGCGCCGCGGTTTTCTTCGATCTCGATCAAGCCGTCGTCGGCGAGGGTTCGCAGGGCCCGGCGCACGATCGAGCGTCCCACGCCAAACTCACTGCAAAGCTTGACTTCGCGAAGCCATTCGCCGGGCGCGAGCTCGCTTTTCTGTATGCGGGCCCGCAAAGCCTGAGCCAGATCGTCGGCGGTCGGAGCGGCGCTTGCAGCCGCTTCCTTCCCCTTGGACTTGCTCGATGTCTTCACTGTGGCTGCCAAAGACGTATCCTCATACGGACTCGTTGCGCTTCACCGAGAGCTTACCAACTCCGTACCTCTTCATTCCTATTTCGCACCGAACAACGCGGCAAGCATTTTGTCGCGCTATGGGTCAGGATTGTTGTACAATATCTGTGTCGTTGGTCTCGATAGTGCGAAGCGGCGGTTAGCCTTTTCGATTTCGACGCGATCGTCGACATCGGCGCGACATCGAGACGGTCTTTGACTGTAGGAGCCGTTTCAGTCGAGCGCCGCACGATCTGCCAAGAACGGTCAGCGTTTCGACACCGGTCGTTTTGATCTATGTCCATGAGCGTCTTCTGTCGTGCGGGCATTGAATTTCGAGAGCCGCGGCGCCACGTCGGGGCCCTCAAGGCGGAATCGGGGATTTAGACCGTGGGATCATCCCAGAAAGACGAGACCGGTCTGGTGCGCCAGGCCCACGGCCTGACCGCTGATCTGACGACGCCTGATCGCATGACCTATTGGGTTGATCTGGTGCTGACAGCGACGTCGGCTTGGGGCGGTCTGTGGCTGGCCGCCACCGCCCATAATCTGATCGTGGTCGCCGGCGGCGGCTTGGTCGGCCTGCTGGCCCTCTACAGGGGGCTCAGCTTTATCCACGAGATCAGCCACCTTCGCCCCAAGGACGTGCCGGGCTTCCGACTGGGTTGGAACCTGTTGATCGGCGTGCCGCTGATGACCCCGTCGATGATGTACGAGGGCGTACACAATCTGCACCACGCCAAGGACCGCTTCGGCACCGCGCGTGACCCGGAATATCTGCCGTTGGGCCGCTACTCGCCGTTCAAGCTGGCGATGTTCGCCCTGATCTCGTTGCTGGCCCCGCTGGGCGTGATCCTGCGCTCGGGCATTCTGGTTCCGCTGTCATTCGTGATCCCCAGCGTGCGGCGACTGGTCAGGGCCAAGCTGTCGGCCTTGGTGATCAATCCCGACTTCGTGCGCGAGGATAATGATAGGACGCGCCCCGACTGGTTGGCCCAGGAGCTGGGGTGTTGGTTGTGGTGCTGGAGCGTGGCGGCGGCGACGATCATCGGCCTCGTGCCGGTGCGCTTCGTCGTGACGTGGTTCGTCCTGTTCTCGCTGGCGACCTTCGTCAACCAACTGCGCACCCTGGCGGCCCACTACTGGGAGAACGACGGCGAGAAGATGAGTTTCGAGGCGCAGTTCCTCGACTCGGTCAATGTCCCGCCGCCGGCTCTGTTGCCGTTCCTGTGGGCCCCGGTGGGTCTGCGCTATCACGCCCTGCACCACCTGCTGCCGCGCCTGCCGTACCATAATCTGGGCAAGGCCCACGCGCGGTTGTCGGCGCAGTTGGCGGAAACCTCCCCCTATCATCAGGTCGAGGAGAAGAGCCTGTTCGTGGCGCTGGGCAAGCTGTTCCGGCGCGCCTGCGCACCGGCGCCGGTCCTAGCCGTCGAGCCCGACCCGGTCGAACGCCAAAGCGCCTGACGGTTCTGAAGATGGCAAGGACTGCCGCATAGCCCAAGCCGCGCCAGTCAGTGACAGGGCGACCGCCGTCATCGTCCATTCCAGATGGCTGCCGGGCGCGGCCATCACGCGCGGGATGTGCAGCATCACCACAAAGCACCCCATCATCGCCGTCAGCAGGGTCGCCGCCAGCCGGGGCGAGACGCCGAACAGGATTGCCAGTCCCGCCGCCAGATGGCCGACGCCTGTCGCATAGGCCCAGAACAGCGGATAGGGGATCCAGCCGGGGACCATCTTGGCGGTGAAGTCGGCATAGGCGAAGTGGCTGAGGCCGAACACCAGCGGGCAGAGGCCATAGACCAGCCGCGCCGCCAACCGCAGGCGGTCGCTGGGCGGGGCGGTCGACATTGCGAACAGCGCCAGGCCGCCGGCCGCCAGTGACAGGGTCTCGGCCACGCCCAGCCATGAGGCGACGCTGGCGGGCGCCTCGGCGGTCTCGGGGCCATGCAGAGCGACCCAGCCCAGATAGACCACGGCCAGGCTCGCCGAAGCGGGGCGGGCGGTGCGCGACCACAGGACGCCAAGGGCTAGCATCACCATGACCATGGCGCTGGCCAGGGCCAGCGCATGGTGCTCAGGCAGGCCCTTGGGGACCGGTTGCCATTGCAGGGCGAAGTCGCCGAAGACCAGACCGATGATCCCCAGCGCCGTCGCGCCGAGGCCGTAGGGAACGCCGTCGCGGTTCATGAACCCTCCCATCCGCAGAAGGGCAGGTTGGCTCACCGTCCGTCGACTGACTTGGGGTTTGTTGCGCGGCGACGCCGAGCCGGGTTCTATGGGCGTGTTGATAAGACGGAGGCTCGCATGTTCCGCGTCGAGACCCACGGCCCCGCCTTGCCCGCCCGTTCACCGCTGTACGGGGCCGGCGAGGCGCGCTGCGCCACCGACGCCTCGGCCGCGATCGAGAAGTGCTACGCCGGTCCTGCCATCGGCGCGGTGGTGGCGGGAACCTTCGACTATGGCGGTCGCCATGGGCGCACGCGGGCGAGGCCGGGCGCCATCCTGTTGGGCAACACCGGCGAGGCCTTCGACTGCCGCCACCTGGATGCCCATGGCAATCGCCGGGCGGTGATCGCCCTGCATCCGGACCTGCTGGCCGAGGTGGCCAACGACTGCGGCCTGGACGAGCCCGGCTTCGCGGTCTCGGCCCTAGGTCCTTCGCGCGAGACCGCGCCGCTTTATGGGGCCGTGCGCCGCGCGGCGGGCGGGCTGCGCCTGGGCGAGGAGGAGGTGATCAACCTGACGGCTCGCGCCCTGACCCTGGGACGTCGCCTGCGGAGAGTGGCGCCGACGGTGGTCGAGCGCCGCCGCATCCGCGAGGTGGTTCGACATCTGGACGTCGCCTATGCGGAGCCTTGTGGGCTGGATGCCCTGGCCGCCATGGGCCAGGTCAGCCGCTTCCACTTTATCCGTCTGTTCCGGGCCGTGACCGGCGAAAGCCCGCGCCAGTACCTGATCGGCGCCCGCCTGCGCGCCGCCGCCGACCGGTTGACCGACACGGCCGAGCCGATTACCCGCATCGCGCTGGAGATCGGTTTTAACGACATCTCGCACTTCAACGCGACCTTCCGTGGCGCGTTCGGGCTGTCGCCCACGGCGTGGAGGAAGACGGCCTAGGCGCTCAACTCGCGCACCACCGTCTCGCACAGTCGATGCGTCGCCAGCGCGTCCAGCGCCGACAGTCGTCGGCCGTCGCGCACGGCGCTCAGGAAGTGCTCGCACATCGCTTCGAAGCCGCGCTGACGGCCGACCGAGGTCCAATTTCCGCGTCGAGTCAGGACCTCGGCCGCGCCCTGGTCGAGGACCTGGTCGATATCGACGACCTTGCGTTTTTGGCCTTCGCCCGAGACCTCCAGGATCTCCTCGCTGGCGCCGCTGGCCCTGTTCATGATCCCCAGGGCATCCCGGCCGTCACCCGACAACGACAGCATCACGTGTTCGAGCCGGCCATCGCGCGCGCGACCACGAACGGCGACTTGGTCAGCGCCCGGAGCCAGGAACCGGATCGTGTCGACCACGTGGATATAATCGTCGAACACCGCCCGGCGGAGGTCGTCCAGCGGTCCTGGGCGGTTCTTCTGCAACACTACTAGCGGCAGGTTCAGGGCGGCGGCGTCGCGATAGGCCGGGGCGTAACGCCGGTTGAAGCCAGCCATTAGGGATATGCCGCGCGTCTCGGCCAGATCAACCAACGCTTCGCTGTCGGCGGCGTTATCGGCGATCGGTTTGTCGACCAGGACCGGCACTCCGGCCTCCAGAAGGCGTTGAACAATAGCGGGGTGCGCCTCGGTCGCGGCGTGAACGAAGGCCCCGTCCAGCCCTTCGGCCAAGGCCGTGTCCAGCTCGGCGTGCAGTCGCTCGACCCGCCAAGCCGCGCCTAGCGTCTCTAAGGCTTGCCTGTTGCGGGTGACGAAGGTCAGCTGGACGTCCGCGCGCGGGCCCAGCACGGGCAGGTAGGCCTTCCGGGCGATGTCGCCCAGGCCGATCATGGCGATACGAAGGGTCATGGCGCGCGGGTCTTCGTCAGCAGGTGGTCGGCAAGGGCTCCAGCGTCCCAGGATTCCGCGCGCGGCGCGAGGAACAATGGCGCTCCGTCCAGGAACGACGCCAAGGCCTGGGCGGTCTGGGCCAGGTCGGGAGCGTCGAGGCTTTCGCTCATCACCACCGCCGCGATCTCGGTCTTGACGGCGCGCAGGGCGACCAGAGCGGTCAGGACGTGGCTGATCGTGCCGAGATGCGAACCGGCCACCAGAAGCACCGGCGCGCCGAGAGCCGTGATCATGTCCAGATTGGTCTCGCTGTCGGTCAGCGGGGACATCACCCCGCCGGCCCCCTCGACCAGCAGCAGGCCGTTGCGGATCTCGGCGGCGCGGGCCACCGCGTCGATGACCATGTCGCCCAGGACCAGGGTCTGCCCCTCTAGCCGCGCGGCGATGTTGGGCGACAGCGGGGCGCGGTAGCGGCGCGGGGCGATGCGGAATAGCGCGCCGGGATCGCCAAGGGCCGAGGCCAGCCGGGCCGGGTCGCTGCCGGCCGCGTCCTTGGGATCAAAGCCACTGACCACGGGCTTGAACGCGTCGACGACCGCGCCCCGGGCCTTCAGGGCGCGGATCAGGGCGCAACTGACATAGGTCTTGCCGATGTCGGTGCCGGTTCCGGTGACGAATAGGGTCGGCATCAGGGCGCGGCCTTGACGTAGGGTTTCACCAGGGCCGCCAGGCGGGCGACCTCGGCGTCGGGATGTTCGGCGCTGAAGGCGATGCGCAGGCGGGCCTCGCCGGTCGGCACGGTGGGCGGGCGGATGGCGACGACCAGGAAGCCGTCGGCTTCCAAAGCCCGTGAGGCGTTCAGCGCGTCCTGGGCCTCGCCGATGATCACCGGCACGATGGGGCTGGTCGCCAGTGGCAAGCCGACGGTCTTGGTGAAGGCCTGGGCCTTGGCCAGGGGCAGGGCGGTCAGGGCCGGCTCGGCCTGGATGATATCCAGCGCCGCCAGGGCGGCGGCGGCGGCGGCCGGCGGCAGGCCGGTGGTGTAGACCAAGGTGCGGGCCCGGGTCTTGATCAGGTCGACCACGGCCTGCGAACCGCAGACATAGCCGCCGTAAGACCCCAGGGCCTTGGACAGGGTGCCCATCTGGAACGGGATCTGGGCCTCGGGGAACAAGGCGGCCGAGCCACGGCCCTCGGCCAGCACGCCCACGCCATGTGCGTCGTCCGACAGCAGCCAGGCGTCATTGGCCTCGCAGACCGCCGACAGCCAGTCCAGCGGCGCGATGTCGCCGTCCATCGAAAACACCCCGTCGGTGGCGACGATGGCGTGACGGGCGCTGGACCGGTGCTCGGCCAGCAACTCGGCCAGATGGTCGCTGTCGTTATGGGCGAACGGGATGATCCGGGCGCCCGACAGCTGGGCGCCGGCCCAGATGCAGGCGTGGGCCAATTCGTCGACCAGCACGATGTCGCCCTTGCCGGCGAAGGTGGGGATGACGCCGGCATTGGCCAGGTAGCCCGAGCCGAACACCACGCAGGCCTCCGTGCCCTTCAACCGCGCCAGACGGGCCTCCAACTCGGAGAGGAGAGGGTGGTCGCCGGTCACCAGCCGCGAGGCGCCGGAGCCGGCGCCGTAGGTCTCGATCGCGGCCTGGGCGGCGGCCTTGACCGCCGGGTGGTGAGCCAGGCCCAGATAGTCGTTGCAGGAGAAGGACAGCAGTTTGCGGCCATCGCGCTCGACGATGGCTCCGGCGGAGCGCTGGGTGGGCTTGAGGCGACGCAGCAGGCTGGCGGCCTCCAGGCGCTGGATCTTGTCGGCGGCGTAGGTGTCCAGACTGTGCATCACGGTTCCTGTTTGCCCCTCGCAGCGGGAGGGCATAGGCAGTGCGCCCCCGCTAGGCAACGAAGGATCGCCCTATGACCGCTGAAAGCCCCGATTGGCTCCAGGCCGGCGCCCCTCATGTGTGGCGACCGTACTGCCAGATGAAGACCGCCCGGCCGCCTCTGCCGGTCGTCGCCACGCGCGGTTCGCGGCTGATTCTGGACGACGGGCGTGAACTGGTCGACGGCCTGGCCTCGTGGTGGACCGCCTGTCACGGCTACAACCACCCGCACATCGCCGCCGCCGTTCGCGATCAGCTGGAGCGAATGCCGCACGTGATGTTCGGCGGCCTGGCCCACGAGCCGGCCTACCGCCTGGCCAAACGCTTGGCCGACCTGCTGCCCGGCGACCTGAACCACGCCTTCTTCGCTGAATCCGGCTCTGTGTCGGTCGAGATCGCTATGAAGATGGCGCTGCAGTACCATATCAATCGGGGCGTGACGGGGCGTACGAAGTTTCTGTCGTTCCGGGGCGGCTATCACGGCGACACCCTGGCGACCATGACGGTCTGCGATCCGGAGGAGGGCATGCACAGCCTGTTCTCGGGCGTCATGCCAAGCCAGGTGATCGCCGACCTGCCGGTGGACGCGGCCTCTGAAGCCGCGCTCGACGCCCTGTTGGCCCAGCGGCGCGGAGAGATCGCCGCCATCCTGACCGAACCGCTGGTCCAGGGCGCGGGCGGCATGCTGTTCCACGCGCCGGGCGTGCTGCGCGTCTTACGCCGCCTGGCCGACAAGCACGGTGTGCTGTTGATCTTCGACGAAATCTTCACGGGCTTTGGTCGCACCGGCGAGTTGTTCGCCATGCAGGCGGCCGGGATCGAGCCCGACATCGTCACCCTGTCCAAGGCCCTGACCGGGGGGACCTTGCCGCTGTCGGCGGCGGTGGCTTCGACCAAGGTGTTTGAGGCCTTCTTGTCCGACGACGCCGGGGCGGCCCTGATGCATGGCCCCACCTATATGGGCAACGCCCTGGCCTGCGCCGCCGCCAACGCTTCGCTGGACCTGTTCGAGGACGGCGCCTGGCGGGCGAATGTAGCGCGGGTGTCGGCAGCGCTGGTCCAGGGGCTGGAGCCGCTGCGAAGCGCGCCGGGCGTGGTCGATGTACGGGTGCTGGGCGCGATCGGCGTTGTCGAATTCGATCGGCCGGTAGCTGTCGGCGCCCTGTGCGACGCCTTCGCCGCCGAAGGAGCCTGGATCCGGCCGATGGGCAAGACGGTGTACCTGACGCCCGCCTTCACGACGCCGGACGCCGACCTGGCGATCCTCACCGCCGCTATTCGCAAGGTGCTGGGCGCGGGCGGGGTTGAAGGAAGCGGCGGGGTCTGATCCAAGCGAGGCCATGTCGTCAAACACGCCTCTGACGGCGCTTGAGCGCCTGGCCATCGCGGCCATCATCCTGACCTGGGGCCTTAACAACGCCGCGGCCAAGGTGGCGACGGCCGAGCTGCCGCCGATGATGGTCGGCGCCCTACGTTTCGCCCTGGCCCTTGCGTTCCTGATCCCGTTCCTGAAACCGCCGTTCCCGTGGTCGCGGCGGCTGCTGGCCATCTGCCTGCTGTCGGGGCCGATCCACTTCGGGCTTATCTATGTCGCCTTCGGGCTGGCCAAGTCGCTGAGCCCGCTGGTGGTGGCCACCCAGCTGTGGATTCCGTTCACCGCCCTTTTTGCCTGGAAAATGCTGGGCGAGACCATGAAGCCCCTGGCCGTCGCCGGCCTGGTGGTGGCCTTCGTCGGCGTAGCCTGGATGAGTTTGGATCCGCACGGAGCCGCCGACCTGCCGGCCATCATGCTGGGCGTGGTCGCCAGTGCTTGCTGGGCGGTGGCGACGGTGCTGGTGCGCCAGACACCGGGCGCCAAGCCGCTTCAGGTCCAGGCCCTGACCGCGATCGTCGCCGCGCCGGTGCTGTTGGTGATGTCGTTCGGCTTCGAGGACAACGTCGTGGAGCGGGTGAAGACGGCGGCGCCGATCGCCTGGGCCTGCGTGGCCTTCGCCGGCGTCGTTTCGACCATCGGGGCCAGCGCCCTGCTGTTCTGGCTGGTCCAGCGCCGCGAGGCCGGCCGGGTGACGCCCTATTTCCTGCTGACGCCTTTGGTGTCGTGCACGATCGGCGTGCTGTTCCTGGGCGACGCCCTGTCGCCGCAGCTGGTGATCGGCGCGACGGCGACCATGGCCGGCGTGGCGCTGGTCGCGATGACGGCGAAGAAAGTGGTGCCAGCCGAGGGCGAGGCGACTTAGCCTAGCCTCTTAAAACACCCGCTCATCCCGGCGAATGCCGGGATGAGCGGGTCAAAAACGGAAGCGCAGCCCTCTGGTCTCAGACAAGAGGGCCGGTCAGTCGGCGCAGAGCTACTTCACAACCCCGCAGGCCACCCGCGCCCCGGCTCCGCCGATCGGCTGGGTCTTGTAGTCGTCGGGGCTGGCGTGGACGACGATCGACGAGCCGTCGGCGTCGAGCAGGGCGGGGCGGCCCCCCGCGCCGTTCAGCGACACCAGGGGTGAGAACAGCTCCGCTGTGGCCGCGCCGTCGGCGGCCGCGAACAGATTGGGCAGATCGCCGTTGTCGTTGCCGTCCGGGTTCAGCAGGCCGTGGACGACGGTGGTCGTGGTGTGGACGTGGGCGCCGGCCGACTTGAAGTCCGGCGCGCCGCAGTCGCCCTTTTCATGGAAGTGCAGGCCATGCCAGCCCGGCGTCAGGCCCTTGGCCTCGATCCGGAGCAGCACCCCGTGCGGCGCCTCGGTCAGCGTCGCCATGCCGATCGTCTTGCCGTCGGCGCCTTTCAGTTCAGCCGTCGCGCTGGTGGCGGCGGCGGAGGCTTGTGAGGCGACCAGCAGGCCGACGGAGAAGGCAAGAGCGGTCAAACGCATGAGAAACTCCTGGAAAGCCCTAAGGATATCGGGGGCTGAGGCCGCAAAGGTGGCGTCTTGGCTAGGGTAATGCTAACTGTTTTTGACGGTTCCGTGTTCGATTCTGACGGCGAAAAATTCCCTTGAGCGACGATCAAAACACCATCCCCGGGTCCCCGGCTTCGCCGGCGTCCCGCGGGGACGTTACCCCCATCAATATCGAGGACGAGCTGCGGCGCTCCTATCTCGACTATGCGATGAGCGTGATCGTCAGCCGTGCGCTGCCTGACGCACGCGACGGCCTCAAGCCGGTGCACCGCCGCGTGCTGTTCTCGATGCACGAGCAGGGCCAGACGCCCGAGCGGCCCTACGTCAAGTCGGCCCGGGTGGTCGGCGACGTGATGGGTAAGTACCACCCGCATGGCGACGCCTCGATCTACTTCACCCTGGTGCGCATGACGCAGTCGTTCTCGATGGGCCTGGTGCTCATCGACGGCCAGGGCAACTTCGGCTCGGTCGACGGCGATATGCCCGCCGCCATGCGTTACACCGAGTGCCGTATGGCCCCGCCGGCCATGTCGCTGCTGGCCGACCTGGACAAGGACACGGTCGACTTCCAGGACAACTACGACGGCAAGGAGCAGGAACCCGTCGTCCTGCCCTCGCGGATCCCCAACCTGCTGGTCAACGGCGCGGGCGGCATCGCCGTCGGCATGGCCACCAATATCCCGCCCCACAACCTGGGCGAGATCATCGACGCCTGTCTGCTGATGATCGATCAGCCGGACGTCACCACCGACCAACTTCTCGATCTGGTGCCCGGTCCCGATTTCCCGACCGGCGGCGAGATCATTGGCCGCGCCGGCCCGCGCCAGGCGCTGCTGACCGGCCGCGGCTCGGTGATCATGCGCGGTCTGGCCACCGTGGAAGAGATCCGAACGGGCCGCGAAGCCATCGTCATCACCGCCATTCCCTACCAGGTGAACAAGTCGAACCTGGTCGAGTACATCGCCGAAATGGTCCGCGATAAGCGGATCGAGGGCATCTCCGACATCCGCGACGAATCCAATCGCGACGGCATGCGCATCGTGGTCGAACTGAAGCGCGACGCCTCGGGCGAGGTGATCCTCAACCAACTCTACCGTTACACGGCGCTGCAAAGTTCGTTCGGCGTCAACATGCTGGCCCTGAACCGCGGCCGGCCCTCGCAGATGGGCCTGCGCGAGCTGATCGACATCTTCGTCAAGTTCCGCGAAGAGGTCGTGGTCCGGCGCACCAAGTTCGAGTTGGGCAAGGCGCGCGATCGCGGCCACGTCTTGGTCGGCCTGACCATCGCCGTCGCCAATATCGACGAATTCATCCATATCATCCGCTCGTCCAAGGACCCGACCGAGGCCCGCGAGCGGCTGGTGGCCAAGTCCTGGCCGGCCGGAGACATGCTGCCGCTGGTCGAGCTGATCGCCGATCCGCGCACCGTGCAGGAAGACGGCGGCCTGATCCGCCTGACCGACGAGCAGGCCCGCGCCATCCTGGCCCTGACCCTGTCGCGCCTGACCGGGCTTGGCCGCGACGAGATCGGCAACGAGGCCGCCACGCTGTCGGAAGCCATCAAGGGCTATCTCGACCTGCTGTCGGACCGCGCCAACATCATGGCCGTGGTCCGTGAGGAGCTGGTCGAGGTGCGCGAAAAGTTCGCCATCCCGCGCCGCTGTGCGATCGTCGACGGCGACGCCGACATGGAGGACGAGGACCTGATCGTCCGCGAGGACATGGTCATCACCGTCACCCTGGGCGGCTATGTGAAGCGCACGCCGCTGGCCGCCTATCGCACCCAGCACCGGGGCGGCAAGGGCAAGTCGGGTATGGCCACCAAGACCGAGGACGCGGTCACCCGCGTGTTCTCGGCCTCGACCCACTCGCCGCTGCTGTTCTTCACCTCGGGCGGCAAGGTCTACAAGATGAAGGTCTGGCGCCTGCCGCAGGGCGTCGCCAACAGCCGCGGCAAGGCGTTCGTCAACCTGCTGCCGATCGAGCCGGGCGAGACCATCACCTCGATCCTGACCCTGCCCGAGGACGAGGCCACCTGGGACGGCCTGGACGTGATGTTCGCCACCCGCTCGGGCAGCGTGCGTCGCAACAAGCTGTCGGACTTCGTGGACGTTCGCCGCAACGGCAAGATCGCCATGAAGCTGGACGAGGGCGACGGCATCATCGGCGTGGCCGTCTGCGACAGCAGCAAGGACATTCTGCTCAACACCGCCTCGGGCCGCTGCATCCGCTTCTCGACCGACGAGGTGCGCGTGTTCGCCAGCCGTGACTCCACCGGCGTGCGCGGCGTGCGCCTGGCCGAGGGCGACAGCGTCATCTCGATGAGCGTGCTGCGCAATGTCGACGCCACCCCGGCCGAGCGCGCCGCCTATCTCAAGCATCAGCGGGCCCTGGCCCGAGCCCTGGGCGAGGAGGGCGACGAGGCCCCCGTGGCGGTTGAAGACAGCGACGAGGACGTCGGCGAAGCCAGCCTGACCCCGGAACGGATCGCCGAACTGGGCGCAGCCGAGGAAATCCTGCTGACCGTCTCGTCGGAAGGCTTCGGCAAGCGCACCAGCGCCTACGACTATCGCCGCACCGGCCGCGGCGGCCAGGGCCTGACGGCCCAGGATCTGTCCAAGCGCGGCGGCAAGCTGGTGGGCTCGTTCCCGGTCGAGGACAGCGACCAGATCCTGCTGGTCACTGACGCGGGGCAACTGATCCGGGTGCCTGTCTCGCAAATTCGTGTTGCAGCGCGGAATACCCAAGGGGTAACCATCTTCCGCACCGCCGCCGACGAACATGTCGTCAGCGTCGAGCGCCTCGCCGAAACCGGCGGCGACGAAAACACGGGCGACGAAAACGAGGCGGACGAGATCTCGTAAGCGACCCAGAGTAAGGGACCAACGGGCCTAGGCCCGGGTGAGGGGAAAAGCATGCGGATCGGTCTCTATCCGGGGACGTTTGACCCGGTCACCAACGGCCACCTCGACATCATCGGTCGCGCGGTCAAGCTGGTCGACAGGTTGGTGATCGGGGTGGCGGTGAACATCGGCAAAGGGCCGCTGTTCTCGCTGGAAGAACGGGTGGAGATGGTGCGCCGCGAAACGGCCCACTTGACCAAGATCGCCGAGATCGAGGTCCGGCCGTTCGACAGCCTGCTGATGCACTTCGCTCGCGAAGTGGGAGCCCAAATGATCGTGCGCGGCCTGCGGGCCGTGGCCGACTTTGAATACGAATTCCAGATGACGGCCATGAACCAGCAGCTCGACCGCGAGATCGAGACGGTGTTCCTGATGGCCGACCCGCGCCACCAAGCCATCGCCTCGCGCCTGGTCAAGGAGATCGCGGCCCTCGGCGGCGACGTCCATAAGTTTGTGCCGCCGGGCGTGGCTGAACAGCTGCTGGGCAAGCTGCAGAAGTAGGGCGCTTCGGGCCCGGCGCCTCCACTATCGTGGCGCCGACACGCCCGCCGAGGTCTGCATGACAGGTCGAAGAGTCCCGTCGGCGTTGTAGAGAAGGCGTTCAACCGTCACGGCCCGGCGTCCTATCGCCCCGTTCTGATCACCGACCGTCAGGGCCGCATTGTGCAGGAAGATGTACCAGTCGCCCTTGAACTCAGCGATGCCGGGATGGATCGTGAAGCTGTATTTGCCAGAGCCGGTGAGCTCGCCGCGATAGGTCCATGGACCAGTAATCGAGGGCGCCGTTGCGTAGGAGACGTGCTCGTCCCGCTGAGTCGACCGATCGAGCGAGGCGTAGCTCAGATAGTAGAGCCCTCCGCGCTTGTGCAGCCAAGGTCCTTCCTCGAAATGCGGAGGGGTGATTTCCGTGATCGGGCCGTCGATCTCGATCATGTTCGGCTTGAGCCTGGCGATGTAGCATTGGCGATTGCCCCAGGCGATCCAGGTCGTCCCGTCATCGTCGGTGAACACCGTGGGATCAATGTCCTCCCAGCTGTGCGTTCCCTTGGGCGTCATCTCGTTGGTGATCAGGGCCGAACCCCGCGCGTCGGTGAAAGGGCCGGTCGGTCGGTCCGAGACCGCGACCCCGATGGCTTTGCCGGGGTGCGAACTGTCATGCTCGACGGCGGCGTAGAAATAGAACTTTCCGTTTTTCTGGATCGTCTGCGACGCCCAGGCGTCCTTCTTGGCCCACTTGAAGTCCGTGGCCTTCATGATCGGCGGATAGGACGTCCAGTTCTTCATGTCCGTTGTCGAATAGACCAGCCATTCGCGCATGTTGAACATCTCGTCGCGCTGAGCCTCGTCGTGGCCGACGTACAGATACAGGCGATCGCCGACGACCAGGGGGGCCGGGTCGGCCGTGAACCTGTCCCGGAAGAGGGGATTGGAGCCCGGCGCAGCGCCTTCCCCGTCACTTGCCCCCGATGGCGACGCGGCAGACAGGGTCGCCGTTAGCGCAAGCGCCATCCATACTGAACGCATTGTGATCTTCCCCAAATTCTGGCGCTAGCATTACTCAGACAAAAAGGGGCGTCAATCACGGTGACGTCCATCCCGCAGCGGCGAGCCGGTCGCCCGTCCCAAACCCGCCGGAATCTTGTCCTCTAACGCGGCGCCACTTGTCGTTCGCGCGGCGGCGTTCTACGCCGTCAGACCAGTTCTATCGGGGATCTCCATGAAGCTTGCGTCCATCGTCGCCGTTCTGGCGCTCACCGCGGCCTCCGCCGCCAGCGCCCAGCAGGCTTCCGACTGGCGGACGCCCGACCCCGAGAACATCCTGGTGGTCGACACCAACAAGGGCCGGATCATCGTTGAGCTGACGCCCGAGGCCGCGCCGAACCATGTGGCGCGGGTGCGTCAGCTGGCCAAGGCCCACTTCTATGACGGCCTGACCTTCTTCCGGGTCATCGACAGCTTCATGGCCCAGACGGGCGACCCGAAGAACGACGGTTCCGGGGGCTCGGACCAGCCGGATCTGGCCGCCGAATTCCTGTTCCGTCGCGGGTCCGGCTACGCCCCGGCCGGCAAGGCCGGAACGACGGAAATCGGTTTCGTCGGTCCGCTGCCGGTCTACAGCCAAAACAGCGCCCTGGCGGCGATGACCGCCGACGGCAAGGTGGCCGCCTGGGGCGCCTTCTGCCCCGGCGTGCTGGGCATGGCCCGCGCCGGCGATCCGAACAGCGCCAACAGCCAGTTCTTCTTCATGCGCCAGCACTATGCCTCGCTGGAGAAGACTTACACCGCCTTTGGCCGTGCGCTGAGCGGCCTTGAAGTCATTCGCGCGATCAAGAGCGGCGAGCCGGTGGCCGCGCCGCAGGACAAGATGCTGACGGTTCGCGTGCTGTCCGACATGCCGGCCGCCCAGCGCCCGAGCATCCAGGTCATGGACACCCGCTCGACGGCTTTCGCGGCCCTGGTCGAGAAGAAGCGCGCCGAGATGGGCGGGGCGTTCGGGCCCTGCGACGTCACCGTGCCCGTACAGGTCAAATAGACAGGTGAGATAGATGATCCGTCCGCTGCTCGCTTCGGTCGCCTTTCTGTCCAACCTCTTGGCGATCGACGGGGCGCAAGCCGCGTCGGAGGTCGCGCCGCCCAAGGCCGCGGAATGGCGGACGCCGCCGCCCGAGAACGTGGTGGTGATCGACACCAACAAGGGCCGAATCGTGGTGGAGCTGATCCCCGAGGTCGCGCCTGGCCATGTGGCGCGCTTCCAGGAGCTGACCCGCGAGGGCGTCTATGACGGGCGCACCTTCTTTCGGGTCATAGACCGCTTCATGGCCCAGACCGGCGATCCGGACGACACCGGGGAGGGCGGCACGAAAAAGCCCAACCTGAAGGCCGAGTTCACTTTCCGCCGCGACGCCGCGACGCCGTTCGTGGCCGCCGCCGCGCCGGCCGGGACCGAGGTCGGCTTCCTCAAGTCGCTGCCGGTCGTCAGCCAGGCCTGGAACTGGGCCGAGGTCACCTCGGACAAGAAGGTTTCGGCCTGGGGGACCTATTGCCCTGGCGTGATCGGCGAGGCCCGCGACGAGGACGTCAATTCAGCCAACAGCCAGTTCTTCCTGATGCGCCAACCCTATCCGTCGCTGGACAAGCGCTACACGGCCTTCGGGCGCGTGCTGGCCGGCCTGGACGTCGTGCGGGCCATCAAGACGGGCGAACCGGTGGCCAAGCCGCAGGATCTGATGGTCAAGGTGCGCCTGCTGGCCGATATCCCGGCGACCGAGCGCCCGACTGTCCGGGTGGTCGATACGGGGAGCGCTTGGTTCGGGGCCGAGATCGCCCGCAAGCGCGCGGCCCGGGGCGCCGACTTCTCGGTTTGCGACATCGAACTGGCGGTCGACGTCAACTAATTCGCAAGCTGGGCTGTGACAATTGATCCGTCTCGGGATCCAACCGGGCGGTTTCGCCCTTATGGAAAGAGGGATAGAAGCCTTCCAACTCTCTACCTCCCCCACTTCAATCCTCAAGGGATGATCATGTCGGCCGACCTCGAAAACACCCTTCTGCTGACGCTCGAGTCCGGGCCTGTCACGATCAAGATGCGCCCCGACCTGGCCCCCGGCCACGTCGAGCGGATCAAGGAACTGGTCCGCGAAGGCTTCTACGACGGCGTGGTCTTTCACCGCGTGATCCCCGGTTTCATGGCCCAGGGCGGCGATCCGACCGGCACCGGCCGCGGCGGTTCGGCCAAGCCGGACATCAAGGCCGAATTCTCCAAGGAGGCGCACGTGCGGGGCGTCTGCTCGATGGCCCGCACCCCCGATCCGAACTCGGCCAACAGCCAGTTCTTCATCGTCTTCGATGACGCCACGTTCCTGGACAACCAATACACTGTCTGGGGCCAGGTGGTCGAAGGCATGGAGCATGTCGACGCCCTGCCGACCGGCGAGCCGCCCCGCGAGCCCGGCAAGATCCTCAGCGCCAAGATCGCCGCCGACGAATAGGCGAAGACAGAGGGCCCCGGGAAACCGGGGCCCTTTTTCGTGGCGCCTAGCGGGTCAGCGTCACCACGATGGGTCGATGGTCCGAACCCAGGCTCGGACCGCGCTCGACCTTGACGGTCTTCCAGGCCTTACCGGCGTAGACGTGATCGATCGGCAAGAGGGGAAACGGGGCTGTGGCGATCCGGGAGAAGCCGCCCGTTGGCCAACTCGCCAGGGCGCGAGTGCGTCGCTTCAGGCCCAGCGCCTTGTCTTGCCGGCGTAATGTCCAGGACCAGGGCGTGGAATTGAAATCGCCGGCCACGATCAGGCTATCGTGAGCGAACGGCTTGAGGACGTCGACCAAAATTCGGCTCTGGGCCCGTTGCAGTCCTGCCGGAACGGGCCAGCCATAGTGAGCGCCCGCCACCGTGAAGTCTCCGCTCGGATCGCGGACCGTCGCCCAGGCGGCGGCCAAAGGATGACGGTCCTGATAGAAGCCGCGTCCCTGGGTGATTGGACTTCGGCTGAAAATCCAGGTGTCGCAACGGCGCCGTCCAGCGCAGGTGATGTAGTTTGGATAGACCTCGCGCAGTCGTCTGATGACGAGCGAGGCTCTTCCGCCGCCTTCCTCCACGATGACCAGATCGGCCTTCTGGGCGATGATCCAGTCCAGGGTCGCGCCGGGCTCCCGGTTTTCGACCCAGAGGTTGAACTGCACGAGCTTCACGGTCGAGGCGCCTGCAGGCTCTCGTGTCTGACGCAGAACGGTCAGTAGTTCGGGCGCCATCAGGGCGCCGATGGCGATGACCGCCACTAGCGCGAGGCCCACGATCGCCCGACGCTCGCCATCGCGCGAAAAGGTCATGGCCAAGATCAACGCCAGGGCGCCGCAGGTCAGCCAGATCGGCGCCAGGTGGGTCAGGGTGTCGAGTCGATCGCTGAACATCCCGCCCCAACAAGCTAGGCCCGCGAACGCGCCCATCAGACCGAGCATTAGGGCTGTGCCGCGCAGGAACAGGTTCGCAAGGTTCAGGATCAGGCGCATGGGCTGGCCCTTAGCATGTCCGGATGGCGCTCACGCCGTCTTAGTCGTCCCCGAAGGTCATGAAACCCATGTTGCGGCATTGATGGTCGCCGAGCTGGAATTGACCCTTGATGACGGTTTTCGCTCGGTCGGGGCTAACGCTGTTTCAGGAATCTTGGCCTCGTTCGCAGGTCCAGGCGACGCCTCGGCGCTTGACCTCGACGTCCCACCGTGGCCTTGAAGCCGCCCCATGCGCCTGTCCGACTTCGATTTCCACCTGCCCGACGAGGCGATCGCCCTGCGGCCGGCCGAGCCGCGGGATTCCGCGCGCCTGCTCGTTGTCCGACCTGGCCAAGGCCTGGAAGACCGGATCGTGCGCGAGCTGCCGGACTTCCTGCGACCAGGCGACGCGCTGGTCTTCAACGACACCCGGGTGATCCCCGCCCGGCTGATGGGCCTGCGGGCCGGACGCGAGACCGGCGGCGGTGATGGATCGCCGGTGGCGGTCGAGGCCACCCTGCATCGCCGTGTCGCTCCCGACCGCTGGGTCGCCTTCATGCGGCCCGGCAAGCGCCTGAAGGAAGGCGACCGCATCGCCTTTGGTCACGATCAGGACCGCGCCTGCCAGACGGGCATGCTGGACGCCACCGTGATCGCCAAGCACGAGGGCGGAGAGATCGAGCTGGCCTTCGACTTTTCCGGCGTCGATCTTGACCTGGCCGTCGCCGCCCACGGCGAGATGCCGCTGCCGCCCTATATCGCCGCCAAGCGCCCCGAGGACGATCGCGACCGGGCCGACTACCAGACCGTCTACGCCCGCGAGGACGGTTCGGTGGCCGCTCCGACCGCCGGCCTGCATTTCACGCCCGAGCTGCTGGACCGGCTGAAGGCGAGGGGCGTTTCCCTGCACTTCGTCACCCTGCACGTCGGCGCTGGCACCTTCCTGCCGGTCAAGACCGACGTGGTGTCCGAGCACAGGATGCACGCCGAGTTCGGCGAGGTTCCGGCCAGCGTCGCTGAAGCCCTGAACGCTGTCCGCGCCGCCGGCGGCCGCATCGTCTGCGTCGGCACCACCAGCCTGCGTCTGCTGGAGAGCGCCACGGGCGAGGACGGGGTGATCAAGCCGTTCGCCGACGAGACGGCGATCTTCATCACCCCCGGCTACCGCTTCCGCGCCGCCGACGTGCTGATGACCAATTTCCACCTGCCCAAATCGACCCTGTTCATGCTGGTCAGCGCCTTCGCCGGCCAGGCCGTGATGAAGGCGGCCTATGAGCACGCGATCGCCACGGGCTATCGTTTCTATTCCTACGGTGACGGCAGCCTGCTGTTCCGCGCCGAGACAGAGCAAGTCTGATGGCCGCCTTTCCCTTCGAAATCTCCGCCACCGACGGCGCGGCCCGGACGGGAGTGCTGAAGACCCCGCGCGGCGAGATCCGCACCCCGGCCTTCATGCCTGTCGGCACGGCGGCGACGGTCAAGGCCATGACGGTGGACCAGGTCAAGGCCACCGGCGCCGACATCATCCTGGGCAACACCTACCACCTGATGCTGCGGCCCACGGCCGAGCGGGTGAAGCGTCTGGGCGGGCTTCACAAGTTCATGCGTTGGGACAAGCCGATCCTGACGGACAGTGGCGGTTTTCAGGTGATGAGCCTGTCGGGCATCAGCAAGGTCACCGAGGAAGCCGTCACCTTCTCCAGCCACATCGACGGCTCCAAGCATGTGCTCAGTCCCGAGCGGTCGATGGAGATCCAGGCCGACCTGCTGGGCAGCGACATCGTCATGCAGCTGGACGAGTGCGTGGCCTGGCCTGCGGAGGAGGCGAGGGCGCGCCAAGGGATGGAGCTGTCGGCCCGCTGGGGCAAGCGGTCCAAGGCCGCCTTCGGGACGCGCGACAGCCAGGTGCTGTTCGGCATCCAGCAGGGCTCGACCTTTCGGAATCTGCGCCAGGAGTCGTCCGAACGCCTGCAGGAGATCGGCTTTGACGGCTACGCGCTTGGCGGCCTCGCCGTGGGCGAGGGGCACGAGGCCATGTGCGAGGTGCTGGACTACGCGCCGGCGATGCTGCCGGCTGACAAACCGCGCTATCTGATGGGCGTGGGCAAGCCCATCGACCTGGTCGAGGCGGTCTATCGCGGCGTCGACATGTTCGACTGCGTGCTGCCCACCCGCTCGGGCCGCCACGGCCAGGCCTGGACCTGGGACGGGGCGATCAACATCAAGAACGCCCGCTACGCCGAGGACGAGGATCCGTTGGACCCGACCAGCGACTGCCCGGCCAGCCGCGACTATTCCAAGGCCTATCTGCGCCATCTGTTCAAGGCCGAGGAGATCCTGGGCCAGGTGCTGCTGTCCTGGCACAATATCGCCTTCTTCCAGGCCCTGACCGCGGCCATGCGTACGGCGATCGCCGAGGGGCGGTTCGAGCAGTTCCGGCGCGACTTCGCGGCGCGCCAGCAGGGCGCGTAGGCGGCCGGCAAGGAACGAAGAAGGCCTTCGTGAAAGCGCGCTTGCGGCGCGAGCGCCCCCCGACTATGGTCCGCGCCGCTTCCACCGGCCTCCCGCCGTGTCGATGCGGGCCGGTAGCTCAGTGGTAGAGCATTCGACTTTTAATCGAATGGTCCTGGGTTCGAATCCCAGCCGGCCCACCACCCCTTCCCTTGAAAAGATTAGCTAAAATCACCGCCTCGGCGGCCGCTCCGATCTTGGGTGAGCTTGGGGGCGGCGTAAGGATCGGATGGCCACGGACGGTCCGTCGCCTGGCTCGGTGCTGGCGAATGATTCTAGCGAGCGCGAGATCTGTTTGAGGCGCCCCCGCAGGCCCTCCCAGTTTTTCTGGCTGCTCCGCTCGACGAACTCAATTGACCCGACCGGTCTTGTAGAGATTTAAGCCGCTTCAGCTTCACCCGCACCTCGCTGTTTTCCCGGCTTGGCGCGTTCTTGTTTTCATGGCTCCGTTGCGGAGCCCGACGCGGATGCTGGACGACGATCACCCGATGACCGCCGAGACGATTTCCGCACCCGCCCGCGCTCCACGACGGCCGCTGTTCCGTCGACGCTCGGCGATTCCGGGCTTTGGCCTGACACTGGGCGTGACCCTGACGATCCTGTCGCTGATCGTGCTGATCCCGCTGTCGGCGGTGGCCATCAAGGCCTCGGCCCTGTCGCCGGCCCAGTTCGTCGCCGCGGCTTTTTCCGAACGCGCCATGGCGGCCTACAGCCTGACCTTCGGGGCGGCTTTCGTGGCGGCGGTGATCAACGGGCTGTTCGGGGTGCTGACCACCTGGGCGCTGGTCCGCTACGAGTTCCCCGGCAAGGCCGTGGTCAACGCCCTGGTTGATCTGCCGTTCGCCCTGCCGACAGCCGTGGCGGGCATCGCCTTGGCTACGCTCTATTCGCCCAACGGTTGGGTCGGCCAGTACCTGACCCCGCTGGGCATCAAGGCGGCCTACAATCCGGTCGGCGTCACCATCGCTTTGATCTTCATCGGCCTGCCGTTCGTGGTTCGCACCTTGGAGCCGGTGATGCGCGACCTCTCCGCGGATGTCGAGGAAGCCGCGGCCAGCCTGGGCGCTGGCCGTTTCGCCACCATCGCACGGATCATCCTGCCGGCCCTGGGCCCGGCCTGGCTGACCGGTTTCGCCCTAGCCTTCGCTCGGGGCGTGGGTGAGTACGGCTCGGTGATCTTCATCGCCGGCAACATGCCCTACAAGTCCGAGATCGCGCCGCTGCTGATCATCATCCAGCTGGAGCAGTTCGAATACGCCAACGCCGCGGCTATCGCCCTGGTCATGCTGGGCGTCTCGTTCCTGATGCTACTGGTCATCAACGCCATCCAGGCCTGGACGCGGAGATTCGTCTGATGGTCGCTCCGACCAAGGCGCAATTCCGTCATCCGACCGATGATCCTGTCTGGGCCAAGGTCGTGATCGTCGGCCTGGTCCTGGCCTTCCTGGGCCTGGTGCTGATCCTGCCCTTGGCGGCGGTGTTCGCCGAGGCCCTGCGTAAGGGCCTGGGGCCCGCCATCGAGGCGATTTCGACGCCGGACGCCTGGGCGGCGATCAAGCTGACCCTGATCACCGCCGGGATCACCGTGCCGTTTAACGCCCTGTTCGGCCTGTGCGCCGCCTGGGCGATCGCCAAGCACGAGTTTCCCGGCAAGCCGCTGCTGATCACCCTGATCGACCTGCCGTTTTCAGTGTCGCCGGTGGTGGCGGGCCTGATCTACGTGCTGGTCTTCGGCCTGCAGGGCTGGTTCGGCGAGCGGCTGATCGACCACGACATCAAGATCATCTTCGCCATCCCGGGCATCGTGCTGGCCACGATCTTCGTGACCTTCCCGTTCATCGCCCGCGAGCTGATCCCGCTGATGCAGGAACAGGGCGTGTCGGAGGAAGAGGCGGCCGTCTCGATGGGCGCCTCGGGCCTCTACACCTTCTGGCGGGTGACCGCGCCGAACGTGCGCTGGGGCCTGCTGTACGGGGTGCTGCTGTGCAACGCCCGGGCCATGGGCGAATTCGGCGCCGTCTCGGTGGTCAGCGGCCACATCCGCGGCTTGACCAACACCATGCCGCTGCACGTCGAGATTCTGTACAACGAGTACGACTTCGTCGCCGCCTTCGCCGTCGCCGCTTTGCTTTGCCTGTTGGCGATCGTGACCCTGGTGCTCAAGAGTCTGCTCGAGATCGCCCAACCCGACGTCAAGCGCGGCGGCGGACACTAGACCGGAACGAATAGACCCATGACCATCTCCATCCGTTCCGTCGAAAAGAAGTTCGGGCGCTATCCGGCTCTGAATCACGTCGATCTGGAGATCGCCGACGGCGAGCTCGTGGCTCTGCTGGGCCCGTCGGGCTCGGGCAAGACGACCCTGCTGCGCACCATTGCGGGCCTGGAGTTCCCCGACGCCGGCCAGGTGCTGTTCGAAGGCCAGGACGTGACCTTCGCCTCGGCGGCCGCGCGCCGCGTCGGTTTCGTGTTCCAACAGTACGCGCTGTTCAAGCACATGACCGTGGCCCGCAACATCGCGTTCGGCCTGGACGTGCGCAAAGGCAAGGACAAGCCGCCGAAAGCCGAGATCGCCCGCCGCGTCGAGGAGCTCTTGAAGCTGGTCGAGCTGGAAGGTCTGGGCAAACGTTACCCCTCGCAGCTGTCGGGCGGCCAGCGTCAGCGGGTGGCTCTGTCGCGCGCCCTGGCGGTGCAGCCCAGCGTGCTGCTGCTGGATGAGCCCTTCGGCGCCTTGGACGCCACCGTCCGCAAGTCGCTGCGCAAGGAGCTGCGTCGCGTGCATGACGCCACGGGCGTGACCACCATCTTCGTCACCCACGACCAGGAAGAGGCCCTGGGCCTGGCTGACCGCGTGGCCATTCTCAACGCCGGCCGCATCGAACAGATCGGCACGCCGGACGAGGTGCACGACAATCCCGCCACGCCGTTCGTCTGCGGCTTCGTGGGCGAGGCCAACCGCTTCGAGGGTGTGGTTTCGGCAGGGCGCTTCACCTCGGGCGCGGTGTCGTTCGCGGCCCCCGGCGCCGCCGACGGCGGAGCCGTGGCGTTCGTGCGGCCGCACGACTTCGCGCTGGACGACGGCGGCTTCGAGGTCACTGTCGCCCGGGTCCACGTCCAGGGCGCTCTGACCGCCGTGTCGGCCACCAGCGCTGACGGCCGTCACCTCGAGATCAGCGCCTCGCGCGCCGAGGCGGCCAAGTTCACCGGCACGATCAGGATCGCGGCCCGTCGGAGCCACGTCTATCCGCTCTAGGGACTAGGCCGCCCGGGGCTCGGGCTTGCGCCGGAACGGAATGTCGAACGACAGTCGCGTCCCGCACCGCCACAGCCACTCCAGCGGACCATAGTGGAAGGCCTTAAACCAGACCGCGGCCAGCAGCAGCTGCACCGCCACGGCGACAAGGCCGATCCCCAAGGCGAGGGGCGGGGTCATCCGCTCATACAGTCCCAGGCCCAGCGGATAGAACAGCGGGATGAAGACCAGCGACTGGGCGACATAGAGGGTCAGGGTCATCCGCCCCACTGGAACCAGGGCGCCCAGCGCCCGCTCGCCGCCGGCTCGCCACAGCCAGACGAAGATCAACACCGAGGCGGCCATGCACGACAGGGTGAACCAGCCGCCGGCCAGCATGTTGGTCCAGAACACCGGACCGCTGCTCGGCCCGGCGGTCTTGGCCTTGATCACATGGCAGACGGCGGCGAACAGGACGACGGAGACCAGGGCCATCACGCGGCCCCGGCGGAAGCGTCCCGGATCCGCGAAGAAGCCGATCCGGCCCAGCACCAGCCCGACCAGGAACAGGCCGAGCACCTGCACGCAGCGGCCGGTCTCGATGAAGAACCACCACTTGTTGACCTGGCCCTCCCAGAGGTTGGCCCTGAACACCTGGCCGATGTCGCCCGTCAGATAGACCGCCATCGCGGGATCGTTGGTGAAGTGCGGCTTGCCCAGCGCCCAGGGAGCGCCGGCGGCGCCGGCCGCGATCCACAGCAGGATGTAGGGCTGCAGAAAGCAGAGCGTCGCCACGGCCAGCAGCACGCGGTTGGATCGGACCTTGTCGAAGGGGATCAGGACGAAGCCGGTCAGGGCCAGCACGATGATGATGTCGCCGCGATAGACCAGGCCGTGCAGCACGCCGATCAAGGCCAGCAAGATCAGGCGCCAGGCGAACCGACCCGCGAACGGCTCGCCCCGGCGCGCGGCGCTGTCCATCATCACGAAGAAGCTGAAGCCGAAACAGAGGGCCAGCAGCGAGAACGTCTTGCCCATGAACAGGGTGAAGACAGCCGTGGTCACCGGATGTGAAGTCGGGTTGGACCAGTAAAGCTCGAAATATTCCAGCATGTGGACCAGGAACAGGCCCATCAGGGCGTAGCCCCGCAAGGCGTCCACGATCGCAAGGCGCGGTGACGCCCCGTTCGGCTCTACTGACATTCGCGCCCTCCCAGGTCGTCGCTTTGTTAGCGCTAACCTAGGATGCGTCGCGGCGAGAGGTCTACTGTTGCTGTTGTTGGCGCTGCTGTTGTTCGCGGATGGCGTCGGCGCTGGCTCTGCGGCGGTTGGCCGAGCCAAAGGGGGCCGCGGGGCGGGGCAGGCGCAGGAACTCGGGCTCGGCCACCGCCGCCCGGGCTCGGCGCACCGAGACGCCGACCGCCAGGTGGCTTTCGGCATCACCCTTGTAGACGCCGCGCGAAGGGGTGACGTCGCTGTAGTCGCGGCCCACGGCAACGGCCACGTGGCGCTCGCCGGTCATGACATTATTGGTCGGATCAAAGCCCACCCAGCGATAGCTGGGCAGAAACACCTCGACCCAGGCGTGGGTGGCGTCGGGGTCGGAGCGGTCGCCGGCCTCTCGGTCTGTGAACAGATAGCCCGAGACATAACGGGCGGGGATGCCCCAGGCGCGGCAAACGGCCAACATGATATGGGCGAAGTCCTGGCAGACCCCACGACCGGCGCTCAGCGCCAGATCGATCGGGCTGTCGGCGTCGGTGACCCCGGGCTGGTACTCGAAGGCCCTGTAGATCGTGTCGCACAGGGCCTGAACCGCCGAATATGGATCGCGGCGGCGCAGCGCGTCGATGTCGTGCTCGAGGATGAAGGTCTCAAGGGCGGGAGTCATCTGGACGAAGCCGTGAGGCTGCAAATAGTCGAAGCATTCGCCGCGCACGAAAGCGCTCTTCAGTCTTTCCCATTCGCCCATGTCCAGCGGCAGGGGCCATTCGTGCACCGGCTCGGTCTCGACGGCCGAGCGGGCGATGATCGTCAGGCCGTCATGCGGTTGGGGCACGTCGAAATGGTAGACGGCGTTGCCGAAGCTGTCGGCGTAGGAGAACACCTGGGCGGCGGGCTCGATGTCCAGCTCGAAGCTGACTAGCCGCTGACGCGCGCCCTTCTGGGGCTGCATCCACAACTCCATCAGGCTTTCGCGGACGGGCCGCTCGTAGTGGTATTGGGTGACGTGGCGGATCTCGAGCAACACGGGCGGCATTCCTAAGCGTCGTCCCTAGGCGGGAAGGCGCATCTCCAGGGGATAGGCGACGAAGGTTTCGTAGATGGCCTGATGGATGCGGGCGCATTCGTTGGCCACGGTGGTCAGCAGCTCGCCGGCGCCCTGGCTCTCCAGCTCGCCGACGTCGGCGAATTCCAGCCGGGCCTTGAGTCGGCCGGCCAGCCGCTCGGGCGCCGCGCGGCCGGTGGCCTCGACGTGCCGGGCCAGCTCGCTGAGGTGCCTTTCGATTTGGCTGGTTGCGAAGCGGATCGAGCGCGGGAAGTCCTCGTCGAAGACCATGAACTCCAGGATGTGCCGCGGTTCGATCTCGGCGGTGTAGACCCGCAGATAGGGCTCCAGGGCGCAACCCATCCGGAGAACGCTGACCAAGGCCAGGTGGTCGTTGACCGTGGGGCTGTCCTCGGCGAAGCAGGCCTCCAGCAGGCTGGCGATCAACTGGGCCCGCTCCAGATACATGCCCACCATCAAGAATCGCCAGCTCTCGCCATGGCTCATGGTGGTGTCGGCCGCGCCCTTGAACAGGTGTACGTCCGCGATGATGTCGTGCAGGAAGGTCACCGAGTTGTCAGCGAACTCGCGTCCGGCGTTGGGGTCGATGACCTTCAGATATAGCAGGTTCAGGCGTTCCCAGGTCTCGGTCGTGATCTGATCGCGGACCTGGCGGGCGTTCTCCCGGGCCCGCGACAGGGACGAGACCACCGAATTGGAGTCCGAACGGTCCAGGACCAGTCCGTTGGCCGCCTCGAAGGCGCCAGCCGTCAATTCGGTCTCGCCGACCGCTGACAGGGCGATCCGCACGGCCTCCACGCCAGCGTCGGTCTGGTCGAGGGTGGCGTTCAGCATCACCGTCGACAGGCGCGACAGGTGCTCGGCCCGTTCAATGTAACGGCCCAGCCAGTAGAGGCTGTCGGCAACGCGAGCGAGCATCATGAGCTGGCGCCTTTCTCACTACCGTGACCATTGCCGTTGCCATTGTGGCTGTTCTCTTCGGCAAGCACCCAGGTGTCCTTGGAGCCGCCCCCCTGGCTGGAATTGACCACCAGCGAGCCGCGCTTCAGCGCCACGCGGGTCAGGGCGCCGGGCGTGACGACGGTCTTCTCGCCCGACAGGATGAAGGGGCGCAGATCGACGTGGCGCGGCTCGATGCGGCCGTCGACAAGGCAGGGCGCGGTCGACAGCTGGATCGTCGGTTGGGCGATGTAGTTGGCCGGATCGGCCTTCAGGGCGTCGGCGAACTCGGACCGTTCCCTGGCCGAGGCGTGCGGTCCGACCAGCATGCCGTAGCCGCCCGACGCGCCCACCGCCTTGACCACCAGCTTGTCCAGGTTGTCGAGCACGTGGCTCAGCTGGGCCGGCTCGCGGCACAGGAAAGTCTCGATATTGGGCAGGATCGGATCCTGGCCGAGATAATAGCGGATGATGTCGGGCACGAAGGCGTAGACCGCCTTGTCGTCGGCCACCCCGGTGCCCGGGGCGTTGCACATCACCACGTTGCCGGCTCGATAGGCGTTGAACAGCCCCGCCGCGCCCAGCGAGGAATCGCGCCGGAAGGTGAGGGGGTCGATGAAGTCGTCGTCGACCCGGCGATAGATCACGTCCACCCGGCGCAGGCCGGTCGTGGTGCGCATGTAGACCATGTTGTCATGGACCACGAGGTCGCGGCCTTCGACCAGCGGCACGCCCATCAGCCGCGCCAGATAGGCGTGCTCGTAATAGGCTGAGTTGTAGACGCCGGGCGTCAGGACCACGACCTGGGGGTTCGGGCGCCAGTCGGCGCTCATGCTCTTGAGCGTGGCCAGCAGCAGGTCGGGATAGCGCTCGACCGGCCGCACGCCCGCGTCGCGATAGGCGCTGGGGAAAGTGCGCTTGGAGGCGTCGCGGTTGGCCAGCATGTAGGACACGCCGGACGGCACCCGCAGATTGTCCTCCAGCACGGCGAATTCGCCGTCTTCGCCGCGGATCAGGTCGCTGCCGCAGACATTGGCGTAGGCCTTGTGCGGCACATAGAGGTTCTGCATTTCGCGACGGTACGAGGGGGCGCCTAGCACCAGTTCGCGCGGCACCACCCCGTCCATCAGAATCTGTTGTTCGCCGTAGATGTCGGCCAGGAACATGTTCAGCGCTTGCAGGCGCTGAGTCAGGCCGGCCTCGATCTTGGCCCATTCCTGAGCCGGCAGGATGCGGGGGAACAGATCGGTCGGGATGATCCGTTCGGTGGCGCTGTCGGCCCCGTAGACGGTGAAGGTGATGCCTTGCAGCAGGAAAGAGCGCTCGAGCATCCGTTGCCGGTCCGCCAGCTCGCTGGCCCCGAGCGTGGAGATGCGGCTCTGCAGAGCCGCATAGTGAGCGCGAACGTCGCCGCCCTGGGCGATCATCTCGTCATAGGGCGCGCCGGGCAGGTATGCGGCCCCCGTCATTGGCAAGGTGGGGCTATTGTCGATGTCCTGAATTTTCGCCGCCACGCCCGTGTCCACTTTGTCCGCCCTGCGCACCGCATTGAGGTGGCGCGTCCCGATCCAGCCTAGAACGCGTGAAGTCCGGAAGCGGTGCTTTTCGCTTCGCAAACACCCGATGCGCGGGAGTGCTCAATATTTGGGCGCCGTTCTGGTGGTCATAAGGGCTGGGCGTTGAAGCGGTTCCGGAAATTTCACCGCGTGACAGGGGGCGGGGGGGCGATTACAGGGGTTCCGGGGGCGCTCCGCGCGGGGATTTGGACGGCTTGGTGCGTAAGAGATTTGCCCTTGGCATGACCACGGCGGTCGTGCTGGCCGCCGGCCCTGCCATTGCGGCCGAGCCCGCGGCCAGCATCACCGGCGTCGAGGACAAGGCGCTGCGCGAAGCGATTCAGCGCGCCATGACTGAAGCCAAGCAGCCGCCGCGCAGCCGCTCGGAAGCCCGCCGCCGCGCCAGGGACGCCGGCGACGACGCCGTCGCCGTGCTGCGGTCGGAAGGCTACTACGCCTATGTGGTGGAGCCCGAGGTTTCCGAAGCCGAACCTCCGCGCGCGATTCTCAAGATCACGCCTGGTCCGATCTTCGTGATCGCCGACCCCAAGCTGGCCTGGAGCGGGGCTGCGCCGGACGAGGGCGTCGTCAAGCGAGCCCAGAGCGTCATTCATCTGACGCCGGGCGCTCCCGGGAGGGCTGTCGACGTCCTGGCGGCGGAAGGACGCGTCGTCTCCCAAGTGCAGCAGATGGGCTATGCGGACGCCGCGGCCGAGCCGCGCGAGGTCTTCGTTGATCATGCAGACCACACGCTGCGTCCGGTGTTCCATATCGCGGCGGGCGACCTGACCCACGTCGATGGGATTCAGGTCGTGACCCAGGGCCGATCGAATCCTCTCTGGGTCAGACATCTGGCGCCGTGGGCGCCGGGAGACGTCTATCAACCCGACGACATCGCGGAGCTGGAGCGTCGACTGCGGGACACCGGGGTCTACGACACCGTCTCGGTCTCGCTGGCACCCAAGGACAAGACACTGGCCGACGGCCGACGACCGGTGATCGTGACCCTGAACGACCGTAAGGCCAGGACGGTGGAGTTGGCGGCGAACTATTCGACCACTGACGGACCCGGCGCGGACGCCAAATGGATCCACTACAATCGGTTTCATCGAGCCGACACCACGACCCTGACGGCGCGGCTGGCCAGGGTCGACAGCCGCCTGGAAGCCGAGCTGGCGTTGCCGCATTGGCGACGCAGCCAGCAGACCCTGAAGCTCAACACCGCCATCTACCACAATGACACCGACGCCTATGTCGAAACCGGCGGTCACATCGGCGCGGATCTGACCCGACGCCTGCAAACGACGGTCTATCGGACCTATGGGGCCTCGTTGGACCTATCTCAGGTCGATTCTCCCATCACCGTGGACGACGTGACCACTGAAGTGCAGCGGAAATTCGCTACGCTTACGCTGTTGGGCGCCCAGGCCTGGGACAGGTCCGACAACGTGCTGGACCCGACCAAGGGCTGGCGGCTCGACGTGCGGGCCGAACCCACCGCCATCACTGGCGACCTGACCATGGCCTTCCTGAAGATGCAGGCCCAGACCACGGCCTATCTGCCGTTCGGCGCGGGCGCGCGAACAGTGTTGGCCGGGCGTTTCAAGGCCGGACAGATCGTCGGCGCAAACATGCCCGACGTGCCGGCTTCCAAGCGTCTATACGCCGGCGGCGGCGGTTCGGTGCGCGGCTATTCCTATCAGGCGATTGGTCCCCGGATTGGCGACACCACCACGCCGCAAGGCGGTCTCTCGCTGTTGGAAACCTCAATCGAGCTGCGCCACAGGTTCACCGACAGATGGGGCGCGGTGGCCTTTGTCGACGCCGGCGGCGTGGGCGTCGACAAGTGGCCTGGCCGCGACGATTTCGGCGTGGGCGTCGGGGTCGGCGTGCGCTACGACCTGGGCTTCGGACCGATCCGAGCCGACATCGCCATGCCGATCAGCAAGCGCGACGGCGATCCGTCGTTCCAAGTCTATATCAGCATCGGGCAGGCCTTTTGACCGAAGCCCAGCAACCACCTGGCGGTCCACCGCCTGAGGACATTCCCGAAGTCGTAGCCGAGGCGGCGACCAAGGTCGCGCGCAAGATCGGCTGGCCCGGTCTGATCATCATCGTTTCGGTGAGCCTTGTGGTGCTGGTCGCCGTGCTGTTGGGCGGTTTGCGTTTTGGAGCCATCACGCCCCAAGGACGCGCGTTCATGGAGGCGCGCACCAGCGGCCTGAAGTTGGGCCGCATCGGGCGTTTGAAGATCGAAGGCCTGACCGGCGACATCTGGAACGCCTTCGGCGTCCGGCGCCTGACGATCAGCGACGAAAAGGGTGTCTGGCTCGAGGCCGCCGACCTCTATGTCGACTGGCGCCCGACCGAGCTGTTCTACCGCCGCTTCCACGCCGACACCATCTCCGCCCGTCAGGTCGTGGTGCTGCGCCGCCCGACCCTGACCCCCAAGGGCAAGTCCAGCGCCGCGCCGCTATCGGTGGATCTGGACCGTGTCGCCCTGCGCCTGATCACGCGGCCCGAATTCAGTCGCCGGGCCGGCGATTTTGACCTCAGCGGCGACTACGAGTCCCAGAGGTTGGGCGGGCAGAAGGGCAATCTGCGGGTGCTCAGCCGCCTGCATGCCGGCGATCACCTGAAGCTGGTCTTCGATCTTGGGCGCGACAAGACCCTGCTGCTCGACGCCGAGGCGCGTGAGGCCAACGGCGGCGCCTTGGCAGGGGCCTTGGGTCTGTCGCCCGATAGGCCTTTCGACCTCAACGCCAAGGCCCATGGCGCCGTCAGCCAGGGCGCCTTCACCATCCTGGCGCGCTCCGGCGACGCCACGCCGCTGAAGGCGGGGGGAGCCTGGACGCCGCAGGGCGGTTCGGCCGCCGGCCATATCGACCTGACAGCCTCCACCCTGACCGACCGCGAGGAGCGGATGTTCGGGGCCGACGCCCGCTTCTCGATCGTCGGCCGCAAGGCCGGCGCGTTCAGCATTCTCGACCTCAAGATCGACAGTCAGAATCTAAACTTGGTCGCCCATGGCCCGGCCGACCTGGGCAAGCGCCTGACCGCTCCCGCGGGTCTGACCTTCACCGCCAAGATCGGCAATCTCTCCCGGGTCACGCCGCTGCCGCCCATGGGGGCCGGCGTCGCGGACGGGGTCTTCCATCTGACCGGCGACGGCTTCCTGGTCGACAGCCGTGTCGACGTCCGTGACCTTTCCTGGCTGGGCTATCGCCTGGCGCGGGCCAGGGGGCCGGCAACTGTCGGCTGGAAGCGTGGCGAGCTGACCATCAAGGCCGAAGCGACGACCGAGGGCGGCGGGGGGCAGGGGCTGCTGGCGGTGCTTGGCCGTTCTCCCTCGGCCCAATTCGAAGGACTGCGGTTGAAGGACGGCCGCTTCCTGATCCGCTCGGCCAAGGTCCAGGCTCCAAACCTGACCATTACAGCTGAAGGCGAGCGCGGCATTCTGGGCGGCCTGTCCTTCAAGGGCGAGGCGAAGGTGGCCTCCCTGGCCCCGGTTCATGCCGGGATGGGGGGGCAGGCCACCGCGAAATGGTCGGCCAGTCAGGGCGCGGGCAAGCCCTGGATGCTGACCGTGGATGCGCGCGGCGCCAATTTCGCCACGGGTCTGCCGGAGCTGGACCGCCTGCTAGGCAAGACCCCACGCCTGGACGCCCGCGCTTCCTGGGCCGGTGACCGCCTGTCGGTCGCCGAGGCGAAGCTCGACGGAACGGCCGCCTCGGTGCGGACCTCCGGCGTGCTCGGTCCGGGCGCGGCGCTGGCGTTCAAACTGGATTGGACCGCCACGGGACCGTTCATCGCCGGTCCGATCGAAGTCGCCGGCAAGGCCGCCGGCACAGGGGCGGTCATCGGAACCCTGTCGTCGCCAAAGGCCGACTTGGTCGCCGATTTCGACTCCATCGACGTGCCGCGCCTGCCGCTCAAGAACGCCCATATGATGCTGTCCTTCGCCAAGCGTCCCGACGGCGCCGACGGCGTCGCCTCGATCGAAGCCGGCAGCCAGTATGGCCCGGCCAAGGGACGCGCGGCCTTCAATTTCGCGCCGGGAGGGCTGGAGCTTTCCAACCTGGACGTCGACGCAGGCGGGGCCAAGGCCAAGGGCGCGGTGTCCCTTCGCAACGGTCGTCCGGCCACGGCCGATCTGACGGTGGCGATCGGGCCCGGCGCCTTCCTCACCCGGGGCCGAGTCAGCGGCACAGCCAAGATTACCGACGGGGCGGCCGGCCCTATGGCGCAGCTGGACCTGACCGCCGACGATATCGTCGGTGGCGCCTGGAAGGTTCGACACGCGGCGGTCAAGGCGGCGGGACCGATGACGCGTCTGCCCCTGACGGTCGAGGCGCGGGGCGAAGCGCCCGCCGGTCGCTGGAATCTGAGCGGTTCGGGCGTGCTGACCCAATCGGGCCCTGAATACCTGCTGGCGCTGGACGCCGCTGGGGCAATGGCCCGCACCGAGATCAAGACCCGCGAGACCGCTCAGATCCGTTTCGGCGGTCCGCGCACAGGCGCCCGCTTGCGGCTGTCGGTCGGCGACGGCGCGGCTGATCTTGACGCCGACGTCGGCGGCGATCTGGCCATGCTCCGAGCACAGCTGACGGGGGTCAGCCTGACCGCGCTTAATCCCGACATGGCCGGCAAGGTCGACGCCCACGTGACGCTCAGCGGTTCGGGGACGACCCTGACCGGCGAGTTCGACGCCAACCTGATCGGAGCCCGTGAGCGCGGCTCTCGAGCCGACCTCTCGCTGAACGCCGAAATCCGCGGCGTGCTGCGCGACAACCTGATGACGATCAACGCCAGCAGCTCCAACAGCCAGGGCCTGCAGGCCAGGGCTGAAGTGACGCTGCCGACCGAGGCCTCGGCCAAGCCCTTCCGCCTGGCCATCGATCGTCGGCGTCCGGTGCGCGGCCAGTTCGCGGCTCAGGGCGAGATCAAGCCGCTGTGGGACCTGCTGGGCAGCTCGGAACGCAGTGTGTCGGGCAGGATCGACGCAGAGGGCGATCTGGCCGGCACCCTGGCCGATCCACGCCTGACCGGCCGCGCCAGCTTGGAGGGCGGCCGAGTCGACGACGGTCAAACCGGCTTCAGCCTGCGCGACGTGATCGTCCGCGTGGCCCTGGCCGACAACGCCATCGACGTCAGCCAGGTCTCGGCCGGCGACGGCCAGGGCGGCTCGATGTCGGGTTCGGGCAGGATCAGTCTGGCGCGCGGCGGGCTCGGCAGCTTCAAGCTGGACCTGAAGGGTTTCCGGGTGATCGACAACGAGTTGGCCACGGCCACGGCCAGCGGCCAGACCACGGTCAATCGTGGCAGCGACGGCAAGGTCAAGATGGTCGGCGCCCTGACCATCGACCGCGCCGACGTCTCGGCCCAGACCAAGACCCCCGCCGGTGTGGTTTCGCTGGACGTCATCGAGCGCAATCGTCCGGACGAACTGGACCAGGGCATCGAGGCCCGCAAGGTCGAACCCGGCAGCGGCATGTTGCTGGACGTCACCTTGACCGCCCCTCGGCGGATCTTCGTTCGCGGCCGGGGCCTGGACGTTGAGCTGTCGCTCAACGCCCATGTCGGTGGTTCGACCAACAGTCCGACCCTCGACGGCGAGGCGCGAATGGTGCGCGGCGAATACGACTTCGCCGGCAAGCGCTTCGAGTTCGAGGAGACCGGCACGGTGCGTCTGGCCACCCAGCTGGATCGCATCCGGCTGGACCTGACCGCCGTGCGCGAGGATTCGGCCTTGACCGCGGTGGTCAAGGTGGGGGGCACCGCCGCCAAGCCAGAGATCACCCTGACCTCCAAACCCGAACTGCCTCAGGACGAGGTGCTTTCCCAGGTGCTGTTCGGCTCGTCGGCCGCCAATCTGACCCCGATCGAGGCCGCACAACTGGCGTCGGCGCTGGCGGCGCTGGCCGGCGGCGGCGGCTTCGACGTGATCGGCAACCTGCGCAACCTGGCCGGGCTGGACCGACTGTCCTTCGCCGAAAGCGCCACAGGCATGACCGTGGCCGGCGGCAAGTACGTGACCGACGATGTCTATGTCGAGATCATCGGCGGCGGGCGTGAAGGCTCTTCAGCCCAGGTCGAATGGCGGATCCGCCGCGCCTTGTCGCTGGTCTCCAAGCTCGGCAGCCAGGGCGATGCTCAGCTTTCCGTCCGCTGGCGAAAGGACTACAACTAACTGTCTTCGCCGGTTCGCGCCTCAGGCCCGAAACGGCGGCGGCAAAGATGCAGTGACAGATCCGGATACCGACCTGGCTTCGACCGGGATCGGTCCTATTCGGAGCAAGGCTGTTGCGCGGGCTACCGGTTTCCCCGTTCGAGGAAGCACGAATTGTCCGCGGCCCTTGGTTTAGTTTTGAACTGAGGGAGACAGTGGATTCATGCGACTCAACGACGAGGATCGCGCCGTTCTGCGACATCTGGCCGATCAGGGGCCCCTGATCATCGATCGGGCGGTGGCCTGGTGCGCCATAAACTCCGGAAGCCGGCACCTGGGCGGTCTAGAGCGTCAGCGGCAAGTTTTGCTCGACGCCTTCGCCGGCCTTCCGGCCGCGCCCACCGACATCCCGCTGGGCGCCTCGCCTGAGGTCGGTTCCGATGGTCGGATCGGCGAGCAAGCCCATCCAGCGGCGATCGCCGTGGTCGTGCGGCCCGAAGCGCCGGTCCAGGTCGTGCTGACCGGCCACTACGACACCGTCTATCCCGAGACCTCGGCCTTCCGGACGGTCACGACGCGCCCGGACGGCGCCCTGCACGGACCGGGGATCGCCGACATGAAGGGCGGAATTTCGGTCATGCTGGCGGCGCTGGAGGCTTTCGAGCGTCACCCTCTGGCCGCGCGGGTCGGCTATCGCGTGCTGCTGTCGCCCGACGAGGAGATCGGCTCGGTCGCCTCGGCCCCGATTCTGGCGCAGTTCGCGCACCTGGGACATGTGGGCCTGACCTACGAGCCGGCCTTGGCCGACGGGTCTCTGGCCAGCGCCCGCAAGGGATCGGGCAACTTCCACATCGTGGTCCACGGCAAGGCCGCCCACGCCGGTCGCGACTTCCCCGCAGGCCGCAACGCGGTGATGGAGGCCGCGCGGATCGCCCAGGCTCTGCACGCCCTGAACGGGCAGCGCGAGGGTGTGACCTGCAACATCGCCAAGATCGACGGCGGCTCGCCGCTGAACATGGTGCCTGACGTCGCCGTGGTCCGTTTCAACGTGCGCTTCCCGGCGGACGAGGACGCGGCCTGGTTCGAGGACGAGATCGGCAAGATCACCGCTTCCACGGGCGAGGGGTTGCACGCCCATCTGCACGGCCGCATCACCCGCGGAGCCAAGCCGTTCAACGCCGCTCAGCAGCGCTTGTTCGGGGCGGTGAAGGAGGCCGGCGCGCTGCTGGGGCAGGAGATCGCCTGGAAACCGTCCGGCGGGGTCTGCGAGGGCAATAACCTGTTCGCTTCGGGCCTTCCCAACGTCGACACCCTGGGGGTTCGTGGCGGCGACATCCACAGCGAAGCCGAGCACGCATGGCCCGACAGCTTTGTCGAGCGCGCCCAGCTGTCGGCCCTGATCCTGATGAAACTGGCGAGCAGCGAGATCGACGGTCCCGCCCTGCGCGCCGCCATGACCGATCTCGCGGAGACTCGTTGAGCATGCTTGTCGTCCGTCCCGCGACGCCCGCCGATTTCGACAGCCTGATGGAGCTGGCCGTGTTGTCGGGCCGTGGCTTCACCAGCCTGCCGGAGGATGAGCAGACCCTGCGCGCCCGCCTGGCGTTGTCCGAGGCCAGTTTCCAGTCCGAAGTCGCCGCGCCCGAGGCCTGGTTCACCCTGATGCTCGAGGACTTGGCGGAAGGCGACGTGATCGGCGTGGCCGGGGTGAAGGCGGGGGTGGGCCTCAAGCGCCCGCATTTCTCGTTCCGCGTCGTGACTCTGGCCCAGTCTTCGCCGACCCTGGACAAGCGGTTCGACCACCGGGCCCTGGTGCTGGTCAACGAGTGCGCCGGCTGGTCGGAGGTCGGTTCGCTGTTCCTCAAACCCGAGCGCCGCAAGGGCGGGGCCGGGAGGCTGCTGGCCCAGTCGCGCTACATGCTGATCGGGCTGGAGCCGCAACGCTTCGCCGAAATGGTGCTGGCCGAGCTGCGCGGCTGGTTCGACGACGACGGCGGCTGTCCGTTCTGGGACCATGTGGCGAGCAAGTTCTTCCGACTGGAATTCGACGAGGCCGACATGATGAGCGCCTCCACCGACGGCCAGTTCATCCTGGATTTGGCGCCGCGTCATCCGATCTACGCCGAACTGTTGCCCCAGGCGGCCTCGGAGACCATCGGCCGCGTGCACCGCGAAGGCGAGGCGGCGCGGGCCATGCTGGAGGCCGAGGGTTTTCGCTTCGCGGGGCTAGTCGACATCTTCGACGCAGGCCCGACGGTGGCGGCGCGACGCGACGACATCAAGACGGTGCGTGAGGGCCGGCGGTTGCGCGTGCGGCTGGGCGAGGACGCCTATGGCGAGGAGGCCCTGGTCTGCTCGGGCGCGATCGCCCGTTTCCGGGCCGTGCGCGCGCCGGTGCTGATCGACGGCGAGAGCGCCGTCATCGGCCGGGACGCCGCGGCGGCCCTGGGCGTCAAGGACGGCGAAATGGTGCGGGTGAAGGCATGAAGGGCGTATTCGTCGACGGCGTCTGGCGGGGCGGCGCGGGTTCCGAGGCGACCTCGGTCGATCCGACCACCGGCGAGGTGATCTGGCGCCAGGCGACGGCCAGTCCGACCGACGTGGCGGCGGCGGTCGCAGCCGCTCGCAAGGCTTTCCCTGCTTGGGCCGATCTGCCGCGCGAGGCGCGGATCGCGGTCCTGCGCCGGTATAAGGATGCGCTCGTCGCCAACACGGCGGCCTTCGCCGAGGCTCTGAGCCGCGAGACCGGCAAGGCGCTGTGGGAGACCAAGGCCGAGCTGGGCTCGATGGCCGGCAAGGTCGAGGCCTCGATCAAGGCCTATGACGAACGCACCGGCGAGCACGCCAGCCAGATGGCTTTCGGCCGCGCGGTGCTGCGCCATCGTCCGCATGGGGTGATGGCCGTGCTGGGACCGTTCAACTTCCCCGGCCACCTCCCCAACGGCCACATCGTGCCGGCCCTGCTGGCGGGCGACACCGTGGTGTTCAAGCCGTCGGAGGAAACGCCCCTGGCCGGCCAGCTGTTGGTCGAAGCCTTGGAAGCGGCCGGCGTGCCGCCCGGCGTCGTCAACCTGGTTCAGGGCGGGCGCGAGGTCGGCCAGGCCCTGATCGACCAGGAGATCGACGGCCTGCTGTTCACCGGCTCGGCCAGCGCCGGCGCCTTTTTCCGCCGCCACTTCGCCGACCGGCCGGACGTGATCCTGGCGCTGGAGCTGGGCGGCAACAATCCGCTGGTGGTCTGGGAGGCTGGCGACGCCGAGGCCGTGGCCGCCCTGGTCGTGCAGTCCGCCTTCATCACCACCGGCCAGCGGTGCTCGTGCGCCCGGCGGCTGATTGTCCCGGACGACGCGACGGGGCGGGCGGTGATCGACGCCGTGGCGGCCTTGTCCGAACGCCTGGTGATCGGTCCCTGGAATGGCCCCGAAGAGCCGTTCATGGGGCCGTTGATCTCCGACCGCGCCGCCGCCATGGCCCTGGCCGGCGCCGAGGCCATGCCCGGCCAGACCGTGCGCGCCATGACGGCGGTCGACGGTCTGAGCGGGGCGTTCGTCTCGCCGGGCCTGATCGACGTCACTGGCGAGACCGTGCCCGACGAGGAGCTGTTCGCGCCGCTCCTGCAGGTGCGCCGGGTCGGATCGTTCGACGAGGCGATCGCCGCCGCCAACGCCACGCGGTATGGACTTTCAGCCGGACTTATCTCCAACGAAACAGCACGTTGGGACCAATTCCTCAAGCGCATCCGGGCCGGCGTCGTCAACTGGAACCGGCCGACCACGGGGGCGGCCGGGACCATGCCATTCGGCGGCCTTGGCAGCTCGGGCAACCACCGGCCCAGCGCCTATTACGCCGCCGACTATTGCGCCTATCCCGTGGCCAGTTTCGAAGCGCAAGGCGTGATCAATACCCTGAGTGATATCAAGGGCCTGCGCGAATGACCTCGCGGGCGGTCGAGGTCAATTGCGACGGTCTGGTGGGGCCGACCCACTCGTATGTCGGGCTGTCGCCCGGCAACATCGCCAGTCAGATCAACGCCGGCGAAGTTTCCAACCCGCGCGCCGCGGTGCTGGAAGGCCTGACCAAGATGCGCAAGCTGGCCGACTGGGGCGTGCCGCAGTTCGTGCTGCCGCCGCACGAGCGGCCGGATCTGACGCTGCTGCGGGCGATCGGCTTTTCAGGCTCGGACGCGCAGGTGCTGGAAAAGGCCTGGAAAGACGCGCCGGCGTTGGCGGCGGCGTCTTGCTCGGCCTCGCCGATGTGGGCCGCCAACGCCGCCACGGTCACGCCCAGCGCCGACACCGCCGACGGCCGGGTGCATTTCACGCCCGCCAATCTGCTGACCAATCTGCACCGTAGCCTGGAGGGCCGGCAGACGGCCCGGGCCCTGCGCCGCTTGTTCCCTGACGAGAGGCGGTTCGCCGTGCACGACCCGCTGCCGGCCCAGGCGCACTTCGCCGACGAGGGGGCGGCCAACCATGTGCGGTTGTGCGCCGACCATGGCGAGGCCGGGGTCAATCTGTTCGTGTGGGGACGCGAAGCGTTCGAGCACTGGGACGGCCGTTACCCCGCTCGCCAGACTCGCGAGGCCTTCGAGGCGATCGCGCGTCGCCACGGCGCGGCGCGCGGCGTCTTCGCCCGTCAGGCTAAGGCCGCGATCGAGGCCGGGGCGTTCCACAATGACGTGGTCTGTGTCGGCACGCGCGAGTGCCTGCTGTTCCATGAGCGCGCCTTCGAGGATCGCGCGGCGATGGAGGAAGGCGTCCGCCGCGCGGCCGACGGTCTGTTCGAACCGGTCTTCGTCGAGATCAGCGAGGCTGACCTGCCGATGGACGACCTGGTGAAGAGCTATCTGTTCAATTCCCAACTGCTGGTCCTGCCCGGCGAGGATCGCCTGGTGCTGCTGGCGCCGGGCGAGACGCGCGACAATCCGCGGGCCCACGCGGCCGCCCAGGCCCTGGCGGGTTCGAACGGCCCGATCGGCCGGGTGGAGTATGTCGATGTGCGCCAGAGCATGCGCAACGGCGGCGGCCCGGCCTGCCTGAGGCTGCGGGTGGTGCTTACCGACGTCGAGCTGGCGGCGACCAATCCCGGCCAGCGGCTGGATGCGAACCTGCACGATCGCCTGAACACGTGGGCCGAGCGCCACTATCGCGACCGACTCGCCCCGGCCGACCTGACCGATCCGGCGCTGATCGTCGAGAGCCGCGAGGCGCTGGACGAATTGACGACGATCCTCGACCTTGGCGGAGACTTCTATCCGTTCCAGAGAGCCGGCTGAGCATGACCGACTTCAGCGTTCGCCCCGCGACGCCCGACGATGCGAGCGCGATCCTGGCCTTGCATCGCAAGGTCGCCGCCCGTCCCGGCGGCCTGGCGCGCCAGCCTGACGAAGTGACGGCCGACTATGTCGCCCACGCCATCGCGGTCGCGACGGACGGCGGAGTGAACCTGGTGGCCGTGGACGTCGACGGCGCGGTGTGCGGCGAGCTGCATGTCGAGCGGATGAAGGTGGCGATCTTCGCCCATGTGCTGACCGACCTGACCGTGGCGGTCGATCCGGACTGGCAGGGCAGGGGCGTCGGCTCGGCCCTGTTCCGCGCCCTGATCGAGGTCGCCCGGACGATGACGCCGCCGATCGGTCGGATCGAGCTGTGGACTGGCGCGGCCAACCTCGGCGCCCAGCGGCTCTATCAAAGGCTGGGGTTCCAGATCGAGGGGCGCATGATCGGTCGTGGTCGCTATCCCGACGGCCACGTCGAGGACGACATTGTCATGGGCCTGCTGCTGGACTAGCCGCGCAACGCGGACAGGGTCTGGGGAAAGCGCCGCGACAGCGGGACCTCGACCGCGCCCAACTCGACCGCATAGTCGCCCGAGCCCTCAGGGCGCAGACCGGTCACCCGTGCCGGATTGACCAGCCAGGAGCGATGGGTGCGCAGGAAGCCGTGCTTGACCATCTGGGTCTCGAGCGCGCTGAGCGACGAACGCATCAGGGGCCGCCGGCCGTCGGCCAGCAGGAACTCGGCATAGTTGCCGGCCGAGCGCACGGCCAGGATCTCGGAGACAGGAACGCGCACCAGGCGCGCGCCGTCGCGGATGTCGAAGCTGGCGGGCGCCGACGCCGTCTGGGCGAGCACGGCCTCACGCGCGCTGCGCCTTAAGGACAGGTAGTAGATGATCGAAGCCAGGCCATAGGCCATCAGGTCCTTGCGGAATTCGTAGGGGAACTCCGAGGACAGCGGCCCAAACTCGTAGGGGCCGTCCATCAAGGTCCAGTAGGCCAGCTTTCGCAACGCCACGAAGCCGGCGACGTGCAGCATCGAGTAAAGAACCACCGCCACAAGGTGAACGGGAAGGGCCCGCCACCAGCGCGGTGCTGTCCGCGTGGTCCACAGAGCGACCGCGGCGGGGATCATGAAGATCGCCACGGTCACCAGCGCGCTGCTGCCTTCCCAAATGGCAGGGGCCAGCGTGCCGAAATGCGGCGCGTCGTGGCGGATGGTCAGGACGTTGACCACGGAGATGCACGAGATCAGAGAGGCGCCCAGCAGCCAGGCGCGTCCGATGCCCTGCCGCTCTTCGCCGTTCATCCCGAAAAGCGCGCCGCTGGTCCCGGACGCTTTTCCGCTCGTCCCTGCCGGCGGCCGCTGGTCCCCAGGCGCTTGGCCTCGGGCGGCGGTGCGGGCCACGACGTTCGCATCGTTTTTCAAGCCGGACGCCCTGTCATGCTTTCGACCGCTTCGATCCCTGACCGCCGATACGACCTCGACTGGATTCGGGTCGGCGCGTTCTTCCTGCTGATCCTGTACCACGTCGGCATGTTCTATGTGCCCTGGGACTGGCACGTGAAGTCGCCGCATCCCGTCGAAGCGCTGGAACCGCTGATGATGCTGACCAATCCGTGGCGCCTGACCCTGCTGTTCCTGGTCTCGGGCGCGGCGACGCGGTTCATGGCCGACAAGGTTCCGGTCGCCAAGCTGACTGGCGCCCGGATCGGCCGTCTGGCCCCGCCGCTGCTGTTTGCGATGTTCGTGATCGTGCCGCCGCAGTCCTACTACCAGATCGTCGAGTACGTGACGGCCCATCCGGGCGCGCCGGCCTCGATCCTCGACAACTTCTGGATCCGCTATGTGACGGCGTCGGGCCACTGGTGCGGTCCGGATGGGTGTCTGGTCACGCCGACCTGGAACCACATGTGGTTCGTGGCCTATTTGCTGGTCTACACCCTGGCGCTGGCCGGACTGCTGCTGCTCTGGAAGCGATCAGGCGTTTATATCCAGGCCGGCGCCGAGCGCGTGTTGAGCGGGCCTGGGCTCATCCTGTGGCCGATCGTTTTCCTGGGCCTGATCCGCGCCTGGCTCTATCCGCGCTATGGCGAAACCCACGCCTTGGTCGGCGACTACTACGTGCATGCGGTGTCGTTCTCGGCGTTCCTCATCGGCTTCGGCCTGGCCAAGTCCGAGGTCCTGCGCGAACGCTTGATCGCCGCGCGCTGGCCCGCACTAAGCCTGGCCGTGGCGGCCTATGTGGCTTGGGCGAGCTATGCCTGGATTTACCGGGCCGAGAATGCCGCTCCGCCTGAAGCCCTGCGGTTCGCGATGCGCTTCGTCTATGCGACCGACACCTGGTGCGCGATCGCCGCCATCTTGGGTTTCGGCGCCAGGCGTCTGAATCGCGGCGGGCCGGCGTTGCGCTATCTGACCCTGGGTGTCTTCCCGTTCTATTTGGTGCATCAGACCCTGATCGTGGTCGCCGCCCACCATCTGGCCAAGCTGGGCCTGCCTCAGGCCCTCGAGGCCGCGATCCTGATCGTTCTGACCTTCGCCGGCTGCTTCGCGACCTACGAGATCGTCCGGCGCGTTCCGGGCGTGCGGATGCTGTTCGGCCTGAAAGGTCAGCCGCCCGCCGAGGCAAGTCGGCCACCGGCCTTCGCATAGGCCTGGCTGCCCGCGGTGATCACCCGGTCGGCGCTGGTGATCTCGGCGATGCCGAGGTCGCTGGCGCCGGCCAGGCGGTCGTATAACGCTCCGAAGTCGCGCAAGGTCACCTCCTGCAGCGTCTGGATCGAGGGGATGACGAAATAAACCTGCTGGAAGTCGTCGATCCGGTAGGGCGTGCGCATCACCCGCTCCAGGTCGAAGCCGATGCGGTTGGGGGAGGGATCGTCGAGGGCGAAGATCGACTCCGTGCGCGAGGAGACGATGCCGGCCCCGTAGATTCGCGGGCCCGCCTTGGTCTCCAACAGGCCGAACTCGACCGTGTACCAGTAGAGGCGGGCCAGGTTAGCCAGCCGCCCCAGGCCCAGAGCCCGCTGGCCGCCCTGGCCATAGGCCTGCATGTAGTCTGCGAAGGTCGGGTCCGTCAGCATCGGCACGTGGCCGAATACATCGTGGAAGATGTCGGGTTCCTGCAGGTAGTCCAGTTCATGCGGCTTGCGGATGAACTGGCCCGCCGGGAAGCGGCGGTTGGCCAGATGGTCGAAGAACACGTCGTCGGGCACCAACCCGGGCACGGCCACCACGCTCCAGCCGGTCAGGCGCTGAAGCTCTTCGTTGATCCGCTTGAAATCGGGAATGCCCGAGCGATGCAAATCCAGAGCGTCGAGCCCGCGCAGGAACTCGTCGCAGGCCCGGCCCGGCAACAGGGCGGTCTGGCGTTCGTAAAGGGTGATCCAGACATCATGCTCGGCCTGGGCATAGTTTTCCCAGCCCTGATCGATCGTCCAATCGGCGGCCGCGCCGGGCGGAGGGCCGCTGCTAAAACCGTCTGCGCTCATCAGACGACGTTACGCCCGGTTCGTGGCAAATTCCGTTCGGATTTTGCGTGAGAACCGGGATCTCTCGGAGAGAGCTTGCGCCTAGTGCGAAATCCGGGGGCGAAGCTTGTAGGCGCCGTGATCGAAGCTCTCGAAGATCACCGCCGCTTGCGGGTGGCCGACCGGCTCGCCGGTTTCGTCGGCCAGCAGGTTCTGCTCGGAGACATAGGCGACATAGGTGTTGTCGTCGTTCTCGGCCAGCAGGTGGTAGAACGGCTGGTCCTTGGTCGGCCGGATGTCCTCGGGAATGGAGTTCCACCATTCCTCGGTGTTGGCGAACACGGGGTCGACGTCGAACACCACGCCCCGGAAGGGGAAGATCCGGTGTTTGACCACTTGGCCGATCGCGAATTTGGCGAGTCTCGAGTTCATGCCCGGCAATCTACACCGAGTCTCCTGACTGGAATCTGAACGTAGAGTTCCGTGACCGGATGACAAGGCGAGGCCTTTCGGCGGGGGAATCCGACCGCTATGCTCGCTCTCGAAGTGAGGCGGTTCGGTGCGAATCGCCTGCGAGACAAGGTGGAACGACCATGTCGGAGGCGCCGAGAGCGCCCGGCGCGCCTCAGCCTTCGGGCTCGGGCCGGCGCCGGCCGCCAGGCGAGCAGTCGTGCTATGCGGCGCTCGACCTGGGTACGAACAACTGCCGCCTGTTGGTGGCGACCCCTTCGCCGCGCGGATTCCGCGTCGTCGAGGCCTATTCCCGCATCGTGCGTCTGGGCGAGGGACTTTCCCAGACCGGACAGCTTTCGGACGAAGCCATGGACCGTTCCATGGCCGCCCTGAAGGTCTGCGCTGAAAAGATCCGCCGTCGCAAGGTGGTGCGCGTGAAGGCCGTGGCCACTCAGGCCTGCCGGGGTGCGGCCAATGGTCCTGACTTCGTCCGCCGCGTCGCCGAGGAGACGGGGCTGCGGCTGCAGATCATCACGCCCAAGGAAGAGGCCCAGCTGTCGGTGGCCGGCTGCATGAGCCTGTTCGACCGCAACGCCGAGGCGGCCTTGGTGGTCGATGTCGGCGGCGGTTCGACCGAGTTGTCCTGGGTGGACCTCAAGGGCGACGGGCTCGACAGCAAGCCGCGCCAGTTCGCGACCTGGAAACTGCCCATTAAGGCCTGGCTGTCGATCCCGATCGGCGTGGTCACCCTGGCCGAGCGCTTTCCCGAGGGCGAGCGGGTTGAGGAGGGCTGGTTTCGGGCCATGGTCGACGCGGTCAAGACGCGCATCGACGCCTTCCCACACGCCGAGCCCATGCGTCGCCTGTTCGAGGACGACCGGGCCCACATGGTCGGCACGTCCGGCGCGATCACCAGCCTGGCCGGCCTGCACCTTGGGCTGCCGCGCTACGATCGCAACATCGTCGACGGCCTGTGGATGCAGCGTCACGAGTGCGAGGCGGCGGCCGACCGGCTGTTGACCCTGACCGCCAAGGAGCGGGCGCTGGAGCCTTGCATCGGGGCTGACCGAGCCGATCTGGTGCTGGCCGGGGCGGCGATCCTGCAGGCCGTTCAGGAGCTTTGGCCGTGTTCTCGCGTGCGTGTCGCCGATCGGGGGCTTAGAGAAGGTCTTCTGATGTCCTTGATGTCCGATCAGCAGAAGAAGCCGCGCCGGCGTCGGCGAGGCGGCTCTGGTCGGGCTTCCCGCCCCTCGACGGTGAACGCATGAACGACGAACCTCCCCGCAAGCGCATGGTCAAGCCGCCGGCCGGCGGCAATGACAGCGGTCGCACCAAGCCGGCGCGCCTGAAGACCGCCTTTGGCCGCACGCCCTCGCAGCAGCACTGGCTGGAGCGGCAGATCAACGACCCGTTCTCGGCCAAGGCTCGCGCCCTGGGCTATCGCAGCCGCGCGGCGTTCAAGATCAGCGAGATCGACGACAAGTATCGCTTCTTCAAGAAAGGGGCGCGCGTCATCGACCTGGGCTGCGCGCCGGGCGGCTGGCTGCAGATGGCCACCGAACGCGGCGTGACCGACATCGTCGGCGTCGATCTGCTGCCGGTCGATCCGGTGGCGCCCGCCCACATCCTGGAGATGGATTTCACCGACCCGGCCTGTCCGCCCAAGATGCTGGACCTGCTGGGCGGCGCGCCGGACCTGGTGATGTCCGACATGGCCCCCAACACGGTCGGCCATCGCGAGACCGACCACCTGCGCATCGTCGGCCTGATCGAGATCGGCGCTGACTTCGCCATCGAGGTGCTCAAGCCTGGGGGGGCTTTCGTGGCCAAGGCCTTCCAGGGCGGCGAGACCGCGGCGGTGATCGGCCAGCTGAAAAAGCACTTCGACAAGGTCGTGCACTTCAAGCCCAAGGCCAGCCGCAGCGACAGCTCCGAGGTCTTCCTGGTGGCGACGGGGTTCAAGGGGCGGTGAGGGCGGGCGTGCTCGAGGGGGTGACGGCGCGCCCGTTCCGCAATCTCCTGATCGCGATCCTGTTCGTGCTGATGATCGCCCTCGTCGCGGTGATCGCCTACATGGAAGCGGGTTGGTCCTTCGACGACGCCCTCTACATGGTCACCCTGACCATCTTCACCGTCGGTTATGGCGAAGTTCGCCCCATCGACACCGACTACTTGCATACCGTCACCATGGCCACGATGCTGTTTGGGTGCACGGGTGTGATCATGGTCACCGGCGCGCTCGTGCAGGCGCTCACCCAGTCGCAGCTGGAACAGTTTTTTGGAAAGCGCGTGGAACGCGATATCGAACGCCTCGACGGCCACATCATCATCTGCGGATTTGGCCGGATCGGCCTCATGCTGGCCGCGGACCTGTCCATGGCGGGTGAGACCTTCGTCGTCATCGAGCGAGAGGCGGAGCGCTGCCAGGAGGCCCGCGAACTGGGTTATCTGTGCCGCCATGCCGATGCGACCGACGAGGACGTGCTGCGCGCCGTCCACGTGGAGCGCGCCCGGGTGTTGGCCAGCGTCCTGCCCGACGACGCGGCCAACGTGTTCATCACGCTGTCGGCGCGAAGCCTCAACGCCGGACTGGAGATCATCGCCCGCGGCGAGAGGCCGTCCACCGAGCGCAAGTTGATCCAGGCGGGCGCCGACAAGGTGATCCTGCCAACCCACATCGGCGCCGAGCGGATCGCCGAGCTGATCCTGTTCCCAAAGCTGGCGGAGTATCTGCAAGGCGCCGTCACCGACGAGGCCGGCAGCGCCGCGTCGCTTACCAGCATGGGCCTCGAGCTGGGCGTGATCGTCGCGCCCGCCGCGTTCGGCGGGCGTCAGATCACCGTGGGCGAGTTCGAGCGGCGGGGAGGCGGCCTGCTGGTGGTTCGCATCGATCGCCGCGAGGGCGGCGCTCTGCGGCCCGGCGCCAACGACGTCATCCGACCGGGCGATGGTTTGGTTGTGATCTCCCGCATGGGCGTTCCCAACCCCGAGACGATTGTCGGTTAGAGCGCCGAATTCCTCGGGCGGCCTCGACAAGCCCAGGGGGCGCCGGTATACGCGGCTCGCAAAATGGAGACTCCAATGGAGATTCGCGAAGGGCTCACCTTCGACGACGTTTTGCTCGAACCCGGTCCGTCAGACGTCATGCCCACCCAGGTGACGACCGAGACCAAGTTCACGCGTGAAATCAGTCTGAACATCCCGCTCGTGTCCGCCGCCATGGACACGGTCACCGAAAGCCGGCTCGCCATCGCCATGGCCCAGGCCGGCGGCATGGGCATCCTGCACCGTAACATGACGGTGGACGAACAAGCCGACCACGTGCGCGAAGTGAAGCGGTACGAAAGCGGCATGGTCATCAATCCGCTGACCATCAATCCCGACACCACCCTGGCCGAGATCCGCGAGATCAAGGCCCGCCGCAAGATCTCGGGCTTCCCCGTGGTCGAGGCCAAGAGCGGCAAGCTGGTCGGCATCCTGACCAACCGCGACATGCGCTTCGAGGGCGACGACAAGGTCCCGGCCTCGGCGCTGATGACCCGCGAGAACCTGATCACGGTTTCGGAAGGCATCGATCACCGCGAGGCGCGCGAGCTGCTGCGCAAGCACAAGATCGAGCGCCTGATCGTCGTCGACGACTCCTATCGCGCCGTCGGCCTGATCACCGTCAAGGACATCGAGAAGGCCCAGGCTCATCCCCTGGCCGCCAAGGACGACAAGGGCCGGTTACTGGTCGGTGCGGCCTCGACCGTCGGCGACGCCGGCTTCGAGCGTTCGATGGGACTGGTGGAAGCCGGCGTCGACGTCGTCGTCATCGACACCGCCCATGGCCACTCCAGTCAGGTCACGGCCGCCGTGTCGCGGCTGAAGCGCGAAGCCAACCGGGTTCAGATCGTGGCCGGCAACATCGCCACCTACGACGCCGCTCGCGCCCTGATCGACGCCGGCGCCGACGCGGTGAAGGTCGGCATCGGCCCGGGCTCGATCTGCACCACCCGCATCGTCGCGGGCGTGGGCGTGCCGCAGCTGACCGCGATCATGGAGGCCGTCCGCGCCGCCAGGGAAAGCGGAACGCCGGTCATCGCCGACGGCGGCATCAAATATTCGGGCGACCTGGCCAAGGCCATCGCGGCCGGGGCCTCGACCGCCATGATGGGCTCGATGTTCGCCGGCACCGAAGAGGCGCCCGGCGAGGTGTTCCTGTACCAGGGCCGCTCGTACAAGAGCTATCGCGGCATGGGCTCGGTGGGCGCCATGGCCCGCGGCTCGGCCGACCGCTACTTCCAGAAGGAAGTGACCGACAGCTTCAAGCTCGTGCCGGAAGGCATCGAGGGCCAGACGCCGTTCAAGGGCGCCATCGCTCCGGTGCTGCACCAGCTGGTTGGCGGTCTTCGCGCCGCCATGGGCTATGTCGGCGCCCCCACGATCGCCGAATTCCAGGACCGGGCCCGCTTCGTGCGGATCACCGGCGCCGGCCTGCGTGAAAGCCACGTCCATGACGTGATGATCACCCGGGAAGCGCCGAACTATCCGAGCGCGGTCTAGCCGTGCGGATGGCCCTCGAACTTCAGATGCTGGGCCTGGCCGTCGTGATCGGCCTGGTTCATCTGCTCTGGGCGGCCGCGGCCGCCCAGCCGCAGCGCGGTCTGAAGTGGAACGTCGGGCCTCGCGACACGCCGGTGGTGCTGACGGGAATGGCGGGGCGTCTCGAACGCGCCTTCGCCAATTTCCGCGAGACCTTCCCGCTGTTCGCCGCCGCCGTGCTGGTCGTCTATCTGGGTGATCGCCAGGGCACGTTCTCGGCCCATGGCGCGGTGCTCTATGTCGGAGCGCGAGCAGTCTACATCTTTCTCTATGCCTTCGGCGTGCCGGTCATCCGGTCGCTGGTCTGGCTGGCTTCCCTGATCGGCATCTGCCTGGTCCTGGCGGCCTTGGTGATCTGAAAGCAAAAATGCGCGACGGCGGCAGACTAGCAGCGGCGATCGAGGTTCTCACCGAGATCGAGACGCGTCATTTCCCCGTACGGATGGCGCTGAAGCGCTGGGGCGAGAGCGCCCGTTACGCGGGTTCAAAGGATCGCGCCTTCGTCTCGGGCCTGGCGCTGGACGCCCTGCGCCGCAAGCGTTCTCTGGGCTGGATGATGGGCGACGACAGCCCGCGCGGCGTGGTGCTGGGCGTGCTGGCCCAGGACTGGAAATGGTCGCTCGACCGCATCGCCGAAGCCACGGGCGAGGAGCACGGCCCCGGCGCCCTGACCGATGCCGAGCGCGAACGCATCGCCTCGCCGCGAGCCCTGGCCGACGCGCCGGCCCCCGTGGCTGGCGACTATGCCGACTGGCTGGAGCCGCATCTTACCCGCGCCCTGGGCCAGGACCGGGCGGCCGAGATGGCGGCCCTGGCCGAGCGCGCGCCGGTCGATCTGCGCATCAACCTGCTGAAGACCGACGTCGAGCGCGGCGCCAAGGCCGTGGCCCTGATCGGGGCCGAGCCGGCCGGCGTGCTGGACACCGCCTTCCGCATACCAGCGCCCGGCGCCGCCGACCGCACCCCGTCGGTCGAGGCCGTGCCGGCCTTCTCCAAGGGCTGGTTCGAGGTCCAGGATCTGGGTTCGCAGATCGTCTCGGCCCTGGCCGGCCCGATCAAGGGCAAGCAGGTGCTGGACTTCTGCGCCGGGGGCGGGGGCAAGACCCTGGCCCTGGCCGCCGCCATGGGCAACAGCGGCCAGATCTACGCCCACGACAGCGACGCCCGCCGCCTGGCCGACACCATCCGTCGCGGCCAAAGGGCAGGGGTCCGCAACCTGCAAATCCGCTCGCCGATCGAGGGCGAACCGCTGAAGGGGCTGGAGGGCAAGCTGGACCTGGTGTTCGTCGACGCCCCCTGCACCGGCTCGGGCACATGGCGCCGCCACCCCGACGCCAAGTGGCGTCTGTCGCCCGACCAACTGGCCAAGCGCCAGATCGAGCAGGACGCTGTTCTGGCCGATGCGGGCGACTTCGTAAAGCCGGGCGGCCGCCTGATCTACGTCACCTGCTCGCTGCTGGCCGAGGAGAACGAGGACCGCGTGGCGGCGTTCGTCGAGCGCCATCCGGGCTTCTCGGTCAAGCCGATCACCCTGGCGGGCGTCGAGCAACACATCACGCCGGAAGGCTATCTGCGTCTGACCCCCTATCGCGCAGGCACTGACGGCTTCTTCGCCGCGGTGATCGAGCGCGGGTCCTACGCGCCCTAATTGCTCCCGACAGGGAGACCGAACCGAACCGAAACGACACGCTGGAGAGCCTCTGCCCATGACTGCCGAAACCCATCACCAGCGCGTTCTGATCGTCGATTTCGGGAGCCAGGTGACCCAGCTGATCGCCCGCCGGGTGCGCGAGGCCGGCGTCTATTGCGAGATCCATCCGTTCGACAAGGCCGAGGCCATGGTCGACGCCTACGCCCCCAGCGCCATCATCCTGTCGGGCGGCCCGGCCAGCGTGCTGGAGGCCGACAGTCCCCGCATCGGGACCAAGCTGTTCGAGCTGGGCGTGCCGATGCTCTGCGTCTGCTACGGCGAGCAACTGCTGTGCGACGTGCTGGGCGGCAAGGTCGAGGGCGGCCACGCGGGCGAGTTCGGCCGCGCCGAACTGACCATCGGCAAGCAGAGCCCGCTGTTCCAGGGTCTGGCCGACATCGGCGGGCTGGAAACGGTCTGGATGAGCCACGGTGACCGCGTCACCGCCATCCCTGACGGCTTCGAGGTGATCGCCACCTCGACCGGCGCGCCGTTCGCCGCCATCGCCAATGACGTCCGCAAGATTTACGGCGTGCAGTTCCACCCCGAGGTCGTGCACACGGTCAACGGCTCGAAGATCTACAAGAACTTCCTGTTCAACATCGCCGGCCTGACCGGCGACTGGACCATGGCGGCGTTCCGCCAGGAGATGGTCCAGAAGATTCGCGACCAGGTCGGCGACGGCAAGGTGATCTGCGGCCTGTCCGGCGGCGTCGACAGCTCGGTGGCGGCCGTCCTGATCCACGAGGCGATCGGCGCCCAGCTGACCTGCGTGTTCGTCGACACCGGCCTGCTGCGCAAGAACGAGGCCGATCAGGTCGTGACCCTGTTCCGCGACCACTACAACATTCCACTGATCCACGTGGACGCCGGCGCCGAGTTCCTCGGGGCCCTGGCCGAGGTCAGCGATCCGGAGACCAAGCGCAAGATCATCGGCGGCAAGTTCATCGACATCTTCGACCGCGAGGCCGCCAAGATCGACGGCGCCGACTTCCTGGCCCAGGGCACGCTGTATCCCGACGTGGTCGAGAGCGTCTCGGCCCGCGGCGGCCCCTCGGCGGTGATCAAGAGCCACCACAATGTCGGCGGGCTGCCGGACTTCATGAAGCTGAAACTGGTCGAGCCGCTGCGCGAGCTGTTCAAGGACGAGGTCCGCGCCCTGGGCGTCGAGCTGGGCCTGGCCCCGGCCTTCGTCGGCCGCCACCCGTTCCCCGGCCCGGGCCTGGCCATCCGCATCCCCGGCGACATCACGCCCGAGAAGGTCAAGGTGCTGCAAGACGCCGACGCCATCTATCTGGAAGAGATCCGCAATGCCGGCCTCTACGACAAGATCTGGCAGGCCTTCGCCGTGCTGCTTCCCGTCAAGACGGTCGGGGTGATGGGCGACGCCCGCACCTACGAGAACGTCCTGGCCTTGCGCGCGGTGACCTCGACCGACGGCATGACCGCCGACTTCTTCGAATTCCCCTGGGACGTGCTGGGCAAGACCGCCACCCGGATCATCAACGAGGTCCGCGGCGTCAACCGCGTGGTCTATGACGTGACTTCCAAGCCCCCCGGCACCATCGAGTGGGAATAAGGGATAAAATATAATAAAATCAAATACTTATTGAGTTTAATTGATGAGTAATGGGGGCGCGTCTGCGCCAGGTTGCGAGAGCCTGCCGCGATGCCGAGCAGGGTCTGATGGGAAGAGGGCGCACAATCCGAATCCCGCGCCGGCAATCTGGACAGATGGGCAGGGGCGCTACCAACTCGATCGCCTTGGCCGTCATCGCGTACCGCGCGGGGCCTCACTCGCCTCACGTGCGGCGTCGGCAAGCGCTCGGATGACGGGTGAGCGCCAGAGTTCCGGGGTGGTGAGCATCCAACATTCGTAGGCCGGCGCGGGTCGCGTGATCGGCAGCTCGATGAAGGCGCCCTCGGCGAGTTCCCGGGCCACGGCGAACCGAGGCGCGAAGGCGATCAAATCGGAATCGAGCAACCGCTGCGCGATCACGCTGTAGTCATCCGAGAACAACGCAGCGGCATGGCCATCGGTGTCCGGCGAGGCTGCGCCCAGCCAGGCCCGGATCGCCGGCGTCACGGTCGGCGTTGCCGCAGCGTAACCCAGGAGGTCGCGAGGTGCGAGGGGGCCGCGATCGCCTGCAGGATGACCGGCCCGCGCCACGACGATGATGTCGTCCGTGAGGATCTTGGCGCGGATCAGGTCGCCATGACTTTCCGCGTACTCATGGTGCACGAAGATCACGTCGGACTCACCGTTCAGCAGCCGCGCCAGCAATGTCAGGGGACTGCTCTGCAAGGTAGAAAGCTGCAATCGCGGAAATCGCGCAGCAGCGAGGCTGACCAACTGCGGCAGGAGGGCGAGACGCGCCACGGGCCCGACGCCGATCCGGACTTGCCCAGAGTCGCCGTCGACCATCTGCTGCGCCTCTCGTAGCAGCTGAGCCGCGCTCTGCAGCAGCGCCTCCGCGCGCTCGCCGAGATAGTTAGCGTAGGCCGTAGGCGTCGCGCCCCTTGCGCCGCGTTCGAACAGCTTCATGCCAAGGCGCGCCTCCAGGCGGGCGATGCTCTTGCTCAGCGTCGGCTGCGAGATGCCGAGGGCGCGCGCCGCGCCGTTGAACCCTCCGGCCCGCCGGATGGCGGCGATCTGTTCCAGATGCCTTAGGTCGAGGGGCGAGAACATTGTGGCGTCTCCGGCGGGATAATAGTCGTTGGCTATCCCTGTGGCGAAAGAATTTCGTGACCCACCTCTCGGGCGCCAGTGTTACCTCCGCCGCGCCAGATAGGGAGCGAGAGGATGGGGCCGGCGGAACGACGCAGGACAGCGCAGTCAGGAGAGAGCCGATGAGGGCCCGCGTTCCGATCGACTGGCTCGGACACGCTCGTCGGATCGCCCAGGCCGCGGAAGGCTTGCCCGTGAGCGCGGAACGCCTCGTTCGGGCCGCTCGCACGCGCACGCTGGACCGCCATGAGGCCGCGTTCACGGCCAACCGCGCAAGCACGTTGGCGCAAGCGGTGCTGGACTTGGTCATCGCCGTGGAAGGCTCGCAGGAAACGCCCCTGGGTTGACGCCCTTCAGGTGATCACCTGATTGCTTATGCCAGCGTCCTCGGAAAGCGTCGGCCGTCGCGTGCATTGGCGAGTGTCTTTCGCGCGAGTAGGCACAACTTCCAGTTAAATCTTCGCCGTAGTCTTGTTACTTTGACGCAGAGAGGCGCCGAACGTGCAGCAGGTCCTGCCTGAAGACGTTGCACTGTCCGCCGGCGATCCGTGGCCGGACCCCCAGCCCTTCGCCGATGCGCCCGACTGCGTCATCGGAATCGACCGGCTCTGGCTGGTGACCGGGATCAGCCGCGCCGCCCAGATCTGGCTGGGCCTCGACGAAACCGTGACCCTTGGGCGCGATATCCGCGAGGCCGGACTGCCGCGGCGGGTTTCCTACGCCGTGCAGCAGGCGTTCGACTTCGGCGAAGCGAGCCGTGCCACTTTCCCATCGTCTTTCCGACCGGGCGCCTCGATCGAGGTGCTCGTGCAGGCCCGGGCCGGCGGAGCCGACCTGATCTTTCAGCCGAGTGGCGGTCGTCCGCGACCCTTACGCCGGCCATCAGTCCTTGCACCAGCGTTCGACGTGCTGAGTTGGCCGATGACGATCTTGGACCGGGATGGTCGCCTGTTGGACGCCAACGCCGCCTGGCATGACTTTGCGAGTATTGGCATCGCCCCGACCGCCACTCCGGGCGCCGACCTCCTGGGCGCGGAGGGCGGAGTCGTCCCTGGTCTGAGCCGCCTCTTCCGCCGGGCCCGCCGCGCGCTGCACGCTGGGGCGCGCGAATTCGAAGGCAGTTGCGCGGGCGGTCAGGGACGGCGCTTGGATGTTCGGCTTGTTCCCTTCCGCCACCGCAACGGCGATGCATGGCTGTTGCTGCTGCAGGACGTCACGGAACTGGCCCAGGCCCGGGCGCAGGCCAAGCGCGCCACGGAGCGCATAATCGCCGCCCGCGAGGCCGAACGGCGGCGCATCGCCATGGAACTGCATGACTCCACCGGCCAACAACTGGTTGCGATCGGCCTGGCCGTGTCGCGTCTCCGCTCGTTGGTCGCGGACGGGCGTGAGGCCGCAAGCGTGTTGGACGAACTCGCCGCCAGCATCGCCGATGCCCAGCGCGACGTGCGCACCCTCTCGTTCTTGATCCATCCACCCAGCTCCGGCGGCGAGCCGATCGGCGCGGCGGTGCGGGCTCTGGCCGAGGGTTTCGCACGGCGCGCTCGAATTGAGATGGAGGTGGACGTCCGGTTGCCGCCGCGCGCGCTGTCCCAAGACGGCCAGCGCGCCCTGTTCCGCATGGTGCAGGAGGCGCTGGTCAACATCCACCGCCACTCGGGGGCGGCGCATGTCTGCATCCGGGCGGGCGTCGCTCGGGGCGTCGTTCAGTGCGAGGTGCGAGACGACGGTCGCGGCTTTCCAGCAGGCCGGCGGCGCCTCGGGGAGGGCCTGCACGCCATGCACTCGCGCATCCGCCAACTCGGGGGCCAGTTGCAGATTCGCAGCGGCTGCGCGGGCGCGGCCTTGGTGGCGCGCTGGCCGGCGCAGAAGCCGGCGACCGCTCGTCCGCCGACAAGTGTGCGAGGACAAGATGAGCGGTCGCCCGCCGCCGCGCCCCGCACGGGGCGTAATGGCCCGAGATCCGCATAGGGGGAAAGATCGCGGACATCTCGATACTGTGCCGCCGCTGGGGCGCGGCCTATCGGGTGAACTCCCAGTCAGGCCTGGATCAGCTTGTGCTTGATGGCGAAGCGCACCAGCTCGGGCGCGGTGTGCACGCCCGCCTTGCGCATGGCCGAGGCGCGATGGCTCTCGACGGTCTTGATGCTTATGCCGAGGGTGCGGGCCGTCGCCTTGTTCGAGTTGCCCTCGGCGATCAGTTGCGCGACCTGCAACTCGCGGTCTGTGAAGCTGTCCAGGCGGCTGCGTTTGCGGTGGTTGACCGTCTCGAGCAGGATCTCTGAGACGAGGGACGAGAAGAAGGGTCGGTTGGCGCCCAGCGCCGAGATCGCCGAGGTCAGATGCTCGGCGCTGTCGGTCTTCAGCACGTAGCCCCGCGCGCCGGCCGCCAAGCCGTTGGTGACGCTCTCCTCGTCGTCGAGCATCGTGTAGAGTAGCACGCGCGTACGTGGACACTCATGCACCAGGCGCCGCGTAGCCGCGACGCCGTTCAGCAGCGGAAGCGAGATATCCAGGATGGCGATGTCGGGACGCTCCTTGAGCGCCAGCTCCAGCGCAGTGAGCCCGTCGCCAGCTTCGCCGCACACATCCCAGCCCGGATGATCCTGGATTAGCTCGCGGATGCCCTTACGGACCATCTCATGATCGTCGGCGATGAGGATACGAAGCATGCCGGCCTCTCGGCTTTGTCGTTCAGTATAGGGCTAGCGCCGCCTGTTCCCATCGGGCCTAACCCGCATTCCTGAGCCGCGAGCAGCGCCATGGCCCGAAGCTAAGGGTTTGACCGGAGGGCGGCGCGTCCGCCCCGGCTCCATACTCCGGGTTCTCGGATCTGGAGGCTAGCATGGGTGGAGCGGCGCATGAGGTCGCCGAAACGCGCGGACCGACCGCGCCGGAACGACTGCGGCAGATCGCGCGCTGGGTGTGGCGAGGGCTGTTCCAGGACAAGGTGCCGCTGTGGCTGCATGTGGCGACCGTGCTGGGCACCGTTGTCGCCACCATAGTCCTGGCGCCCATTGTCGGGCACGCGTTCGAACAGCAGAAGTTGAAAGCGACGTTCGTTATCGAGTTCCTCGCCAACCTCGACGCCGCAACAGGGGAGTTGATCTCCGAGGTGGCCGATCTGCGAGCCTGCCGCCAGCGGGCGCCGCAATCCTGCCAGGCCGAAGAGCGGGCCGCCGTCGTCACCATTGCGATGCTTCGCTGGAAAGCGCTGCAGATGGACGCGCTGCTGACGGAGCCTGAGGATCGTGCGGCCGTCGACCGGCTTTACGTGGCGCTAAATCGTGTGGAGGGCGATCTGGCGCCGAGAAACGGCGCCGCTCCAGGGGCGGACCCCAACACTCGCGCCATCGCTGCGGCCTCCTTCGAACTCACCCGCCGGATCGCCCGACGCTCCGGCGTCACCCTTCGTTGGTAAGCATGGCCGCGCGGCTGTTGGATCAGGTCGCCACCTGGCCGCCATGGCTTCTCGCCCTGCTGCTGCTCTGCGCCGCCGCGGGCGCTTGGCTAGGTGGGGTCGCCATGCGCCGGCCACCTCGCCCGCAGGCGCAGCCGGACCCTGTCGAGGCGAACCACCAGCAGACCCAGGAAGCCTATGTCGTTGCGGCCATCCTTGGGCTGCTAGCCCTGTTGCTGGGCTTCACCTTCTTCCTTGCCGTGGACGGCTACCAGACCCGCCGCGCCCTGGTGTTGGATGAGGCTAACGCGATCGGTACGGCGCACCTTCGCGCCCGCCTCCTGGATGAGCCGCATCGCACCGTCATGGCGCAACTGTTGGAGGATTACGTCGAGGCGCGGATTCGGCTGGCCACTGCTCGGCCTGGCGAGGTCCGGACCGCGCTCGCGGTCAACGATCGTCTCGCCGCTGAGCTGTGGCAAGCGACCGAAGCGGCGTTTCCCAGTGTGCGCTCCACGCCGTTCGCCGTCCCCTTCCTCGACGCTGTGAACGAAGTGCTGAACTTGGAAGCTGCGCGCCGAACCGCGCGGCTCGCACGCGTGCCGGGGGAGGTGTTCCTGGTGCTGCTGGCCTACTTTCTGGCCACGGCTGCTCTGCTCGGACGTCTGCTGGCGGGGCCCGGCGCGCGCTTGGCCGGCGCCACGCTTATCGGGCTGACGGTGCTCTCCCTTGTCCTCGTAATCGATATCGATGAGCCGAAGATGGGCGGCGTCATCGAGTCCCAGCAGGCCATGGAGACCTTGAAGGCGTCATTCGCGCCGCCTCTCAGATGAGGCTCGCCTGGGGCCTTCACCCGATGGTTGTCGGGTGAGGTTCGGGCGAGGCTGCTGGTGCGGCCGGGCGGCAGCGCGTTCACCCACTTCACGTGGCGCCGATTGCCCCCCCTGTCGGCCGCACCGAGGGAGAAGACACCATGTATCGTCGTACCTTTGTGCTTTGCGGCGCAGGCTGGCTGCTCTCCGCCGGCGCGGGGGCCACTCAGGACCGCCGGGTGTTCTTGGGCGCCCGGACAGTCCGGTGGAACCTGGACCACGACGTGATCGTCGTGACAGCAGCGCGAGCGGCTTTCGACCATATTCGCCTGCTGGTCAAAGGCAACGCGATCTACGTCTATGACCTCGACGTGATCTACAGCAACGGCGCGCCCGACCATATCCCGCTGCGCTTCCGCATCGAGCAGGGCGGCTGGTCGCGCCGCATCGATCTGCGGGGCCGGGACCGGTTCATCCGGCGCGTCGAGCTCACCTATAGACGCCCGGGTAACGCGCGGGGCCAGGCCAGGATCGAACTTTGGGGGGAGCGCTGAAGCCTAGAACTCAAGCTTGGCTCTGAGGCCGATGTAGACAAGTTCGCCTCGCGCGGCGATCGCCGGATCGACCCATTCCGCGCTGGCCGTCAAGCGCAGTGGTCCGCCGACGGCCAGGGTATAGAAGATCTCAGCGCCGGTTTCGTCATCCAGCACGACGATGGGGGCCAGTCCCTGACGCAACGTTGCGCTGAGCTGGGTGCGGAACACGCCGACGCCGAACCGGTCCTGCGGTCGTGAGGCGAAGGGCGCTTCTCCGCTTACCCCCAGCGCCGCCTGCCATCGGAACGGCGTGGGATTGCCGTCCCACACACCCAGGCGTCCGAACACCCCCCATCCCCGCCCCCCGGGCGCGGACGCCTCGTGCAGATGCTGGTGGAAGCTGTACTGGACATGCCATTGGCCCTTCTTCTGCCCCAGGACCGTTTCGCTCTCCGGCGGCAGGATCACCTCGGGTACGTCCTGCAGGTCTAAGCCGCGCTTCGTGCTGCCGTAGACGGCGATCTTCTGGCTGCCGCTTCGTCCGCCGAGCGTCACCGGGAAGGCCAACTGGGCATAGCCGGCTACGCCCGTCTCGAAGGGATGCTCGAAGCCGGTCTTGTTGATGGTCGACTCCGGGTCCCAAACGCCAAGGCTCAACGTGGGCCCATCCAGCGGGATGGTGGCCATCACGCCAAAGCGGACCGGCTGGCCTATGATGGAGGGCGGAGAGGCCAGCACCGTGTGCTGGAAGCCTTCAAGGCCGCCGCCGCTGATCATCGGCGTCGCGCGCCCGCGGCGCATGCTGTTGATCTTGCCGAACTGCACGGTGGCGCGACCAATCCGCTGCTGCACGAACAGCGACACGTCGAAGTCATCACGGTCTTTGCTGGGGTAGGCCAGGCCGACATTGACGGGGAAGACGGGACCGGAGGCGCTGCCGTTGACGTTCCGACCGTAGATGTACTCTGGGTAGACATTGATGGAGGCGCCTTCCCAGAGGCCGACCGCGCCGCCGTCTATCTCGAACTCGGCCGCCACGTACCCGCCATAGCGACCGTCCTGATCGCCGTCACCACCGACGAGCCCGCCGGCGAACTGCGTCCATGAGGCATTTGCCTTAAGCCGGTCCGTCTCCTGCGCTGCGGCGGGAAGCGAGACAGCCGACACCAGGACCAGCGCCGCGGAAGCGGATCCGACAGCTGGATACCGAGGGAGCATGGCCGGCTCCTCACTCGCCGTCGGGCGCTTGAGCCCCCGATTCTCGAGCGACCAGGGTCTCGAACGCGAGGTTCTTGCTCGCCACCCAGCGGCGGTACCCTTCCGGATCGATCCAGGCCCTGACGCCATCCGTCCGCGCCCGCGCGCGCTTACCCTCTAAATCGTAGTACTCGTTGTGCTGGGCCAGCCAGATGTCCGGCTTCAGCATCTCCAGTGTGTGATGCGTTCGTCGGTAATCGGCTTCGATGCCGGGGTAGGATGGATCCTTCGTGATGCGGTATCCCGGATTGAAGCCGGCGCCATCCGGGAACACGACGGTCAGCGGCCGTCCGTCGTCGACGATCTCGGCGATCCAGGTGGTGGCGCCGCGGGTGTGGCCTGGCGTAAGCAGGGCGGTGAGGGTCACATCTCCCAGCTGGATGCGCTCGCCGTCGCGCAGCATGCGGTCCACCTTCGCCGGCGCGTAGACGAAGTCGTCGGCGTACTTGAAGTCGCCCTTGTCGCCGCTCTCCATCGCCGCGACGTCCTCGCGCATGACCGCGAGTTCGGCCCTGGGGGAGAGGGTCTTGAAGTAGGCGAAGGCGCCGGCGTGGTCTATGTGGGCATGGCCGTTGATCATCAGCCGGATGTCTTCCGGCTTGAAGCCCAGCTTGCGGATCGACGCCGCAATCATAGGGCCAGACGATGGCATGCCCGTGTTCATCAGGACGAGGCCATCGGACGTGGCGAAGATGAATGCGCCCAGCCCGCGGGTCCCGACGAAGTAGAGGGGGCCAGCGATCTTCACCGGCTCGGCCGGCTCCTCCCAGTGCAGCCCCTTGATCGCCAGGCTCAGGAAAAGCTTGTTGTCGGTGGCCAGGCGCTCGGGCGTCACGCCCGGCGGCAGGCGCTGTCCGTGCGCCGGCCCCATTGCCGCCAGCACCATGATGGCGACGCCAGCCGCCAGCGTATGCTTCCACATAGGTTCGCTTCCAGACACCGCATGTCCTCCCAGCAGGGCCCGCCCGGGCGGGCGCTCCCGCTCGCCCTTGATCATTCGAGTTGGGCAGGGCCGCGCCATCGGGCGAAACCCTCGCCTGGGGCCCGGATCAGCCGGACGGCGCGACGCGGTGGAGGGTCGCCGCACGCGGGTCAACATCGGCAACATCTCGATCGAGACCACGACCACCGGGTTCGGACAGCTCTGGCTCTTCATCGTGACCCCTCTGGCCGGCGCCGTCCTGGGCGCGCTGCCGTTCCGCCTGGGCCTCCTGCGCGTCACGCGACCCGCCGCCGTGGTCTGAGGCTACGCATGAGCCGGCGTCCCGCCGTTGGTCCGCCGGGATTCAGAGCCACGGGTTTCACCGGATGGCGCAGCGGCGGCTCCGAAGCCGAGATACGACCAAGACCGCCGATGGAGCCCCCCGATGTCCCTACACCGTTCAATTAGCTGCCCCTGTCCTGACCGTCGCACCGTCATGCTCTGGCTGGTTGCTGGTGTCGCCTCGGCCGGATCCGCCGTGCAAGCCGCGACCGTCGCCGAGCTCGACCGCGAAGCGGACGAAGCCCTTGCGCGACTCTACGCGACGAGCCCCAAGGCCAAGGAGCTCGGCGATCGCGCCCGGGCGGTGCTGATCTTCCCGAAGATCGTCAAGGCCGGTCTCGTGGTGGGCGGACAGGGTGGCGACGGCGTGCTGCGCGCCGGTGGCCGCACCGAGGGCTACTACCGCATTGCGGCCGCATCCTACGGGCTGCAGGTCGGCGCGCAGACCTTCAGCTTCGCCCTGTTCTTCATCACCCAGTCCGCGTTGGACTACCTGGACAAGAGCAACGGCTGGGCGATCGGCAGCGGCCCGAGCATCGTCGTGTTGGACAAGGGTAGGGCGCGCGCGACCAACACCACCACCCTGAAGCAAGACGTCTACGCCGTGCCTTTCGGTCAGAAGGGCCTGATGGCCGGCCTGGGGCTGGAAGGCTCCAGGATCAGCCGGATCGAGCCCGCTGCCTGAGCCGCTCAGAATGCTTCGCCGATGCGGAAGTAGACGGCCCCGGAGTCCTTGCCCCGCGCATAGTCGATGCCGGCGTTGACCTTGTACTTCTTCGAGGCCTGGAACCGCAGGCCAACACCGGCGGCCGGGAGTGCGTTGTCGAGGCTCAGCTTGCCGAAGCTGGGCGCCACCCCGCCCACGCCAGCGAAAGCTACACCCCCCAGCCGCCAGAATAACGGGCGGCGATATTCGGCCTGGACCGCGTAGAGCGCTCGGTCCAGGTAGCGGCCGGCTACGTATCCGCGCAGGTCGGCGCCACTGCCAAAGCTGCAGATATCGTAGAACGGAGCCCGTTGGGAAGCCGAGCAGACGGCGCTGCGGACCGCGAATACGCCGCTCTTGCCGGCCGGCAGGTAGGCGTTCCCGCCAAACTCGACCCGCGTGTAGTTGAAGTCGCCGCCGAGCCTTCTATGGGCCCACATCCACTTCCCGGTCGCATAGACCCCGCGCTGCGGCTGATACTCGTTGTCGCGCGTGTCGTACTCGCCGGCCAGGCCTAGCAAAGAGCTACGGCTGCGCAGCTCGATCTGCGGAATTGCCAGGTCCGGGAACGGAAGCTGGCTCAGGTCCAGGCTCGTCCTAAGGTCGATCAACCGGTACTCGAGCCCGAGATAGAGGTTCGGCGCCGTGCGCCAAAGTCCCGAGACCACGCCGCCCTGGCCTTTCTCGGTGATCGGGATGGAGCGGTCGCGGTCGCCGGAACCCTGGCCGATGCCGTAGTAGTCGATGTGGAACTCGCCCACCGCCGCCGCCGCGGTGAGCCGGAAGCGGTCGTCGGCCAAGTACGCCTTCTGCCCCGCCGCGAGCGCCCAACTCGACGTGTCTGTCTTCAGCGCCCCGAGCCCCGTCGCCCAAGGACGCTCGGCGCCCTCGACACGGTAGAGCGCCACCGCTGCGACCGCCAACCCGTTCCCCGCCGCCGGGCTTGAGATCGGGATCGGCAACACCACGAAGCTGAAGGCGCGGCCCGCCTCCTTCGGCTGCTTTTCCTGGGCGTGCGCGGCGCCAGTCACCGCAAGAGCGGCGATGATCGCGGGGAGGGTACGAAGGTGTCGTCCAGCCGGGGTGTGCATGCCAAGAGGGTTCGGCGAGGGAGGAATGTGGACAATCGGGTGAAACCCGCCCCCCCCCAAAAAACAGGTCAGCCGATCGAGGGACGCCTGATGGCGCATTCAGGAACTCGGCCGTCAAATCCTGGATGTGACGCCCGCGGCTTTCGAGCTGCTCTCGATCCGGGTACCCGCCCTTCTGGCTGATGATCGAGATGGTACGCATGTGGACCTCCGGACAGGAGGGCATGTGAACAGGCCCTAAGATGCCTGCCAGAGCGCAAAGAGGAGGGGAGTGCTGTGGCGTAGGAACGGATGGAAGTAAGTTGGGTTGGCCTGACGTGGCATGCGGCGTTCAGATTCCGCAACGCCGATCGCGACAACCTCCCGGTCAGAGGGATGGATGTCTCGTTAGTGGCGAGCGAATAGATTCGGCGAAGTCGAGCAATAAGTCGCTTTCCGACGCGTGTCAGGCGCCAGCCGCAATAGCGGTGGATCTTCAACCTTTCATTGATCTCTCAAAGATTGCGATTGCAACGCCTAATTGCTCCTGCAACATGGTTAGCGAAGGTTCGGGGGTGTTCGTGACAGTGTATGGGGTGCGGCGTCGCTGCTCGTTTCGAGCAATGCGCACGGATGTGAACGGAGGGGCTGGCCGTCAGGTTCAGGGCGGACGTGGGCGCTGACGGCGACCTGTCCATGGGCGGGGCCGGCGAGGCGCCGACGGGCGCGTCTGCGCTAGTCTGTTTCGCCGCCATGCTGGGCTTTCTGGGCAAGCCTGCCGATCCTGACCATCTCCGCCACGATCTGGGGCTGGGCTCGGAAGAAGCGTCGGCCAACGATCTGCTAAGATTAGCCAAGCGCCTGCAGGTGCGGGCCAAGGTCGTGCAAGCCGCGCCGGCTCTGCTGCACCGCCAGCCGCTGCCGGCCATGGCCCGCGTGACCGAGGGCTGGCTGATCGTCCTGCAGGCCGCCGCAGACCGGGTGCTGGTGTTCGATCCCGGCGAACAGCGTCCCCGCACCCTGACCATCGACCAGTTCGCCGCCGTTCATACTGGCCAGCTGCTGTTGATGACCACCCGCGAGCACGTCGCCGGGGCTGCCCGCGCCTTTGACGTGACCTGGTTCATCCCTGCCCTGGTCAAGTATCGGCACCTGCTGCGCGACGTGCTGGTCGCCTCGCTGTTCCTGCAGGTCCTGGGCCTGATCACTCCCCTGTTCTTCCAGGTGGTGATCGACAAGGTGCTGGTCCACAAGGGACTGACGACGCTGGAGATCCTGGCGGTCGGCCTGCTGGTGGTGTCGCTGTTCGAGGTCGCCATGGGTGGCCTGCGCACCTACCTGTTCTCGCACACCACCAGCCGCGTCGACGCCGAGCTGGGCGCCAAGCTGTTCTCGCACCTAACCCAACTGCCGATGGCCTATTTCCAGGCCCGCCGGGTGGGCGACTCCGTGGCCCGGGTGCGCGAGCTGGAGAACATCCGCGAATTCCTGACTTCCTCGGCCCTGACCGCGGTGTTGGACCTACTGTTCGCGGGGATCTTCCTGGCGGTGATGTGGCTCTACAGCCCTTGGCTGTTGCTGATCGTATTGATCACCCTGCCGCTCTACGCCCTGGTGGTCCTGCTGGTCGGGCCGGCCCTGCGCCGCAAGCTCGACGAGAAGTTCGCCCGCGGGGCCGAGAACCAGTCGTTCCTGGTCGAGGCGGTGACGGGTGTGGAGACCCTCAAGGCCTTGGCCGTCGAGCCGCAGATGCAGAACCGCTGGGAGCGCCAACTGGCCGGCTACATCAAGGCCAGTTTCGACGCGCGGATGCTGGCGAACTGGGGCTCGCAGGCCATCCAGCTGATCAACAAGCTGGGCGGTGTGGCGTTGCTGTTCTTCGGCGCGCGCCTGGTCGTCGGCGACAAGCTGACGGTGGGCGAGCTGGTGGCCTTCAACATGCTGGCCGGCCAGGTGGCCGGGCCGGTGCTGCGCCTGGCTCAACTGGCCCAGGATTTCCAGCAGGCCCAGATCTCGGTGGCCCGGCTGGGCGACATCCTCAACAGTCCCACCGAGCCGGCCTCCTCGCCGTCGCGCTCCAGCCTGCCCGACATCGTCGGCCGCATCGCCCTGGAACATGTCGGCTTCCGCTACAAGGTCGACGGGCCAGAGGTGCTGTCCGATATTGACCTGGTGGTCGAGCCCGGCGAGGTGCTGGGCATCGTCGGCCCGTCCGGCTCGGGCAAATCGACCCTGACCAAGCTGATCCAGCGCCTGCACGTGCCCGAGCGCGGCCGGGTGCTGGTCGACGGCGTCGACTTGGCCGTGGTCGATCCGGCCTGGCTGCGGCGCCAGGTCGGGGTGGTGCTGCAGGAGAACATCCTGTTCAACCGCACGGTCCGCGAGAACATCGCCCTGACCGATCCGGCCATGCCGATGGAGACCGTCGTGGCGGCCGCCAAGATGGCCGGGGCGCACGAGTTCATCCTCGAGCTGCCCGAGGCCTACGACACCCAGATCGACGAGCGCGGCGGCAACCTGTCGGGCGGCCAGCGCCAGCGCCTGGCCATCGCCCGCGCCCTGGCCGGACGGCCCAAGGTGCTGATCTTCGACGAGGCCACCTCGGCCCTCGACGCCGAGAGCGAGGAGATCATCCAGGGCAATCTGAAGGCCATGACCGCCGGGCGCACGGTGATCATCATCGCCCACCGCCTGTCGGCCGTGCGCCAGGCCGACCGGATCGTCACCGTCGAGCGCGGCCGGATCACCGAGCAGGGCACGCATGAGGCGCTGCTGCGCCAGGGCGGTCGCTACGCCCAGCTCTACGCCAAGCAGATGGGGGTGCGGACATGATCGCCGTGGCGCTGCGCGACTGGGCCCGTCACTGGGAAGTCTTTGTCGAGAGCTGGCGCCTGCAACGGATCGCCGATCGCGACCGCACGCCGCGCGACGAGACCGCCTTCCTGCCCGCCGCCCTGGAAGTGCTGGAGACCCCGCCCAACCCGCTGGGACGCGGCATCCTGTGGGCCATGCTGGCCTTCATCGTCCTGGCCCTGGCTTGGTCAATCCTGGGGAAGGTCGACATGGTCGCCGCCGCCCCGGGCAAGATCATCCCGCGTGGCAACGTCAAGCTGATCCAGGCGGCCGACTACGGGGTGGTGCGGGCCCTGCACGTGGTCGAGGGCCAGGCGGTGCGGGCCGGCCAGCCCCTGGTCGACCTCGATCCCACCGCCACCGCCGCCGACGTCGCCCAGGCCCGCCAGGCCTTGCTCAGCGCCGACATCGACGCGGCCCGCGCCACGGCTCTGGTCGACTACGCCGACGGACGCGGCGCGGCGTTCCACGCCCCCGACGGCGCCGACCGCGCCTCGGTGGCCACCCAACGCGCCTTCGTCGAGGCCAAGCGCCGCGAGCAGGCCGCCACCCTGGCCGGACTCAGGCAGGACCGCCTCCAGCGCCAGGGCGAGCTGGGGATGATCGACAACGAGATCCTCAAGCTCAGCCAGCAGATCCCCCTGGCCGAAGAGCGGTTGAAGGGCATGCGCGAGCTGGTGGTCAAGGGCTATGCGCCGCGCATGAAGGTCTCGGAGCTGGAGCAGCAGGTCGTCGGCATGCGCCAGGACCTGGCCATCCGCCGCGACGAGCGCCTGAAGGCCGCTGCCGCCGTGGCCGGCGTCGACCAGCAGATCGCCAAGGCCCAGGGCGAGTTCTCGCGCGAGGTGCTCGACGCCCTGACCGAGGCTCAGGCCAACCAGCGCCTGCGTGGCGAGGAACTGGCCAAGGCCAGCGACAAGGCCGGCCTCACCGTCCTGACCGCGCCGGTGGACGGCGTGATCCAGCAGATGCAGGTCCACACCTTGGGCGGGGTGGTCAAGCCGGCCGACCCCCTGATGGTGCTGGTGCCGCGCGGCGGCGAGCTGATCATCGAGGCCCGCGTCCAGAACCGCGACGCCGGCTTCGTCCACGAAGGCCAGAGCGTCGAGATCAAGCTCGAGGCCTATCCGTTCACCCGCTACGGCGTGGTCCACGGCACGATCGAACACATCAGCCGCGACGCCGTCGAGGACGAGAAGGAGGGGCTTGTATTTCCCGCCTTGGTCAAGCTTACTCAACCCTGGATCATGGTTAATGGGCGCAAGCTCGCCCTGGCCCCGGGCCTCTCGGCCACCGTCGAAATCAAGACCGGCGAACGCCGGATCATCGGCTTCCTGCTGTCGCCCCTGGCGCGGCGGGTTAGGGAGGGGGGGCGGGAGCGGTGAGTATGAGCGCAGCTAATTCCGAAATAACGGGTGAAGTGATGGCGAGAATCGTGCCGGCGGGAATTTACGGTGAAGAAGCGCGAAAGATCCTCGTGCAAAATCATCCCGAACTTCAGGGCATGAGCTTGAATGAGGTGCGCCTGATCGAGCCGGTGCAGCCGCTCGTCAAGGGCGAGAGCCGGTTCTTTCAAGCTGAGAATGACGCTCGCTTTCAAGCTGTCGAGCAATGGGCAAATGAGCCAAGTGTCGACCATCTGCTTGGTGGTGGACATGGCCTCGCTGCAGTGGTCGAGACCCCAATCTTCATTCGTGAAGAGAAATCTACCGGAGTGCCGGATTTCGAGAATACGTCCAGCTATATATTGGTATCCAGGAAATGTTTGGACATTCTGGAGTCATTCGATAGCGGCCATATTGAATCTAAGGCGATACACCGAAGAAATAGGAATGGCGTTTCTCTTGGCGAATACCTTATAATTGATGTGTTGAGGAGGGTCCCTGCAATTGATTGGGGTAATTCGCATATCAGGGCTGAAGGAGTGCGCTGGCCCCTGCCTCCTCACGATTTGAGGGTCTCGCTGCGCGTGGCTAACGGCTATCGCATAAGACAAGATATCGCTGAAGGGGTCCATATATTCAGGGACGAGAGGGACGTTTCGAGGGTCTTTGTATCGCTCGAACTTAAGGCGGCGATGGAAGCCGCTGGCGTCACGGGCGTCGTGTACTCTGATCCGGCTGGCCTGCTTGCGCTCAACCCGCCGGTGCAAGCATGACTGCTCCGTATCAGCCCACGGGGCGCATGAATCTCACAGGTGAAGTGATCGCGGGTTATCAGCGAGATCACACAATACCCAAAGAAATATTTCTTAAATCTGGGTCAAACTTTGTTAAGCAGTTTCTAGCACTCGGCGATGAAGGTCGAGAAATATTCGACTTTGACTCCAAGGCCGATAATATACAGCAGCAGCCAACAAACTCACTACTTGGAGATGCTCCGCACAACGGAAGTCATCCAGCAAAGACGCAGGCTGTTCTGGACATTCTAAATCAGAAATATGAAAGTGATTATCGTTTCATATTCGAGAATCCGGATGTAACCCCAGAGCAAAAGAATCAAATTCGACGGGAGATGGGCGAATTTCTAAAGAAAACGGCAAATGAAGTTCAATTCAAATCGTCAGCTTGGGTTGATTCTAATCGACAGCTGATCAATAGCGCCACGAACTTCGACCCCGCGACGAAAAAGTATGTTCCGGTGTCAAAATTGGTCGCGTCGCCGGAATGGCAGAGCGCGAATGCCGCGCAACGTGCAAATCCAGTCGAAATAGCCAAGCAATACAACGCGCGAATTCTATCTCAGCCTCTGAATTCAGCTGAAGTAAAAGATTTCAAGATACTATCGGATCTGGGCGGTGGCCGGACGATCGCCCTGACGCCGGGCGATCCTGACGCGGTGAAAAACCTGCGCGCCATCGCCGCCGAAGCCAAGAGTCTTGGCGTTCCGGATGACGCTAATTTCTATGACAAGATCAAAGCTGTTGATCAGAGCCTGGGTGTCGACAACCTTGTTGAGCAAACCCACACCCTCACCGACCAGATTAAGACGGCGCCCATCGCTGATCGCGCGCAGCTGATCGCCCAGCGCGACGAGCTGATCCGTCAGACGGAATCGAAGATCAACGCGAGGTCGATTGGCGCTGCAGGCGCGGAGGTTGAATACCGAAAGGTCGGCGCGACTCTTCGGAACGTCGTCGGCGATCTGGCCGAGCGCGGCTTGCTGCGAAAGGCCGGCCAGTGGGCCGCGGGCGAAGGCGCCGAGTTCCTCGTCAAACGCATTCTTCCCAAGCTTATTCCTGGTTTGAACGTCGTATCGACCGCGCTCGACATCTACGACGCCGCGATGTTCGCCTACGAGATCTACAAGCGACGCGACGAGATTGCGGCCTTCGCCCGACGTATTGGCGCTGAATTCGCCAGCGTGGCGCATGCCGAGGATGGCGAAGGAGGAGCCGTAGAGGTCACTACAGTCAAGCTACCTAATGAAGTCGACGAAATCGTAGTCATCGCGCGTCGGGCGCCAGGCACGAATGTCTTTCAGGTTCTCGGCGCCTACGCCATGGGTACGTTCAGGAGCATGGCTTCCGCGCTCGGGCAAGCAACTGGCATGACATTCCGCCTGAAGCCAGGCGCTCTTGCGGTCGGCGGAGGCGGATTTGTTGGGGGGAGTGGATTTGAAGGCGTGTCACTCGCGCCGAATGGAGGCTATTCCAAGACGACGACCGCGACCTATGATCGTGGTCGTGTGACGCATAGCGAACAAGTAGTCCAATCGGCAGAGAGCATTCTTGGCCATATCCGCAGTACGCTTGATGCTGACTACGAGATCCGGCAAGGACTCTATTTCAATCTCAATTCCGAAGAATCTTATGACCAGGATGGCGCTCTCGAAGAGACGCGCACGGATGTAAGCGCGGTTGAATACGAGAAAGATGCTGACGGGAGACTGGTCGCTGAAACTCAACGCTCTCGGTTTACGGCCGCCCAGTTTGGATCGATCCTTGGCTCGAATATTTCCAACCTTTTGAAGATTCATGACCCCTGGCTTAAGCTCTCGGTGGGGACGGTGCTCGGCACGATTGGCTCAACGCTGGGCGATGCGTTGGAGCACGGGGGCACACGCCAAGCTTTCTCAGATGCATTCGAGGGTTTCCCGGGAAATCTCAAGGATGCTGGACTGGGGGCGGTCAGTTCCTATCTCTTCGGAGAACTAGTAGCCGAAATCGGCCTTGAAGGCCTGCCCGCGCAAGTCACGACCACAGTGGGCGGAGCGGCGATTTCGACGATCGCAGTAAACCTAGCCAACGGTCGCAGCTGGAACCATGACCTAGGCCCCAATGTGTTGAACGCCGCTGGTGCGTTCGTTGGCACCTGGCTCGCTTCGCAACTCATCAGTTTCGACAGCGTTGGCGGCCAACTCGGCTCAACCTTTGGCTCAGCGATCGGCGCCACGTTCGTGGTCGCTCAATTCGTCGTCGCCGCGACGGCAACTTCAAGTGCAACTCTCTTCGGCGCCGAAATTGGAGCGCTTGCAGGGCCCTTGGGCGCGGCGATTGGGGCCTTTGCCGGCTTCATTATCGGCGGTCTTGTCGGCTCACTGTTCGGTGGCAAGCCCAAGGCGGGAGCCGAGCTTGGATGGAATGCGGCGGAGGGCCGTTACGGAGTCACATCCGTCTGGTCGAAGAACGGCGGTTCGAAAGACGGCATGGCCGCCATGGCGATGTCCGTCGCTGGCACACTTAATACGGTGATCGCCGCCAGTGGTTCGATCATCATGGATCCTGCATCGGTCCGGTTGGGCTCCTATAGCAGCAAGGGAAAGGACTTCCGATACTCAACGGTGGGCGCTGGCATTAGCTACACGACCCGCGACCCGGAAGCGCTGATCGCTTACGGGTCTTCGATCGCGTTGGGAGATCTAGTTTCCCGCCTGGCCGGGGGCGATGTACTCACAAAACGCGCGGTGCTCGCCACGCTCGAAGCAGGCAGCGGCTTCGATGCGGCGGCGCTTTACGGCAATCTGGCCACAGCCCGGAGCTATGGCGAGTTTCTGGCCAACAGAGACCTAATCACCCCGCTCATGGAGTCGGACCCGGAATCTGTCTTCGCGTCTGGTTGGACGATCACCGTGGCTCAGGCGCTGGCCTTGGGGCTGGACAGGCGCGCCTCGACCGATTGGATCGGGGGCTGGACCCTGTTCCTTGATGAGACGTTCGGCGGCAAGGTTGACGGCCTCGCCTACGCGCCGACGGCCTTGAACTTCCAGCTTAGCGAGAAGAACGAACGGGTTTTCATTTTCGTCACTGAAGCAGGCGAGGTCGCCGGCGCTTTTGGCGACACAATCGACTCCGCCGGAAAGCTGAAGGTTGACGGTTCAGCTTTGGCGGACTTCATCCAGGTGACGGGAAGGACTCTGACGTCGACCGGCGGCCTGACCATTGGCGCGGGATCTTCCACAACTGCGCTGGATATCCAAGTTACCGCCGTGATCGAGGCAGGGGACGGCAACGACGTCGTGCGGGCCGGCGATCTCGGCAACGACGTGCTTGGCGGGGTCGGGAACGATCGGCTCGTCGGCGGCAAGTTGGACGACTGGTTGTTCGGTGAGGACGGCGACGACATGCTGTTCGCAGGCGACGTGGTTTCGGCCGGGATCGTTCCCACGGGGATGATCAATGCGTTCCCGAATATCCAGAATCCCGACTTCGAGCTGGTGGTCGATGCGGCGGCCGCCGTGACTGTCAACGGCGGCAACGGCGACCTGCTGGACGGCGGCGAGGGCAATGACCGCCTGTATGGCGGCACGGGGTCGGACTGGCTGAAGGGCGGCGACGGGGTGGACCTGCTGGTCGGCGGGGCCGGCGGCGACATCCTCGAGGGCGGGGCGGGCGACGACCAGCAGGCCGACGGTTCGGCGGCGGTGCTGGGCGGCGCGGGCACGGACCAGTACGTGTTCGGCTATGGCGACGGCAACGACGTGCTGTTCGACGAGTCCGATCCGGCCGGCGTGGCCGGCGCGGCGGGGGACTCGTTCTACAATCGCATCAGCCAGCTCAACGCCGGAACCCTGACCCGCAACTGGGCGGGCAACGGGAACTACGAGGTCGACGGCTCGGTGAAGGGCGGCGAGGACGCCGTCGTGTTCGGCGTCGGCGTCACCATGCGCAATCTGAGCATGAGGCGCTCCGGCGTGAACGGCCAGGACCTGGTCATACAACTGACCGCCGAGAACTCGGCCGGGGCCCAGGTGCTGACCGGCGACAGCCTGACGATCAAGGACTGGTTCGAAAGCACCCGCAAGGTGGAGTGGCTGCGCTTCGCCAACGGCGACGAGATCCGGATCGGCGACATCACCTCCTACATCGTCGGGGTGGCCGGACAGTCGGTGATCATCGGCAGCTACGGCGCCGACTGGATCGTCGGCACCGACGGCGCCGACCAGATCTACGGCCTCAACGGCGACGATTTCGGCTTCGGGGGGCTGGGCGCCGACCTGGTGTCGGGCGACGCCAACAACGACCTGGTCTCGGGCGGGGGCGGCGACGACATCGTGATCGGCGGTGCGGGCAACGACACCGTGCTGGGCGACGGCGGGCGCGACAACCTGTCGGGCGGCGCGGGCTACGACATCCTGGCGGGGGGCAAGGGCGCCGACACCATCACCGCGGGGGCCGGGGACGATGTGATCCGCTATGCGCGCGGCGACGGCCAGGATGTGCTGATCGACGACCTGGTGGATAACTGGGATCGGGTCTGGGTGGACGGCGCCTATGTCGATGGCTACCACCTCGGCGAGAACGGCACGGTGGTCAAGACCACGGGTAACATTCAGGACACGACCACCACCGTCTATTTTGATGGCTCCAACTGGATCAACGGCGCCGACTACGACTATGACGCAACCGCCCGCGTCCTGAGGCGCCACAAGGGCGCGCTGGGGGGCGTGATCGGGGTCAACGCCGGCACGGACATCCTGGAGTTCGCGGTCGGGATCGACATCCAGGACCTGCTGCTGCGCCGGGTCGGCAACGATCTGGAGATCACCGTCTCGGACGTTGACGCCACCGGCGGCTTCGCCGGCGCCAACGACAAGATCACCATCCGGGACTGGTGGTCGGCCGCGACGGGCGCGGAACTGCGGCCGATCGAGAAGTTCAGCTTCCTGGCTACCGGCACGGCGCTGATGAGCGACTACACCGTGGTGGGCGGCGCGACCGACGGCGCTGATACGCTGACAGCGGCGGCCACCAGCAGCTGGATCACCGGCGGGGCAGGGGATGACATCCTCAACGGCGGGGTCGGCCAGGACATCCTGACCGGCGGCGATGGCGCCGACAAGCTGCTGGGCGGCGCGGCTAACGACTATCTCTATGGCGGCGTGGGAGACGACAGCCTCGATGGCGGGGCGGGCGCCGACCTGATGTTCGGCGGCGCGGGAACCGACCTTGTGTCCTACGCCTCGAACAGCACGAGTGGGGTGCGCGCCTATCTGGGCGCAGCCTTCGCCAATAGCGGCAACGGTATTGGCGACGTCTATTCCGGCATGGAAGGGATTGAAGGCAGCCAGGGCTCGGACCGGCTCGGCGGCGATGCCGCCGACAACATCCTGCGGGGCGGCCTGGGGAATGATAATCTCTTGGGCGGAGCGGGGGGCGATACTTACGAATTCAATCGCGGCGACGGCGCCGACAGCATCCGTGAGGGCGTGCTGACTCTTGAGGAGATTCTGGACAAAAATGGCGTCCTCAACACCGACTTCGCGGCCGCTTGGCAACTGATGCGCTTGGGCGCGGCTACCGGCGTGACCGGGGTGTACTACCAGTATCAGCTGACCGTGACGCGGCTCGCCGACGGTGAGGTCGTCTACCAAAGCCGCGATGGCGTCGACTTCCTCTACGCGACCGATCAGGCCGCGCAGCCGGCTGGCGGCTCGTGGCCCTATTCCAGCGGTCAATGGAAGACCGGCGCGAACCGCAGCGGCAATGGTGTGCAAACTGTGCTGGAGCGGATCACGGCTGGCGACGGTGGGGCGGACACCCTCGCGATGGGCTCTACAATCAGTCTTTCGAACCTGATCGCGACCCGAGGAACCAACTATCTCAACCTTTCGCTCGATGGCTCCGAGTCGGTGACCCTGTACGATCAGGCCATCGCGGACCGGGCCGTCGAAACCCTGCAACTGGCCGATGGCCTTGTCGCCGACCTGACCAAACTTCGCCTCGCGGGTGAGGCCGCGACGGTCGACGGCGATTTCATGCTGGGCAACACCGGCAACAACGTCCTCAGCGGTCTGGCGGGCGACGACGTCATCTCGGGCGGCGCGGGCGACGACACGCTCGACGGCGGGGGCGGCAACGACATTCTCGAAGGCGGGACCGGCGCGGACACACTAAACGGCGGCACGGACAGTCAGACTGACGGCCTGTCGATCAACGCCAGCGATCCGTCCAGCTATGGCGACACGATCCGCTATGTCAGCTCCGTGGCCGGCGTGGCCATCGACCTGGCCGCTCAAACCGCCTCGGGCGGCGACGCGCAGGGTGACGTCATCTTGGCGGTTGCGGGCGTCAGCACCATCGAGAACGTGGTCGGTTCGGACGCCTATGGCGACCAGATCAACGGCGACAATCGCCTCAACCGGCTCTTCGGCCTGGGCGGCAATGACGTCCTCGACGGTCGCGCCGGCGACGATGTGCTGGTCGGCGGCGCCGGCGACGACATCCTCTACGGCGGCGACGGCGACGACGCCTTGGCCGGCGAGGATGGTGGCGACCGGCTCGAGGGCGGCGCCGGCAAGGACCTATTGAGCGGTGGAGCGGGCAATGACGAGGTGCTCGGCGGCGTTGGCGACGACCAGCTCACGGGTGACGACGGCGATGACCGCCTCTACGGCGGCGACGGCCTGGACACCTTGGGCGGCGGCGAGGGCGCCGACCTCCTCCAAGGCGAGGCCGGCGATGACAAACTGGTGGGCGGGGCCGGCAACGACCAGCTGTTCGGCGGCGACGGCAACGACCTGTTGGTCGGCGAAGCCGGCAATGACATGCTCGACGGCGGGGCAGGCGACGACACGTTCGGCTTCGACGCCAATTCCGGCGCCGATTGGATCATCGACGCCGCGGGCGCCAATCGGGTCGTGATCGGTGGCGTGGCTTCCGATCGCATCTGGCTGACGCGTTCGGGCGAGGATCTGCGGATCGCGGTGATCGGCGGCACGACCGCGATCACGGTTAGCGGCTTCTACGCCGCAAGCGGCGCGCGGATGAAAGAGATCGCCCTGGACGGCGCATCCCTGTTTCTGGGCCATGCTCAGGCGCTGATCGACGCGATGACTGCCGTTTCCTTCGCGCCGCCCGCTGTGATGCCCGCCGCCATCGCCGCCCAAGCCGCGCCCTCCTGGCATGTGGGCGGCAAGGCCGTGCCCGTCGTCGCCGGCCAGACCTTGGTCACCGACGAGGACGTGGCGATCGTTGGTCAGGTCGGCGCCGTCGACGACGACGACAATGTGACCGGCTATGCCGTGGTCGGCGCGCCGACGTTCGGAACGTTGCAACTCAACGCCGTCACCGGCGCATGGGTTTATACGCCCAACGCAAACGCGCATGGCGCCGAGCATTTCGTACTGTCGGTGTCCGACGCCGATGGGCATGTGGTGCAGCAGACAGTGGCCCTCACCGTTGTCTCGATCAATGACGCGCCCGACAGCCTGACGGGGCCTGCCGTACTCGAGATCGACGAAAACTCGCCCGACGGCGTTTTCCTGGGCCAGTTCGCCAGCACCGATCCCGACGGCCCAGGCGAAACGGCGACCTACACCCTGTCGAACGATGCTGGCGCACGCTTCGAGATCACGCCGGCAGGCCAACTCAAGGTCAAGAACGGCGCGGCGCTGAACTACGAGGCGGGCAGCAGCCACGTCGTTCGCATACGCGTGACCGACGGCGCTGGTGCGTGGCTGGAAAAGGACTTCACCGTCGCGGTTCTCAACGTCAATGAGACGCCCAACCTGCCGGTCTTGTCGGCCCAGCCGATCACCTTGGCGTCGGAGAACGCAGGCGGCGCCGGAGCGGCTCTGGGCGACATGACGATCGCCACCTTCAATCTAACAGACCCAGACAATACGACGCCGACCGTGCGGATCGTGTCGGACCCCAGAGGTTGGTTGCAAACCGTCGGCAACGCCGTCCAATTCAAGACTGGACTGGAGCTGGATTTCGAAGCCCTGGCGGCCGGTGCGTCGCTGGTCGACACCGACGGCGACGGGATCAAGGAATTTGTCTATAGTTTCAAGGTCGAGGCCTGGGACGGGGTTCTGGGCTCGGCGAGCCAGCTCGCCTTGACCGTCAACATCGAAGACGCCAACGAGGCGCCGACGAACATTGTCTTCGCGCCCACGGTCGACTCGGTGGCGGAACGGGACCGGCCCATGTCCGGCGCGTCTCTGCCGGCTATTTCGTTGGGAACCCTGTCGGCCAGCGACCCGGACACGACGCCGGGTTCCGGCTTCGCCGCCTTCAGCTACAGCGTTGCCGATTCCCGGTTCGAGATCGTCAACGGCAACGAGCTTCGGCTCAAGGCCGGGGCGGCTCTGGACTATGAGGCCGGGAACACCGTCAACCTGTCGATCACCGTCAAGGACCTTGCGGGAGCGGCGGGCGCGCTGAGCTTCACCAAGGTGTTCAGCCTGAACGTCACCAATCAGGACGACTACTCCTATGGCGACGCCAGCAACAACGGCATGATGGGGCAGGCAAACCGGGACGTTATGTATGGCCAAGGGGGCAATGACACGATCAGGGGCGGAGCGGGTGATGACGATTTGTTCGGCGGTGACGGCGCGGACACTCTCACCGGCGCTGACGGCGTGGACCGGCTCGAAGGCGGTTTGGGCGCGGACGGTCTCGATGGGGGCTCCGGCGCCGACCTTCTGCTCGGCGGCGACGGCGACGACAATGCGGCAGGCGGCGGAGGCAACGACGCTCTCTATGGGGAGAGTGGCGCCGATATCCTAAACGGCGGCGACGGCGAAGACCTGGTCGACGGCGGCGACGGCAACGACTTGGTGCAGGGCGGGGCCGGCAACGACATCTTGCGCGGCGGCGACGGCGACGACATCCTGGAGGGCATGTCGGGCGCCGATCACCTGCTCGGTGGGGCCGGTTTCGACACCCTGAGCTACACGGCCGCCGCCACGGGCGTGACGCTCAGCCTCGCGGCGGGCGGCGGCACCGGCGGCAACGCATTCGGAGACGTGTTCGAAGACACTTTCGACAAGGTGATCGGCTCAAACCACGCAGACAGCATCACCGGATCGAACGGCGCCGACATCCTTGAAGGCGGCGGCGGCAACGACACCTTGCTAGGGGGCGCGGGCAACGACCAGTTGTTCGGTGGCGACGGAGACGACTATCTCGACGCCCAGTCCGGCAATGACGTGCTGGTCGGCGGCGCCGGCGCCGACATCCTGGTCGGCGGGGACGATAGCGACACCTATCTGATCGACATAAATTCCGGCGCCGACGAAATCCGGGAGTACGACTCGAACGGCGACGATATCGATGTCATCGGCTATCAGGACATTGATCGGTCCCAGCTGTGGTTCCAACGGACCGGCAATAGCCTGACGATCAGCGTGATCGGCACGTCGGTGGCGACCACGATCAAGGACTGGTACGTGGATCCAAGCGTGTCGGCTTCGGATCGCGCGAACTACAAGATCGACTTCATCCTGGCCGGTCTGCACGTCAGCGACACCATCAACGCCGAAGGTCTGGTGTCGCTGATGGCCGGGTACGCCAAACCGGCGACCCAGACGGACTACGACGCGCTGCACCAAGACCTGGCCTTCGAGAACCAGTGGAAGAACCACTGGGACGCCAATGGCGAGCCGGTCGTCTCGACGATCGCCAACCAGGTCGTCAACGAAGACGGGACGCTGACGGTCTCCTTCACCGCCACTGACGACATAAGCCCGGTCACCGGGCTCACCGTCATCGCCAGGGCGGTCAATCCGAACAATTACGCGCTTGAAGATCTCAGCCTGGTCAATCCACCGACGGTCAGCGCGCCCGACGCCAACGGCGTGCGGACCATCACGCTGACCGCCAAGGCCAACACCAGCGGCGCTGTGGCGATCAAGCTGCAGGTCACCGATCCGGGCGGTCTGTTGACCGAGCGCATCTTCCGGCTCGACATCGCCCCCGTCGCCGACGTCCCGACCGTAACGGTCGCCGCGCCGCTGTCGACGACGCTGGACAGCGGAAGCCTGGCTCTCGACATCCAGGCGGCCTTGGTCGATCAGGACGGCTCGGAGATCCTGGAAATCCGGATCGCCAATATCCCAACCGGCCTGACCCTCAACAAGGGGACGAACCTCGGCGGCGGCGTCTGGTCGCTAACCGCGGCTCAGCTGTCAGGCCTGGCCCTCGTCGGCCCGACCGGCTGGTCGACGGACCTGACAGGCGCGGCGGCTCTGAGCGTCACCGCCATCAGCCGTGAGCAGGCCACCGGCGCGACCGCGACCTCGCCGGTCACGGTGTTGAACGTGCCGATCAACGCCCGGCCGACGGGCCTTTCCGCTGACCGCACGATCACCGTCAACGAGACCACGGCGGAAAGCCAGGTCGCCAACGGGACGCTCCTGGCCCAGTTCAGCCGCACCGATGCGGACAACGACACCCCGACCTACAGCCTGGTCGATATCGGCGGCGGGGCAGGGGCCGGCGGGCGGTTCGCCATCAACGCCGCCACCGGCGCGCTGACCCTGGCCAACGCCAATCTTCTCAACTTCGAGGCCGCGGCGTCCCACCTGATCCGGGTTCGCATCACCGACACCGGCGGTCTGACCTACGACAAGGACTTCACGGTCAATGTCGCCAATCTCAACGAACGGCCCACTGTTCCCACCGTGAGTCTGTCGACCCGGATCTTCAGCGAGGGCGTCAGCGCCAATACGCTGATCGCCAGCTATTCGGCCACCGATCCCGATGGCGGTGCGCCGGGCTTCCTGGAGACGCTCGACCCGTGGGATTGGCTCTACCTGTCCGGCGCCCAGCTCTATCGCCGGGCCGGCGTCAGCATCGATTTCGAAGCGCTCAAGGCGCTGGGTACGGATTCTGGGCGGCAGATCACCGACATCGATGGCGACGGCCGCCAGGAAGTGGCGCTGGCCGTCGATGTGGCCGCAAGAGACACGACGTTCCCCGACGATCCTTCGAAAAATTCAGCGCCGGTCCGGCTCTGGTACTACATCGAGGACGCCAACGACGCGCCCACCGACATCTTGGCCGATCGCGCCTTGTCGATGGCGGAGAACACAGCGCCAGGCGCGATCGTGGGCGTCTTCTCCAGCGTTGACCAGGACGTCGGCGATGGGGCGAAATTCAGCCTAGTCAACAACACCAGCCCGTTTGCGTTGAGCGAGAATGGCTCGACCCTGATCGTGACGGGGCCGCTCAACTACGAGGCCGCCACGAGCTACACTATAACCGTGCACGTCACTGACACCGCCGGCGCTGGTTACGACAAGCTCTTTACGGTCGGGGTCACCAACGTCAACGAAGCGCCGACGGTCAGCGCCGCGACGTTCTCAATTAGCGAGTTTGCCGCCCCGAATTCCCCCGTTGGTTCAGTTCCCTATAGCGATCCCGATGCACCGGACTCTTACGATGCTAGCTTGCAGTTCTCACTTTCTGGTGCGGGATCGGAGAAGTTTTCGATCAACAACGTTGGTCAGATTTCTTACAGGGGCGGGTCCATCGACTACGAGACCCAGCCGCATGCCTATAACCTGACTGTCGTCGCGCGTGATCAGAACGGCAATGGCCTGTCCAGTTTGGCGCGCGCCGTGACGATCAATGTCGAAGATAAGAACGACACGCCCATTGTCACCGTAAATCTCGAGGGCGATGGCAAGATCCATGTGGCGGAGAGTCTTTCGGACACCGGACCGGGGAAGTTGGTCGGCACCTTTACCGTGAAAGACTCGGACGCGGGGCAGAGCTGGGGCGTGTCGCTCGACGGCGCCCCGGGCCTCTTCGTGGCCTCCCTGACGGGCGCGCGTGACGCGGCGGGCAATCTGATGGGGGAAATTCGCCTACACGGCAATCTCGACTATGAAGCCCGCACCTCCTACGCGGTGACTCTCAATGCCTGGGACAGCGCGGGTGCCTATGCGGCGCCGGTTCCGATCACGATCTCCGTGGATAACGTGGACGAGGCTCCAGTTCTCACTGGGTTCTACAATTATAATTTCGACGTATACACTGTAATTGCTCTTATTGCTAGCGACCCAGAAGGAAGTCAGGCAATATACTGGAGTATTTCTGATGTCGTTGGAAATTACTTCAGTACACAGAGTAATGATGCGCCTGTTGGATATTGGAGTGGTCCTAGTTGGTATTTGACGTTTGATATAGCCATTAACGGATACTGGCAGGGGGCGTGGGAAAATATAAGCATGGACTGGCAGTTCACGCTTAATATATCGGATGCCGGCGGACATATTTCTAGTAAGCGTTATGCTATTCAAAATAGTACGCTTTATAGTTTGCCAATAGTTCTGGACCTTGACGGTGATGGTGAAATCATCACAGCTTTCGCGGAAAGCCGTGTCTTCTTCGACCAGAACGGCGACGGCGTTCGCGACCTCACCGGTTGGTCCAATGCGGGCGATGGTCTGCTGGCCCTGGACCGCAACCACAACGGCCAGATCGACGACGGTTCGGAAATCAGCTTCGTGGCCGACCTGGAAGGCGCGGTTTCCGACCTGGAAGGCCTGCGCGCCTACGACACCAACGGCAACGGCCTGTTCGACAGCCAGGACGCCCAGTTCTCGGCCTTCCAGGTCTGGCGCGACGCCAACCAGGACGGGGTCAGCCAGGCGGACGAGCTCTTTTCGCTGGCCGACCTGGACATCACCGCCATCGACCTGACCTCGACCCCCACGGTCGAGACCGACGCCAATCCGGCCGATAACAGGATCTTGGGCACCACCCAATTCATTCGCGGCGACGGAACGACGGGTCAGGTCGGCGACGTGATGTTCGCCTATCAGGGCGCGCCGGAGATCACGCTGATCGACGCGACCCCGGACACGTCGAACCTGGCGCCGCCGACCACGGGCCTGCTGCCGCCGGTCGTCATCGACCTGGACGGCGACGGTTTGGAACTGATCAGCCGGGCTGACTCGACCGTGCGCTTCGACGTGGCCGGCGACGGCCAGGCTGTGCGCATCGGCTGGGTCGGCGCCGACGACGCCTTCCTGGCGTTGGACCGCGACGGCGATGGCAAGATCACCAACGGCGCGGAGATCTCCTTCACCAGCGATCTGGCGGGAGCGGTGTCCGATCTTGAGGGGCTGCAGGCTTTCGACAGCAACGCCAATGGCTTCCTGGACGCGCGGGACGAGCGGTTCGGCGAGTTCAGGATCTGGCAGGATCGCAACCAGGACGGCGTCAGCCAGACGGACGAACTGCACGGTCTGGCCGAACTTGGCTTCCAGGCGTTCAACCTGACACGCCAGCTGACCGGGGCCAGCCTAGCCTCGATCGGCGAGAACGTGCTCTACGGGACGTCCGACCTGGTCAAGACCGACGGCTCCCGCCTGGTGGTCGGTGACATCATGCTCGCTTTTGGCGACCAACCGGACGCCGAGAGGGACGATGCGGGCTATGATGACGGCGATCGGCTGGATGCGATCGACCGCACGGCCGCGTCAGCCTCCAGGCCGCCGAAATCGACCGTGTCGGGGTTTGACGGCGACGGGCGGGCCCCGGCGGCCCGGTCGAAGATCGATCCGCCAACGGCGGCGATCGACGACGCCATGCTCGCACCCCTGACGCCGCGGTCCTGGTCGCAGATCGACTTGGCCGGCATTCTGGACGCAGCCCGGATGCCGTCTTCGGAACTGGGAGCGATCGACTACGACGCCATGATCGCGGGGGCTTCGCCATCGGCGCTGGACAACAACCTGGCCCTGGCGCAGCAGACGCGTTTGCGGATGATCCAAGCCATGGCCGGCTTCTCCCGCGAAGGCGCGGCAGACCTCGGTCCCGACGCCTGGCGGCAAGGCCATGCGCAATCGCTTGCGCTGCTCACGGCGCTGCCCGATGTTCGGGCTCGGTAAATGATAGGCGTACAGTCCGGCATGACCTCGCATAGTCGCTCTCAACAGACCCCTGCTGACCAGGCTGGCGCGCCGCGTACGGTGGCCGAGGCCATCGGCCAGATCGTCTGGCTCCTGGGCCAATCGGCCGTGCATCGGGAACTGAAGATCAAGGCGCTGGAATGGTCGTTCATGCCGGCCGTGATCAGCGAGCAATTTCGGATCTTCCGATTCGGGCCTACCCCGGGGCTCAGCGACGCCGACCCGGCTTCGTTCGCCCAGTTCGGCCTGACCCGCGAGGGCTTGGAGACCCTGCCGCTGGGCGTGGCGATCTGGGCCAACCTGTCCGAAGCCGCCGAGGCCAGGCTGGAGGCCGGCGAGCACCTGACGGCGCAGGACTGGACCTCGGGCGACCGAACCTGGCTGGTCGAGCTGATCTCGCCGTTCGCGACGAGCGAAAACAAGCTGTCCGAGATCATGCTGCTGGACCTGATGAACGGCCCCTTCAAGGACAAGCCGTTCCACCTGCACCGCACCGATCCGCGGACAGGCAAGCGTGAGAGGGTCGTTCTGGGCGGGAGGAGCTGAGCCTGAGCTTGTGACAGCGGCATTTGCCGCGCCGACAAAATGTTAGCCGCCACAGCAGGTCGAGGACGTCGGCGCTTCCATGGCCGACATGGACGTCATCGCGGGTCGAACCGCCTGCGTGGCGCGCGCCAAGCTCCGCGCCTCAGGGGCGGCGCGATCCCTCGCCGGCGCGATCGGTGGTGCAAGCGGCAGGGGCGCAGGTGGTCCCCCTGACGAGATTCATAGGTTGGCGGCGGATGTCTTCGCGCCTTGCGCCTTGGGCGCCTGCCTCAATGACCGCACGGTTCTCAAGCTTGCCGCTGTCGACCGCGTTCATCGGACGAGGCCGGTTTGGCGTCCTGGCCGCCACCGGCATGGCCTGCACGGCCTGCACGGCCTGGCGGCTGAGATCACCTGGGCGATCCTGTCTTCGGCGATCTAGATCGACGCCGCGATGAGCGCCTTGAGCTCGGCGGCGAGCGCGACGTGCATGCTCGCCGCTTGCTCTGCGGGATCTCGCGTCATGGGCGCCAGGCGCGTCTCGAGCGGGGCGTCTAGCCAGATCCCGGTAAATCGCGACGGCGCCGACGCCTCGACGCAGGCGCGCGCCGGCGCCTCCACAAACGGCGCGCTCACCACCACCGAGGCGCCAGCCTGGACGGCCGCCAAGGTCGCGCGGCCGGGGCTGGCGCAGCGTCCGGCACGGTCAGCCTCGTCCAGCGGTTCATGAGCGAGAGATAAGGCTGGCAGCTTCCGTGCGCCGCAGGGGCCGGGCAGGTTCGGGGCGACGATGTCGGCCAGCGCGCGCTTGCCGCTGCCCGGCAGGCCGCCGATCGCCACCACGCGCGGCGGGCTTGTCTCGAGCAGCATCCGCCCAGTGCGCCGATAGTGCTCGGCCTGGGCGACATCGCCCGCCTCCATCGCTACGGCCATTCTCACGGCGGCCCGCATCGCCATGAACAGCGGCAGCAGAGCCAGGGCCGCTTCGGGTTGACCGCTGGCGTCCCAATAGGCGTTCATGGCCTGGTTGGCTAAGATGTCCAGGCCGCGCGCCTTGAGGTCCATCAACAGGAAGCCGACGTCATAGAGCACGTCGCCAATCGCCAGGGCCGGGTCGAATTCCAACGCGTCGAAGGCGGTGACCTTCCCATCGAACAGGCAGAGATTTCGCAGGTGCAGGTCGCCGTGACCCTGGCGCACCCACCCCGCCATGCGCCGAGCCTCGATCAAGGGCTCCTGGGCGTGAAGGGCGGTCTCCAGCGCCAAGAAGAAGTCATCGGATGCAATCGACTGGCCACAGCGGGCGGCGCCTTGGGATTGCGTGCGGCGTAGGCCCGCCAGGATCGCGGCGTAGTCGCTCGCGCGACCCTGGTCACGCAGGGGCGGGCGGGTCTGATGCGCGGCTGCCGCCTGTGTCACAGCCGCGCGAACCTGATCAGCGGTCAAGCGACCGTCGCGGGCCAGATCGTCCAGCAGGGCGCCGTCCGGGAAGCGGCGCATCTTGACGACCCAGTCGATAATCTCACCGCCCGACGGGCTGGGGTCCGCGTCCGACGGCGGCTCCGCTAGAGCGATCGCGCCGCCCGGCATTCGCACCACCGGCACAACGGCTTGGTAGAGCTCCGGGGCGAAGGCGCGATTAACGAGCAGTTCGGAGTCGCAAGCCGCGTGGCGCAGGGCCAGGGTCGAGAAATCCACGAACGGATAACGCACCGCACGCTTGAGCTTGTAGGCGTGGTCGCCGTCCAGAAAGACGTGCGACATATGGGTGTCGATCCGCGTCAGCGGACCCTTCGCGCCGCTCGCCGCGCCCGATTGCAAGGCGCGCACAATCTCGCCTTGGTCTCGCCCGACGGCCGGATCGGGCGCCGTAAGGGGCAGGAGCGCGCTCATCGTTGCGCCAAGGACCGCGTCGACCCGTTTGCCGCCAGGTTCGTGGCGCCGCGGGCCAGGGCGTGCAGTTCTCCCAGCCTCCGCTCGGCCTCGCTCCCGGGCAGGGCCTCGGGATCGCGCATCTTGGCTGGCGCGGAGACATCTTCGACGCCGAGTTGATTGGCGCGGATTTCGACGGCGATGGACATGAGCGGTCTCCCGTCAATGAAGTCGCAGAATGGCGACCTTCGCTGATGCTGAGTTGATGCGGATCAACGGCGGCGGCGATTGACGCTGGTCAAACCTTGGCCGGTCCCACGGCGCATGCTCGTCGCGTCCGGACCCGAATGACGAGGAGCGCGTCCATGGTGGAAGACGCAGATGGAGGCCGGCCCGCGCCGGCCCCCACCGATAGGGCCTTAGGAGACGCCCCGGCCACATCGCCTTGCGAGGCGTGCGCCGTCGTCAATGAAGCCAATCATCGGATCGCCAATCACCTCGCGCTCCTTGTCGCCCATGTCACCCTGAGAGCCAAGGAAGTGGGGGACGACGATGGTCCGCTGCCGCGCCGGGAGGTGGTGTTCCTGCTAGACGCGCTACGGGGGCAGTTGGATCTAGTGGCGCGGCTGCATCGCACCATGGCCAAGGCGGGGGATGGAGCCCCGGCGCCTCTGTCGGCGTCCCTCAGTGCGGTCTGCGACGCGTTGGGCGGCGCCCTGCCTTCCAACCTCGTCTTGGAGCGGGCGATTTCCGACGATCTTTTCGTGGCATCCAATTGTCTCCTGGCCCTGACCCAGATCGTCGCCGAGGCGGTGACCAACGCGGTCAAACATGCCTTGCATGATCGTTTCGAGACGATTGTTGTCGCCGCGCGTCGTCATCCGGACGGCAAACTTGTCGTCGAAGTCACCGATGACGGGCCAGGGCTTCCAGCGGGTTTCGAGCCTGAACGCTCAGAAGGCCTGGGATTGCGTTTGATGCACGCGCTGAGCAAGCAAATCGGGGCTCAACTTCAGTTCGAATCCAGCTCTGCCGGCTTGACGGTGCGGGTGACGCTCAGCGACGCGGCGACAGCTTAAAGGCGTCCAGATTTGCGCGAGGCGACGCAGCGATCAAGCAGCGCCCGCTGCCTCTCAAGACCGTCCATCTCCGGCATGCGCACATCCAGCAGGATGCAGCCTGGCGCGGCGTCTGCGCTCATCCCCAGCGTCGCTGAATGATGGGCTTTTGTCGCAACCAGCAGAGGAGGGTTCCGAGACAACACCTCAAAGGTCAGACCTCTTGACCAGGCATTCATCAGTATGATCTATGGGAACGTTCACATCGCATGGTGTGTCCTCTGTATTTCCCCCACTGGCGCCCACGGATTTCGATACGTGGGCGCCATTCTTTTGCGATATGCGCTAAATGTATATGGGTTTTTTTGGGGATTCACCGTCGTCGGCGCATCGTAGGCGGCGTTCGGGCGAGGGTGTCGCGCTAGTGTATAAAGATCTGACCTATGGATGGATTGACAGGGTGATTGGTCTGACCTATCCATTCGAATGTGAGCGTTATCATTCGCAAGAATGGGGTCGCTGTCAGTAAAAACGCGGGCGAACCAATCGCCGCAGGGGAGGATCGAAGTGGTCATTCGTTTGAGCCGTCGGGTCGGACTGAAGGCATGTTTGTTGGGCGCCACCATGCTGGCGGGTCTGGTTCCGGCTGTCGCCGGCGCGCAAACTGCGGCGCCCGTCGCCGCCGCGCCCGAGGAGCCGGCGGCTGTCGAGGAGATCGTCGTCACGGGCTACCGGGCCAGCTTGGCCAGCGCCGCGACGATGAAACGCTCGGCGACCAACTTCACCGACTCGATCGTCGCCGAAGACATCGGCAAGTTCCCCGACCTGAACATCGCTGAATCCCTGCAACGCATTCCCGGCGTCCAGCTGGGCCGGGACGTCACCGGCGAGGGCGTTCAGATCTCGGTTCGCGGCCTTGGCCCGTCCTTCACCAAGGTGACGCTGAACGGCGCCCAGATCGCGGTGGCCTCGGATGGGGCGCTGGATTCGGGCAGCTCGAACCGCGAGATCGACCTCGATCTGTTTCCCACCGAGCTGTTCACCAAACTGACCGTCGCCAAGACCCCGACCTCGGGTTTGCTGGAAGGCGGCATCTCCGGCACGGTCAATCTGGCCAACGCCCGCCCGTTCGATCGTCCGGGCCAGCACCTGAACATGTCGCTCGAGGGCGGCTATTCCAACGCCTCCCGGAAGGTCAGCCCACGCGGCGCGGTGATCGCTTCCAAGACCTGGGACAAGTTCGGGATCCTGGTCGGGGTCGCTGGCGGCTCCCAGCGCTATCGCACCGACGGCTACGAGACCATCGGCTTCACCACGCCAAACCTGACCAACCCGATCGTGGGCAATTGCACGGTTGCCACCTGCGATCGTCGGGGACTGAACGGCGGCGCGGGCGGCGGCGGCTTCAAGTTCGCCACCGCCGTGCCGGCCAACACCGGCTTTGGCCTGACGCCCGGAGCGCCGCTGGACGTCTCCCAGACCAGCGGTCTCAGCTTCCAGGACCTCAGCAACACTCTGGCGCCGCGGCTGCCGCGCTACGCCTATATCGACGGCAAGCGTGATCGGCTGTCGCTACTGTTCTCCGCCGAATACCGGCCGTCCGACACCCTGAGTTTCGCGCTGGACGCCCTGTACGGAAAGGCCAAGCGCGACTTCAACCGCCTGGACATGAACCTTCTGGTCCGCAACGCCACCACCCTGGTGCCGATCGGCTGGGAACGCGACGACAACGGCGTCCTGACCAAGGGCGTCTTCGCCAACGCCCAGATGTTCATCGAGGCTCGGCCTGTCTCCGACAAAGTCGATTTCTACAACATTAACCCCAGCTTCAAGTGGGCGCCCAACGACTGGTTCGAGCTGACCGGTCAGGTCAACTACAACCGCAGCTTCTTCCTGCGCGACATGCCGTCCTTCATCTTCGACACCGCGCCCAATTCGGGCCTGTCGGTGGTGTTCGACAATACGCAGGGCGGCGACTTCCCGATCCTGACGCCCAGCCGCGACATGAATGATCCGGACCAGGCCTGGGTCACCGACTCCTACCGTATCCAGCGCGCCAAGCGCGTCACCCGCAACGAAGGCGCGCACTTCGACGCCAAGTTCGGCGACAACGAAAACAACATCCGCGTCGGCTACGCCTATGACGACACCGCCCGCGAGATCCTGGCGTTCGACAACAGCAACGCGGCCCAGGCGGCCGGCGTCGCGGCCATCCCCAACAACGCTATCTCGCAGTACTTGCTGCCAGGTCCGTCGCGCCTGCTGAGCCTGGCCAACATCGCCCCGGGCATGGCCTCGTTCGTCCAACCCGACTACGACAAGCTGAACGCGGCTATTCATACCCAGCAACTGCTGGACGATGCGCCGTTCTCGCTGACCGGCACCTCAAGCATCCCGTCGGGCTTCGTCAACGAGCGCACCCAGGGCGCTTATGTCGAAATGAACGGCGTGACCGATTTCATGGACCGGTCGATCCACTACAACGCCGGCGTCCGCTACTTCCACACCGATCAGCGGATCGAGGGTCCGATCAGCCTCAATGGCGTGATCAGTTTTCAGACCACCAAGCGCTCGTATGACGCCTTCCTGCCGTCGTTCAACGCCGCGGTGAACCTGACCGACAAGCTGGTCCTGCGCCTGGCCGGGTCGCGCACCGTCACCCGGGCCAACCCGAACCTGATGCTGCCAGGCACCTCGTTCAGCGACATCTCGGCCCAGGTCGCATCGCAGGGCAATCCGAACCTGGAACCCTACTACTCGAACAACGCCGACTTTGGCCTGGAGTATTATACGGGCGGCGCGGGCTATATCAGCGCCAACTATTTCGCCAAGGACATCCAGGGCTTCACCCAAACCCGCCAGATCCAGGCGCCGTTCTCGACCCTGGGCATCCCGCTGTCGGCGCTTTCCAGCACCCAGTTGGCGACCGGCATCAACATGAACACGGTCATCTCGATCAACACCACGGCGAACGTGGACCAGACCCTGTCAATCCGAGGGCAGGAGTTCATCTGGCAGCAGCCGCTGGACTTCATCACCAACCGCCTGCCGGGCGGGATCGCCGGCTTTGGGGTCACGGCGAACTACACCCACATCGAGCAGGACTCGCCGGGCTCGGCCGCCACGGCTGTGGGCATCGCGCCCAACCTCTATACGCTGGGCGCGTACTTCGAAAACTACGGCGTTTCGGTGCGGTTGAACTACACTTATACCGATGACGCGGTGATCGCGATCCCGCCGCAGAACAACGTCAACGTGTCGAACATCCTGGCAGCCCGCGGCCAGCTGGACATGTCGGCCAGTTATACGCCCGACTGGATGGACAAGGCGTATCAGATCACCTTCAACGCGGTGAACATGACCAACGAGCCGCTGACGACCTACTCCAGCTTCGAGAGCGCGCCGTTCAGCATCTACTATCCGGGACGCCAGTTCCTTATCGGCGTGCGAGCGAAGTTCTAGGCAGGCGATCCAAGGCGGGGCGCGTTTTGGCGGGCCCCGCCTCATTGCCGAGAATTTGTAAGGTAGCGGCCAGGATCTGGTCGTCGGAGAGTCGTCATGCCCCGCCAAATCCTCGCCGTCCTCACGCTGGCGGCCTTCTCATTGCTGGCCTCGGTGAGCCACGCGGGCGAACTGACCCTGTTCGACGGCCAGGTCGCGCCGACCATCGTCTATGACGACGCCAAGGCCCCGCCGCTGGGCAAGGCCGCCGAACTTCTCGCTCATGACCTGGCGGCCCTGACCGGCAAGACCCCTGTCGTGGCGCGCAATGCGGCCGGGCAGGGGCCTGTCGTGATCTTCGGTCTGGCCAGGTCGCCGACCATCGCCGCCCTGCTGAAGGCCAACGGCGTCGACGCCACGCGTCTCGCCGGCCAATGGGAGACCTATGGCCGCGCCCAGGTGACCCTCCCGGACGGCCGTCCGGCCCTGTTGATCTTCGGCGCTGACACGCGTGGGACGATTTGGGGCGTGATGGACCTGTCGCGCGAGATGGGCGTCTCGCCGTGGGAATGGTGGGCGGACGTCAAGATCCGCCAAGTCGACCGCGTCGCGGTCGACGGCGCCCTGCGCTACTCCAAGACCCCGTCGGTGAAGTACCGTGGCGTCTTCCTCAATGATGAGGAATTCGGCCTCTACCCGTGGGCTTCGCAGACCAACGACCCGAAGCTGCACGACATTGGGCCCAAGACCTACGCCCGAGTGTACGAGCTGATGTGGCGGCTGAAGGCCAACACCTTCTGGCCGGGCATGCGCGGCATCGAAAAATCGTTCAACCAGATCCCGGGCAACGCCGAGATGGCGCAGTCCTACGGCCTGGTCCGGGCCAGCTCGCACGCCGAGATGATCTCGCGCACCAATATCCGCGAGTGGGACGTCGAAACGATGGGCCCCTACAACATCTTCGAGAACCGCAAGCGGGTCATGGACTACTGGCGTCAGGCCGTGCGTCGGTGGGGCAAGGACGAGAACATGTACACGGTCGGGATGCGCGGCATCGAGGACCGTCCCATGCAGGGCGCCAACACGCCGCAGGACCAGGCCCGCGCGCTGGAGCAGGTGTTCGCCGAGCAGCGTAGGATGCTGGGCGAAGAGCTGAAGACGCCGGTCGACCAGGTTCCGCAGGTGTTCACCCCCTACAAGGAGGTGCTGCCCGCTTACGACTCCGGCCTGAAGGTGCCCGACGACGTCACGCTGAACTGGCCCGACGACAACTACGGCTACATCCGTCGGCTCAGCAACGCCAAGGAGCGCGCCCGCTCGGGCGGTTCGGGCGTCTACTACCACATCTCGTATTGGGGCTACCCCATGTCGTACCTGTGGCTGGCCAACACCCATCCCGCCCTGATGTGGGAGGAGATGAACAAGGCCTACCAGTACGACGCGCGGCGGCTGTGGATCGTCAATGTCGGCGACATCAAGCCCGGCGAGTACTTGACCCAGTTGTTCCTCGACATGGCGTTCGACAACGACGCCTATCCGAATGTGGCCAGCATCAAGCGCCATCTGGAGCGCTGGGCCAGCGAGAACTTCGGCGCGGCCGATGGGGCGAGGATCGCCGACATCCTGTGGCGTCAGTACGACTTGGCCTTCACCCGCAATCCCGAATTCATGGGCTGGACCACCACCAAGCCGGTGACGCCGGTGCGCCAGACCGAGTTCAACATGGCCAGCTTCGGCGACGAGAACGCCCGTCGCCGCGCGGCCTACGACGATCTGGCGGCCCAGAGCGCGGCCCTGATGCAGAGCCTGCCTGCTGACCGCAAGGACGCCTTCTACGAGCTGGTGAAGTTCCCGGTCGACATGGCGACAGCCGTCAACCAACGGCAATTGGATCTGGACCGCTCGATCGCCTACGCCTACCAGCATCGGGCCAGCGCCGACGCCTATGGCCAGAACATCCTGGACGCCCAGGCCAGGATCGAGGCCGGCGGCAAGGCCTTCAACGAGACTGTCGCCGGCGGCAAGTGGGCCGGGATCATGGGCATGTCGCCCCACAGCCTGCCATTTTATAAGGCCCCCTCCGCGCCGAGCTGGACCGGCGGCGAGGAGGCCGGTTGCGCGGCGTTCGCGGAGGGGGGCTCGTTCTACGACGTCCAGACCGCGATCCCGGGCGAGTCTGAGTTCATGCGCAAGCTGCCACATCTGCTGCGCTACGCCGCGCCGGAGCTGCCGGCCTTCCATCCGGAACTGGGCGGGACGCGTTACGTCGACCTGTTCGTCAAGGACAAGACCGCCACGGCCCAGTGGACCGCGACGCCCGACCAGCCCTGGATCAAGGTCAGCGAGGCGGCCGGGACCCTGTCCGCCTCATCGGTCCTCGAGCGCCGCCTGATGGTCAGCATCGACTGGGCCTCGGCCCCAAGGGGCGCGACGCGCGGAACCGTCAACATCCAGTGCGGCGGCGCGCCCCTGCCGATCCCGGTGACGGTGGTCCTGGCCCCGACCCAGGCCACGCCGGACGTCTCGTTCATCGAGGCCGACCGCTTGGTCTCGATGTACGCTGCCCACGCCGACCAGGTGGGGCAGGGGTGGTCGGTGCTGGAGGGGTTGGGTCATACCGGCGCGGTCCTGCGTTCGGACATCAAGATGCGTTCAATCGACGCCAAAGACATGGCCGCGCTCGCCTCCGCGCCTAAGGCCAGTTGGCGCTTCTCGACCGTCACCACCGACGATCCGGCCACCCTGCGGGTCGTGGCCCTGCCGATCCTGCCGGTCACCTCCGAGAACCGCATGCGGGTGGCCGTCCAGATCGACGACGAGCCGTTGCAACTGCTCGACTTCACCGCGCCGGAGTTCAGCGCCCGCTGGCTCGAGCGCGTCCAGAGCAACGCCGCCGTCGAGACCGTGCAGAACCTTCGCCTGAAGCCGGGCCCGCACGTCGTGACAATCCACGCCCTTGACCCAGGCTTCGCGCTGGATCGCCTTGAGCTGGCGTTCGTGGGCGCGGCCCGCGCCTATGGGCCGGCGCCGGAGACTCGCGTGCGCGGAGCGCAGCTGTTGGCCGCCGCGGCGTCGACAGATTTCAAGAAGGTTGTCCATTGAGCAGGCCGGACCGCGTCCGCAGCGCCACCATCATCGACGTCGCCCGCTTGGCCGGCGTCTCACGGATGACCGTCTCGCGGGTGATCAATGACGGCGCCAGCGTCCGGGAGGTCACGCGCCTGGCCGTGCTGGCCGCGATCCGCGAGCTGAACTACGCGCCTAACCTGGCGGCCCGGAACTTGGTTACGGCCGGCGAACTGCGGATCGGAGTGATCTATTCCAATCCCAGCGCCGCCTTCATGAGCGACTTTCTGATCGGCGTGTTCGAGGAGGCCACCAGCGCCGGAGCCCGGTTGATCTTGGCGCGGGGCGAAAAGGGTCATGCTCCGGCTCCGCAGGAAATGGATAAACTGCTGGCCGCCGGCGTGCAGGGCGTTGTCCTGGCGCCGCCCCAGGGCGAGTCGTCGGTTGTGCGCGATATTCTACGGGCGGCGAAGCTGCCCGTCGCCGTGGTCGCCTCCGGTCGTCCACCGATCGACGCGATCAACGTCCGCATCGACGACCGCCAGGCCAGCCATGCCATGGCCCGACACCTGCTGGATCTGGGCCATCGGCGGATCGGCTTTATCGTTGGAAACCCTGATCAGACCGCCAGCGCCGAGCGCCTGGAAGGCGCGCGCGCGGCGATCGCGGCGGTGGAGGGGGCTGAGCTGATTTTGGCGCAGGGGACGTTCACCTATGGCTCGGGGTTGCGTGCGGCCGAGTGGCTGCTCGATTGCGCACCAGCTCCCACGGCGATCTTCGCCAGCAACGACGACATGGCCGCCGCCGCCGTCTCGGTTGCCCATCGCCGGCATCTGGATGTGCCGCGCGACCTGACCGTGGTGGGGTTCGACGACACGACGGTGGCCACGACCCTCTGGCCGCCGCTCACCACTATCCGGCAGCCCGTGCGGCAGATGGCGGCCGTGGCGCTGGATCGGTTGATGCGGGCCCTGCGCTCATCCGACCCCGATGACGAACGGACGGCCGACTATGTGCTCGGTCACGACCTGATCGAGCGTGAGTCCACCGCCCCGCCCCGTCGCACGGACGCTCCATTGGGACTTGGCGACGGGGCTCGTCCGCGTGCCTAAGGCGTCCCAAGACATGGAACGCGCCACCGTCGGACAGGTGACGCGACGGCTGATGCCGTTGTTCTGCGTGATGTACCTGATCGCCTATATCGATCGGCAGAACGTGTCGTACGCCA
>NZ_JBAPVS010000141.1:0-9963 GCF_049283275.1 Caulobacter sp. | reverse complement strand
CCAAGTCAGCCCTCACGCCACGTCGTTTTTGTGTTCCAGGCCCGACCGGCTCCAGAGACGTGAGGTTTGACGCTGTCCCTACGCACGCGGACAACACCGCCGACAGAGCTTCCCGCTCGATCGCCCCTCGCCGCCGCATCGGTCGCTGGCCATGCGCCCTTTCCCTGCAACGAGGTGAGATCATTATGCGGTGAGGCTGGAAGGGTGCGGGGAATAAAGATTTAGCGCAGCGATTTCAGCGGATTATCCGTCGCCAACCGGGGACATGCCCTTGCGGCGTGTCCCCGAAAGGCTTGGCGCCGTGCGAAATCAGGGGACATGCCGCAAGGGCATGTCCCCGGTCGAGGCAAAAGCAAGGGTCGGCTGGCCCTACCCCTTCACATGCGTCGTCGGGCGATCGTCGCCCGCCGACAGTTCGTCGTGCCACTGGCCCTTGGTGTCTTCGTACGAGATGCCCGTGTCCTCGCCCGCCACCCGCTGCTCGCCGGCCGCGCGCTGGGCGGCGTGCAGGGCCGCGTCGTGGGTCTTGAAGGTTTCGGAGAACACGTCGCCCACCTTGTAGGCCCAGCCGCCGTCGTGCTCGACGATAAGATAGGTGATGTCGGTCATCAGGTGGTCTCCGTTGGAAGGCAAGTTTGAGAAACTGCGCCTCGAAGGCCACGGTTCCAAGCAAGAAGTCTTGAACGGACCTGCCGCGCCCGGCGTTCATGAAAACCCGTCGCTTTCGGAGACCCGATGCCCGTCACCCTTTCCCGCGTCGCCCTGCTGACCGGCCTGCTGGCCGTGTCGGCCTGTTCGGACCCCAAGGCGGGCGCCTCGACCGCACAGGCTCCCGCCGTCGCCCCCAAGCCCTCGACGCCGCCCGAGACCACGCCCCTGGGTCCCGATCCGGTCACGTCGCCCGAACCGCCGCGCCCGGAAGAGGCGCTGATCGAGCCGTCGCGCGACCTGGGCGGCGTGCTGCCGCTGAAGCATGGGATCTTCGTGGCCGACGACGTCTCGTGCGGCGACCCGCCCAACGCCGCCATCCGCCGCTATGACGGCCAGGGTCTCAGCGGCGCCCATACCCGCGCCTGCCGGGCCAAGGTGCTGTCCAAGCGCGGCGCGACCTACGAGGTCGACCAGTCCTGCATCGACGCCGGCTCCGGTCCGGCCCCGCGCTCCAGCGAGCGCCAGACGATCACGGTGGCCAGCAACCTGGAATTCACGCTGAAGCGCGAAGCGGGGAGCCAGACGTTCAAGTACTGCGCGGCGTCGCTGCTGCCGCCGGGGATTCGGTAATCTGGCCTGTCATCCCGGATGTGCGCTTCGCTTGTCCGGGATGACAGGTGGGCGCGTCTTCCGTCCCACGGAAGGGCTGGGCGTGGCGAGGGCGATTTGAACTAGTTTCTCCATTTGGGCTTAGTAGGACGTTGCCCAAATACCGTTTGCGAGACTGTGATTTCCCCATCGGATGTTGGGAATGTCACGGTCTTTGAGATTGGGGATTCGTGGGCCCATTTCGCAATCAGTTTGTCACTGGATCGGTCGGGAGAAAATACAGAATTGTAGCCAAATCGGGCAATGAATCGATTTGCACGCCTTATTATTTGTTTGTCACTGCAAGTTACGAACCTGAGGTAAGTATGCCCTTTCGGACCTGCCCAATCACTGTGCCCGATCAGAAGCAGGCTGGGCGATAGTGGAAAAAGAAGCTCCACAGGCGGGCCATTTTCGATTGCGTAGGGCCGCACCGTGGCTTCTGGCATAGATGGGTCAAAATAGATGACAGGGTTGTCGCTTGTTAGAAGCGATATGTCGGTTTTGTTCCGGATTATTGAGAATCCTAAAACATGCAGAACCTTGCCGAAGCCCACCATCACGGCGGGCATCATGTGCAATGATTGGTGAGGGTCGATAGAAATCTGTAAGTTATCGAACGCAAGAGCTTCCTCCATGCTGGCGGGCTTCGGTGGAAGTTCTCCTCTTTTTTCTAGCATTCTTCCTAGTGAGCGAACTTGTTCCGCCATTGTGAGTTCAATGGCGTCTCGGCTTGCCGGTCCCCTAACTCGCATCAGCCCTAGAAACTGATAGAATGTATCTAAATTTGAAGAGGCAAGTTGCTGCCCTTTGCTGAGTATAGCAACGATCTCGGGCCACCCGGATTCGATCTCGCCGAAGGCCTTTTCAAGCGCATCGAGATTTCGACCGCCATCTGGTGTGGGCTGGGCATAGTAGTAATTTTCGGCTGCAACATTTCGAATGTGCGTTAGGTGCGGATTGCCTGGATCGTCTTTCCTGTACGAATAGAGGCGCCCGGTAGCATCGGAAAATGCCCTCAAGTAGGTTTGAGGCACGTAGTGATGCTTTTTCGGCCCTTCAGCGGGCAATCAGGCCACCTTCACCCGCGCCGCGCTCTCGGGCAGATCCGTCCCGAACGCCCGCTGGAAGAACTCGGCCACGGTCGGGCGTTCCAGTTCGTCGCACTTGTTCAGGAAGGTCAGCCTGAACGCCAGGCCGATGTCCTTGTCGAAGATCTCGGCGTTCTGGGCCCAGGTGATCACGGTGCGCGGGCTCATGACGGTGGAGATGTCGCCGTTCATGAAGGCGTTGCGGGTCATGTCGGCGACGCGGACCATGGCGGCGATCGTGCGCTTGCCCTCGGGCGTGTCGTAGGACGGGTTCTTGGCCAGGACGATGCCGGCCTCGACGTCGTGGTCGAGGTAGTTCAGCGTCGTGACGATGCTCCAGCGGTCCATCTGGCCTTGGTTGATCTGCTGGGTGCCGTGATAGAGCCCCGTGGTGTCGCCCAGGCCGATGGTGTTGGTCGTCGAGAACAGCCGGAAATAGGGATTGGCGCGGATCACCCGGTTCTGGTCGAGCAGGGTCAGCTTGCCGCCGGCCTCCAGCACGCGCTGGATGACGAACATCACGTCCGGACGGCCGGCGTCGTATTCGTCGAACACCAGGGCGATCGGGCGCTGCAGGGCCCACGGCAGGATGCCTTCGCGGAATTCGGTGACCTGCTTGCCGTCCTTCAGGACGATGGCGTCCTTGCCGACCAGATCGATGCGCGAGACGTGGCTGTCGAGGTTCACCCGCACCAGCGGCCAGTTCAGCCGGGCGGCGATCTGCTCGATGTGGGTCGACTTGCCGGTGCCGTGATAGCCCTGGACCATCACCCGGCGATCGTGGGCGAAGCCGGCGCAGATCGCCTTGGTGGTCTGCGGATCGAACTTGTAGGCCGTGTCGAGCTCAGGGACGTGGCTGTCCTTGTGGCTGAAATACGGAACCTTCATGTCGCTGTCGACGCCGAACGCGTCGCGAAGCGTGACCCACTTGTCGGGGGCCAGGGTGATCAGGGGATCGGCGGCGTGGCTGTCGGTCAGGTCGGGCATGCTTTGTGGATTACCGCCTTGACGTGGGGGAGGGGAAGGGGCGAGCGCCCTTTCCGGCTTGAAAAAACGCAAACGCCCCGGACGGCGGAGCCGTCCGGGGCGCTCGATAGGGCTCTTTAGGAAGGGCCTAGTTGTTGGCGATGATCACCGAGGCGATCAGGCCGGTGGCCACGGCGGCCAGGATGTAGCTGTCGTCCACGCGCTGCCAGCGATAGCCGCGGGGCGGGGCGCGCAGGCCGTGGCGGCGATAATCGCTGACGTAGTAGCGATTGTCGCGATAGCGGGCGTCCAGGCGCTGGCCGCGCTGCCAGTGACGATATTCGTGGCGGGCGTCGCGGCGGTCGTGGCTGTAGTCGCGACGATCGTGACCATAGTCGCGGCGATCCCGTTGATCGTAGCGGCTGTCATAGCGATGGTCGTCGTGGCGTTGGCCCGCGGCCATGGCCGTGCCCGACAAAGCCGTGCCGGCCAGCAGAGTGGCGGCCAGGGTGGTGATGATCAGACGCTTCATGGCGAGGTCCTTTCCTGTTGTGTGGCAGTCCGACACTGCCGAACCTCTTCGATCGTCCAACACTAGCGAGTGTGGTTTGGACCGGGGATGAACGGCGCCGGTCAGGAATGGTTCATCGGGTTTCAGCGGCGAAACATTCGGTGAGCCTTGAGAATACTGGCGGCGCGGAATCGATTTTCGTGCGTTCACTTGCCGATGATGCGTTTGGCTCCCTTTCAACTTCGCCGGGATTTGCCGCGCCTGCTGACCGCGGCGCGAAACGAGCTGGGCGCGGTCGCCGCTCTGCTGGTGCTGGCGGGCGGCGCCCTGGCGTTCCTGGACCTGTCCGAGGACGTGGCCGAGGGCGATACGGCCGCTTTCGACCTGGCGGTGCTCAAGGCCCTGCGGCTGCCGGGCGATCCCAACAGCCTGATCGGGCCCAAATGGCTGCATGTCGCGGCGGCCGACGTCACCGCCCTGGGCTCGATCACGGTGCTGGGACTGGTCGTGACCCTGGCCTTCGCCCTGATGCTGTGCCTGAGGCGCTGGAGCGAGGCCCTGGTGGTGCTGATCGGGGCCGGCGGCGGGGTGGCGATCAGCCAGGGCCTCAAGCAACTGTTCGGGCGTGAACGGCCCGATCTGGTCTATCGCGCCGTCGAGGCGGCCAATCCCAGCTTCCCGTCCGGCCACGCCATGCTGTCGGCCGTGGTGTTCCTGACCCTGGGCGCCCTGGCGGCCCGGTTCGCGCCCCTCAAGCGGGTCAAGGCCCTGGCCCTGGGGGCGGCGGTGCTGCTCAGCGTGCTGGTCGGGGCCTCGCGGATCTATCTGGGCGTCCACTGGGCCAGCGACGTGCTGGCCGGCTGGAGCCTGGGCGCGGCCTGGGCCATGGCCTGCTGGATGGCGGCGTGGGCGTGGGAGCGGTGGGGCGGCGGGCGCCGGCCGGACGCTGACGGCCAGCCCTCGGCCTAAGGCGAGTTCGCGCCCAGCGTTTCCAGCCGTTGCCTGGCGTTGCGATTGGCGGGATCAAGCGCGAGGGCGCGCCGGTAGTTGGCGGTCGCCGCGACCTTGTCGCCGTTCGCCGCGTAGGCGTCGGCCAGGCTGTCAAAGGCGTTGCCGCTGGCGGGGTAGAGATCGGCCGTCAGCTTCAGCACGGCCAGGGCCGTGCGCGGCTTGCCGAAGGCTAATAGGCGGTAGCCCCAGTCATTGAGTTCATGCTCCGCCGCGGTGAAGCTTGGCGTGCTCGCCACGAACCGCGCCACCGCCGCCGCCGGGTCGCGGTCTTCCTCGTCCGCCAGGGCCGCGCGCAGGGCCGAAACGCCCGAGAGGGTCATGCCAGGGATGAACGCTTGGGCGATCTCGTCGATCAGGTCCTCGGGCGTCGCGCCGGCCAGGTTGGTCAGGATCACCACGGCCACGCGATCGTCGGGATAGAGGTAGACCGCCGAGCGGCTGCCGCCGGTCATGCCGACCGTGCGGTGCTCCGGACGGTCCATGACCAGCCACCCCCTGCCCCATTGGCCCAGCTTGCCGTCGGTGTAGGCCACCGGAGTCCACAGGGTCTTCAGCGCCGCCGGCCCGAGAAGTCGGCCTTGTCGCAGGGCGATCGCCCAAAGCGCCACGTCCTCGGCTGTGCTGTTCATGCCCGACGCGGCGCGATGCAACGGTGTGAAGATCTCTCGGCGCACCGCCGGCTGGTCGGGCGTCTTGCGTTGGTAGCCATAGGAAACGACCCGCTCTGGGCCGGCGTCGCGGCTGTCGCCATAGCCGGTGCGAGTCATGCTCGCCAAGGCGATCTGCTCCTCCGCCAAGGTCGCGTCGACAGCACGGCCGCGCAGGCCGTTGATGGCCATCTGAACCAGGGCGTAGTTGGTCTGGCTGTAGTCGAACCGTTCGCCCGGCGCGAAGCGGACTGGCTTGGCCAGGGTTTCCGTCCACGCGGCGGCCTCGTCGATCGCGCCGCCAGCATTGTTGTCGACGAAATTGGGCAGGCCGGAGGTGTGGCTGAGCAGTCGATCGACCGTTACGCCGCGCCAGGCCTCGGGCAGGTCGGCGACATAGCCGCCGATCGGCGCGGAAAGGTCCAGCCGCCCGGCCTCGACCTCGCGCATGGCCGCCACGCCCGTGAAGGCCTTGGTGATGGAGTTCAGCGGAAAAATGGTCCGGGTCGTCACCGAGGCGCCGGCGGCGAGGTCGGCCAGGCCATAGGCTCTGGACATGACGATCCGGTCGTTCTGCACGATGGCGATCTGCAAGCCGGGAATGCGCCGCTCGCTCATCGCCCGCCGGACCAGGGTGTCGGCCCGCGCCGTCGCATCGGGGGCCGCCCAGGCCGCGCCGCCAAGCGCGAGGGTCGTCAACAGGGCCGCCACGCCGATCATTCTGGTCGCCATGACGTCACCTCCCCCATACGGATGGCGTCACAGGATCAGGCGAGGGGGCGGCGAGCCAGTTAATCCTAAGTCATGTGCGGGGAGCTTGGCGAAGCCCGGCCGCTACTTCGCCAAGCCCGACTTCTGCAGGGTCTTGTAGGCCTTGATCACGCGCTGGAGCTTGTGCTCGGCGCTGCGATCGCCGCCGTTCATGTCGGGGTGGCAGCGCTTGAGCAGGTCCTTGTACTTGGCGCGGATGGCCGCGCCGTCGGCGCCGGCTTCCAGATCCAGGTCGGCCAGAGCCTGGCGCTCCAGCTTGCCCAGGGCGCGGCCGGCGGTCGCCGACTCGGCCTTGCGCTGCTGGGCGCGGAACAGGCCGAACGGGTCGTTCAGGTGGCGGGCGTCGCGGGCGGCGGCGGCGGCGGCCTCGCGCGAGCGCGAATCAGCCTTCATCGACCAGGTCGGCCGGCCGCCGGTCATCTTCTCCTGCTCCTGCTGCGAGCGGATCTGGCCCTCGCTCATGCCGGCGTAGAAGTTCCAGTTCTTGTTGTACTCGGCCGCGTGCCGTTGGCAGAAATTGTAGTAGACCCCCGGCATGTCGCGCGACTTGGGCGCCTTGGCCGTGGCGGCCGAGCGGCATTCGGGGTGATCGCAGCGCACTTCGCCCGGCTTCAGGGCGAAGACGTCGTTCTCCCGCGCGGCTTCCTCCGGTGATTTCGGGGGTCGGACACGGATGTCGAAAAACTTGGGGCGATATTCGAAGTCGGCGCTCATGGCGCTTAGAGTAAGCCGCAGCTATTTCCGTTCAAGGATTGACAAGCAAGGAAGCCATCATGGGCGCCGTCGCCGATGCCATCGCCGCCAAATTGACCACCGCCTTTTCGCCCACCAGGCTGGAGGTCGTCGACGACAGCGACCGCCACCACGGCCATGCCGGACACCGCGAGGGCGGGGAGAGCCACTTCAACCTGCTGATCGAGGCCCAGGCCTTTGCCGGCAAGGCCCGCGTGGCCCGCCAACGCCTGATTTTCCAAGCGCTTGCCGAGGAAATGGCGGGGCCGGTGCACGCCCTTTCGATCGTCGCCAAGGCGCCGGGCGAAGCTTGATCGCCGGGCGCGAAATCGGACTTGCAAGCCGGGCCCGCGGCTGATTGCCTCTCCACCCGGCGCGACCCCGCCGGAGGGGAAATCACGGCATGAGCGCGCGCGAAATTCTTTCTGCTTCCCTCTCGTCTTCGACCGAAGATGAGCTGGCCGCCGCCTTGCCGGCCCTTCTGGCGCGATCCTACGCCCGATATTCGAACTTCACGGTGGCCGCCGCGGTCATCGACGAGGACGGCCGCGCCCACCTGGGGGTCAATGTCGAGAACGCCGCCTATCCGTCCGGCACCTGCGCCGAACAGACCGCCATCGGGGCGATGGTCACGGCCGGCGGGCGCGGGATCGTCAAGGTGCTGATCGCCGCCGGCTCGGACGCGGTGGTCCGGCCATGCGGCGCCTGCCGCCAGCGCATCGCCGAATTCGCGACCGACGCCTGCGAGATCGTTTCGGTCCAGGGCGGCAAGGCGACGCGCCGCACGCCGTTCTGGAGCCTTTTGCCCGACTCGTTCGGACCGAAGGACCTGGACTAGACCACCTGGGCGGCCAGGCCTTCCAGCACCCTGCGCAGGTCGGCTTCGCGGAACGGCTTCTGCAGCACGGTCGCGCCCTTGTGGCCCTCCGAGAGGCCGGCCTCGCCATAGCCGCTGGCGAAGGCGAACGGCACGCCGCGTTCGCGCAGAGCGTCGGCGACCGGAAAGATCGGACGTCCCCCCAGATTGACGTCCAGCAGGGCGGCGTCGATGTCGGCGCTGCCGGCCAGGCGCATGGCTTCCTCGAGTTCGGCGGCGGGGCCGACGACGATGCAGCCCAGATCGCTGAGCATGTCCTCCACCAACATGGAGACCAGCGCCTCGTCTTCGACCACCAGAACCTTAAGGGCGGCGAGGGTCTTCATTGTTCAGGGCTCCAGAGCACGGATCGGCAACCTCATGGTGCATATGAGGCCAAGACTATCATAGGCCAGGCTGATTTCGGCGGACAGTTCGCCCGCCAGGCCCTTTTCGAGCACGCGCGAGCCAAACCTCGGGCGCTTCGGCGGCGTGACCGGCAGGCCGCCCCGTCGTGAATGGCCATGCCCACGACCGCCGTCAGCTTGGAGTTTGGCGGGCGAACGGCGCAGAACCTCGGCCAAGGCCTGTTCGGCCTTCGCGAGGCGGGCGACAAGGCCCTCGAACCCGTCCTCTTCGGCGCGGCCCATCGCCTTGACCAAGCCTTTGATCCCCTCCCGAGCCGTCCCATCTTCGGGCCATCTATCGGACGCGCTCACCAACGCGCCGTCAAGCTTATGGTTCCCCCAAGCTTATCCTTGCGTCGGACGGCGGCGATCAGCGGACGCTCTCGTCCAGGCGTCCGCTGATCCGCAGGCCGGTCACCTGGTTGCGCTGGCGGCGCAGCACCTGGAAGCGGTGGTGGTGGAAGATGAAGATCTGGCCGGGCTCCGGAATGGTCTGGGCCTCGTGGATGACCAAGCCGGCGATCGTCACCGCCTCGCCCTCGGGCAGGCGCCAGTCCATGGCCCGGTTCAGGTCGCGCACGGTCACGTGGCCGTCGACATGCACCGAGCCGTCGGCCTGCTGGCGCAGGCCCTCGACCTTGGTGTCGTGTTCGTCCTCGATCTCGCCGACGATCTCCTCGAGGATGTCCTCCAGGGTCACCAGGCCCTGCAGGGCGCCGTACTCGTCGACCACCAGGGCGAAGTGGCTGCGGCGCTTGAGGAAGGCGTTGAGCTGGTCCTTGAGGTTGGTGGTGTCGGGGATGAACCATGGCTCGCGCTGGATGGTCGCCACGTCGATATCGTCGATCGCCCCGTTGGCGGCGGCCAGGGCCCGCAGCAGGTCGCGGGCGTGCAGCACGCCGACGATGTTGTCGGGGTTCTCGCGATAGAGCGGGATGCGGGTGTGCTGGGCCTCCAGGGCCTCGGCCACCAGCTCGCGGATCGGCAGGTCGGCGTCGATCAGGGTGATCGACTTGCGGTGGACCATGATCTCCGACACGTCCATGTCCGACAGGTCCAGCACCCCGCCCAGCATGCGCCGGTCGCCGCTCTCCACCAGGCCTTCGGAGTGGTGGTACTCGACCGCGCCGCGGATCTCCTCGTGGGCGGCCAGCACGTCGACGGCCATGTCCAGCCGCACGCCGAACAGCCGCAGGGTGCGGCGCACCACCCACTGGATGGCGTAGATGATCGGGCCGAACAGCCGCACCACCAGCAGGGTCGGGGCCGACAGGAAGCGGGCGACGTCGTCGGAGCGCAGGATGGCCAGGGTCTTGGGCAGCACCTCGGCGAACACCAAAACCAGCACGGTCATGGTGGCGGTGGCGGCGGCCACGCCCCAGGGGCCGGGAATGGCCTTGGTCAGCACCTGGGTGGCCAGGGCCGAGGCCAGGATATTGACCAGGTTGTTGCCCAGCAGCACCGCGCCGATCATCGTCTCCTGATCGGAGAGCAGCTTGTTGACCCGCTGGGCGGGCTTGTCGCCGTCGCGTTCCAGCTGGTGCATGCGGGCGCGGCTGGCGGCGGTCAGCGAGGTCTCGGCGGCCGAGAACAGCGCCGAGACGGCCAGCAGCACGACGATGATCGGGGCCAGGCCCAGGACGGCGGTGAGGATCATGAGGGCGTTCTACCC
>NZ_JBAPVS010000140.1:0-6132 GCF_049283275.1 Caulobacter sp. | reverse complement strand
CTCCACCTCAGGATGACGATCGTCGGCAGGATCGACAGCAGCCCGACCACCGCGAAGGCGGCGATCTTGGCCCAGAACAGCGGATTCTCCAGATAGAAGGCCGCGCCCTTGGCGCCCCAATAGACGCGGCAGAACCCCACCGCCAGGATCAGCCCCGCCGCCGCGCCGTAGGCGGCGTCCATCTTCACCAGAATCCTCAAGGACGAGCCGCCCAAGCCGGGCCTCGCCAAGACCCTCTCCACGAAGAGAAGGCCCGCCAGCGACAGGACCAGCAGGTGGTGCAGGATGGCGAGCACGAGATCCAGCATGCCAGGCTCCGACTCGGTGGATACGCGAGCATGCCTCGCAGAACGGCGTTCGTCACGAACGCCCTCCCCTCTGGCCAGCTTTCGGTCCCGCCTTTAAACAAGGGGCCATGACCGCTTCCGTCGACCTCTGGACCGCCTCGCTCTGCAAACCCGATCCCGGTTATGGCGGCTGGGCCCATGTGCGCCGCAACGCCGACGGGACGCTGGCCGGCGCGGCCGGCGGCGAGCGCCGGGTCAACGGGGCCAAGATGGTGCTGACCGGGGTGATCGAGGCCCTGACCGCCTTGGCCGACCTGCCGACCGACACCGCCGTGACGCTGCACTTCGCCGACCCGGCCCTGGCCGCCGAGCTGGTGGCAAGCGACGGCGCCTACGCCACGGCCGAGCCCGAAGCCTGGGCCGAAGCCCGCAAGTTGCTGGCCGCCCGCCCCGTGCTGGTCCTGTCGCCGCTGTCCGACGCCACGCCCGCCGCCGGCTTCCTGCGCGCCTGGGCCGACTTCGGGCTCGACACCGCCAAGACCCGCGGCACGTTCAAGGCCGCGATCCCGAGGCCGAACCTGCTGAAGTTCCCGGGCTAGTGGAAGCCGGCTAACGCCCCGCCACGATCAGGTCGGCCGTCGCCGGGTTGCAGGCGAACGGGACGTCGGCCAGGGTCGCCATGCGGATCAGCGCCTTGACGTCGACGTCATGCGGCTGGGGCGACAGCGGGTCGACGAAGAACACGAGCATGTCCAGCCGCCCTTCGGCCAGCAAGGCGCCCAGCTGCTGGTCGCCGCCCAGCGGGCCGCTCTTCAGGCGGGTCAGGTCCAGATCCGGCAGCGCCTGGAGGATGCGTCCGCCCGTAGTGCCGGTGGCGTAGAGTCTGTGCCGGGCCAGGAACGCCTGGTGCGCCATGGCCCAATCGACCAGGGCCGCCTTCTTGTCGTCGTGGGCGACCAGACCGATGGCGAGCGGGGCGTCGGCGGACATGCGCAGTCTCCAGGTTCCGTCTTCTCTCCTAGCCGCATCCTGGGGGCCGAGAAAAGTCGAAGGCGACGCCGGACGCGCCTAACCCCGTTCCTTGGTCCGCTCGAACCGCACCTTGGGGAAGCGTTCGGCGACATAGCCGATTTCCCAGCTCGACTTGCCCAGGAACACCGGCTGCTCGTCGATGTCGTGGGCCATGGCCGAGCGGTGCTTGTTGATGAAGTCCTCGACATCGGCGCGCTCGCCGGTGATCCAGCGGGCCTCGGCGTAGGGGGCGGCCTCGAAGATGCAGTCCAGGGCGTATTCGTTGGCCAGGCGGTCGGCCATGACCTCGAACTGCAGCTGGCCCACGGCGCCGACGATGAAGTCGGAGCTGCCGATCATCGGGCGGAACAGCTGGGTCACGCCTTCCTCGGCCAGGCCTTCCAGCGCCTTCTTCAGGTGCTTGGCCTTCAGCGGATCCTTGACCCGCACGCGGCGCAGGATTTCCGGGGCGAAGTTGGGCAGGCCGGCGAAGCGCAGGGTCCCGCTCTCCGACAGGCTGTCGCCCACGCGCAGCACGCCGTGGTTGGGGATGCCGATCACGTCGCCGGCGAAGGCGTCCTCGGCCAGTTCGCGGTCGGAGGCGAAGAACATGATCGGCGCGTTGACGCTCATGGCCTTGCCGGTGTTCTGGGCCTTCAGCTTCATGCCGCGGGTGAAGCGGCCGCTGGTCAGGCGCAGGAAGGCGATCCGGTCGCGGTGATTGGGGTCCATGTTGGCCTGGACCTTGAACACGAAGCCCGAGACCTCGGGGTCGCCGGGGGCCACGTGGGTGTCGACGCCGCCCTTGTTGACCTTGGCCGGATGCGGCGGCGGCGCGTAGCTGCCGATGCCGGCCAGCAGTTCGTTGACCCCGAAATGGCGCAGGGCCGAGCCGAAGAACACCGGCGTCATGTGGCCTTCGAGGAACGATTGCACGTCGAACGGCTTGGCGGCCTCGGACACCAGCATGGCGCCCTCCTCCACCTCGGCCTGCTCTTCGGGGTCAAGGAAGCGGCTGATGGCGTTTGAGTTCAGGGCCACCGGATCGGGATGACCCTCGTCGTCGGTCGAGCTCTTCTTGGCGTAGGGGATGAACTTCTGGCCGCGCAGGTCCAGCATGCCCTTGAAGCGACCGCCCGAACCGGCCGGCCAGTAGAGCGGCGCGGGGTCCAGGGCCAGCTTCGACGACACCTCGTCCAGCAGCTCGAACGGGTCCTGGGCCTCGCGGTCCATCTTGTTGATGAAGGTGATGATCGGAATGTCCCGCAGGCGGCACACCTCGAACAGCTTCAGGGTCTGGGGCTCGATGCCCTTGGCGGCGTCCAGCACCATGATCGCCGCGTCGGCGGCCGTCAGGGTGCGGTAGGTGTCTTCCGAGAAGTCCTCGTGGCCCGGGGTGTCCAGCAGGTTGAACATCAGGCCGTCGTGGTCGAACGTCATGACCGACGCCGACACGGAGATCCCGCGCTCGCGCTCGATCTTCATCCAGTCGGACTGGGTGCGACGCGCCGCGCCGCGGGCCCGCACGGCCCCGGCCGCGCGGATCGCGCCGCCGGCCAGCAGCAGGTTCTCGGTCAGGGTGGTCTTGCCGGCGTCGGGGTGGCTGATGATCGCGAAGGTGCGCCGACGGGCGGCCTCGAGGGCGAGGGAGGTGCTCATCCCCGGGGGTTAGCGCCACCGGGCCGCCTTGTCACCCTCTGCCGACGCCGCGCGGGCGCGGCGCAGCGCGGGCGGTGCGACATCTGGCCCCGTACCCGACCTACGAAAACGCAGGAATAGCCCTAGTCAGTTCGGGGTTTTAGAGTCATGCTGACGCTACTTCGGACCTGCCCACACAGAGGGGCGGCCGCGAACGAGGAAACGACAATGGCTATGGTCCACGAACCGCGCCACCAGCGCGGCGTCTGCACCCCCCAAGGCAACGCCCTGTGCTTCGGCGTGGCGGTTGTCGGCCTGGTGTTGGTGGCGGTGATCCTGAGCTGGCTGTTCAGCCTGGTCGGCCTGTTCCGTTAGGCGACCCAGGTCTTTCGGCCGGAAACTCGCTTCCAGGCGTGGCGGTCAGGCCGCTAGACGCCGCCAGACCTGACGGTCGGCTTCCACATTGGTCAGCGAGCCCAGCTTCTGCTGCTGGAACAGCGATCCCATGACTTCGAAACTGAGCTGCGCGTAGCGCGCCTGCACGTGCTCGACCAGGCAACCGCGCGACGGAGCGATGAACAGGGCCGCATTGACGTCCGGGGCCTTGGCCATGATCAGGGCGGCCAGGCGCTGAGCCTTTTCAGGATCCTTGAGATGCAGCAGCGGTTCGGCGGCGTACAGCTCCTGGCCCAGCTTGGTGACGTAGGTCAGCGACACCTTCGCGAAAAGATCTGGGGCGAGCGGCAGGGCCAGTTCGTCCGTGTCAACGCTGAGGACGACGTCGTTGAGCAGGAAGAGCATCGGAACCTTGCTGAGGCCTGGCGGCGGCGGATGAGAGACGTGCGTCAAGGTGCCGCATCGAGCTTTCGTTCCGGTTTAGGATCAGGGTTAACGGTGTTTGAAATGGGATTTCTGGACAAGACGCTGGTACAGGACCGAGGCTTGGCGCGAGCGCCCGGGCGCCCCATGTGGAGGCCTCGTTCCCGCGGAGGCGCCGCTTGATCCCGCCCCACATGACCTCGTCCGGACTTCTGACGCGCGACATCGCCGCCGCCCTGGGCGACACCGGCTTCCGCCGCGTCCTTCCCGAAGACACCGACGCCCTGCTCGGCCCGGAGGCCGTGGCCGAATGGGACGTCTTCGCCGAAAGCTGGAACGACCTGGGCCTGGACCGTTTCATGGCCGACGGCGGCCGCTATCGTCGGCGGCGTTTCGCGGCCTTCTCGGCCTCGCCCGACAGCGTCGTTCGCAAGCCGCACCAGCCGCACTATCAGAGCCGTGACTACAACGGCCTCAACGGCGGGGTGCAGCGCTGGTTCGAGCCCGTGCTGGACACGATCGCCCGCCATCCGGTGACGCAGGGCCTGCTGGCGACGGGCCTGGCCCTGTTCCACCCCCTGACGGTCGACCCGCCCGCCCGCTGGCACGTGGAGCTGCACCAGTTCCGCATCGAGGCCGGCGACGGCGAAGCCGGCCTGCCCACGCCCGAGGGCGCGCACCGCGACGGGGTGGACTGGGTGATCGTCATGCTGGTCGAGCGCCACAACGTCGCCAGCGGGGTCACCGACATCTTCACCCCCGACGGCGCCCGGCTGGGGGCCTTCACCCTGGAGCAGCCTCGCGACACGGTGTTCCTCGACGACCACCGCGTGATGCACGGGGTGACCGCGATCCACCCGCTGGTCGCGGGCGCTCCGGCGCGGCGCGACGTGCTGGTGGCGACGTTTCGGCGGGAGTAGAAACGGCGGGACCCGCCATGCCACCTCCCCCGCTTCACGGGTGAGGTGGCGGGCGAAGCCCGACGGAGGGGGCGTCAGGCCGGATCGGCCTCCACAGGCTCCGTCAGGAAGTGCCGCCCCTCCCGGTCCTCGATCTCGACCACCCAGATATCCGGATCGATCCGCGCGGCGCGTTCGGCATAGGCGTCGAGGTCCGGCTCGAAGTCGGAACGGACCGGCTGCATCCAGAAGCGTTCGCCGTCGCCGCGCGTGGCTTCGCTGTAGAGCTTGGCGGTGTTGGCGCGGCGGTCGACGGCCTTGACCAGAACCGCCCCGGCCCGTGGATCGCCCTTGCGGGCCACCATGGCGAAGGCGCCGCCCAGTTCGGCGCGGCGGATCAACGCGCCGACCCAGATATCCGTGGAAAGTAGCATCGCTAACTGAACCGAAACCTCGGCGCCCTAAGGCTGCCTGCTGAACCGCTCTCGCAGAATACGAGACTATGACGTCAAGAAAGACCTTTGGAGTCGTGACGGCGCGGTGGCTAGGGATTTTCGTCGCGACCGCCGGGATCGGCGCGTCGGGTCAGGCCCATGCCGCCACCGCCGCCGACCAGCTCTATGAGCGCACGCTGATGACCTCGGCCGACGCCCGCTGCCGGCTGTTCAAGCCCGCCGTGGGCTCGGCGCTGGACGCGGCCCGCGCTCAGGCGCGCGGCGCGGCCCTGCGTTCGGGCGCCAGCGAGGTCCAGGTCCAGGCCGTCGAGCAGCGGGCTCGGGCCAAGGCCGGGGCGGCGGCCTGTGACTCTGCGGACCTGCAGACCGCCGCCGGCCGTGTGCGTAAGGCCTTCGACGGCTATTCAACCATGCTGCGGACGACCTATCCCGGCGACCGCGCGACCTGGCAGGCCGACCGTTCGGTCTCGGCGACCATCCCGCTCTGGCGACTGTCACAACCGGTCGGGTTCGGACGCGACCGGTTGATGTTCGGCCTGTCGGGCCGGGCCAATGACATGCTGGCGGTGGCGACCTTCGCCGACAACGCCCAGCCCTACGCCGCCCGCCTGATCCTGCGCGACACCCTGCGCACCCAGGGGCCGTATCTCAACGCCGGCAACGCCAAGGGCTTGGCCGCCAACGCCGCGCCGCGCAACGCCAGCCGGGTGTTCGGGGCCGAAACCCGCGACATGGCGCCCGTCACCTTGCTGCCGATCGGCGCCAAGACGGGCCTGTCGTTCCGTTTTCCGCGCGAGGCGGCTGACGCCATGAGCCGGTTGGACCCGCGTGAGGCCGCCACCATCGAGTTCGTGTTCGCCGGCCGCGACGGCGCGGACGTGGTGCGGCGGGCCTATGTGGAGGTGGGGGACTTCGCGGCGGGGCGAGCGTTCTTGCGGTAGTTCGCACTAGATCCTCCCCTCTTGGGGGAGGTGGCCCGGAGGGCCGGAGGGGGTTTCACCCGCCGACTCAGCAATCCCCCTC
>NZ_JBAPVS010000139.1:0-8314 GCF_049283275.1 Caulobacter sp. | reverse complement strand
CGACCGGGCCGGGCTTGGCGGCCAGGGCCGGGGTCGAGGCCAGGGCGAGCGCCGCGCCCGCGCCGGCGATCAAGCCGCGGCGATCGATAGGCAGGTGATCCATGAGCTTCCTCCGGCGCGGTTGGGCTCGCGCTCGACGGAATCGCTATCACGGATCATGACACCGGTAACAACCACTTTTTTGCAGCGTGAAACCCTCTCCCATGGGGAGAGGGAGGGACCCAAGCGAAGCTTGGGAGGGTGAGGGGGTTCTGAGTTCGACGGCGTGCCGGCAGGGCGTCAGCGAGAAAGCGGCGAAGGTGTAATCCCTCTCCCTCCCACGCTCTTCGAGCGCGGGTCCCTCCCTCTCCCGCCGGGAGAGGGTGTTAAAACGCCGCCACCGCCTTCGCGTGGGCCCGCACCACGGCCAGCGTCGAGGCGTCGGCGTCGAACACCCCGTACAGCCCCTGCTCCTCTTGCGGCGGGTCGCCGGCATAGGCCTTGTCGCCCATCTTGAACCAGGCGTCGGCGTGCTGGGCGCGGCCCTCGCCGTTCCAGGCCCAGAAGTTGGTCCCGGCCAGGGGGCCGCCGGCCTTCATGTCGGCTTCCACCAGGCCAAACATCATGCCGTAGAACCGGTCGCGGTCGGTGGCGGCGCTGCCTGGCGCGAAGGCGCGGTCGTCGCGGACCAGGCCGAACTCCTCGATCACCAGCGGCTTGCCCATGGTTCTGGCGATGGCGACGTGCCGGGTGATGTAGTCGCGGCACTTGGCCTCGCCGGCGCCATAGGTCGCGGGCTGGTTCCTGGGGTCGATCCAGCCCCAGTTGTTGGGCCAGACGTGCAGGGTCAGATAGTCGATGCTGGCCGGTTTGTGGGCCTCGACCACGCAGGCCTCGCGCTCGAGGCAGCCCTTGGCGCCCTCGCTGCCGGTGGTCACCAGATGGTGCGGGTCCAGTTGCTTGATCAGGGCCGAGGTCTCGGCGATCCAGCGATAGTAGGTGGGCAGGTTCGGCGCGCCGAACGCCTCGCTGCCGCCCGGTCGCGGCTCGTTGGCCAGCTGCCAGGCCATGATCGTCGGGTCGTCGCGATAGGGCTTGCCGGTGACGCTGCTGACGCGGCCGACCAGGGCGCGCAGGTAATGCTGGAAGAGGGCTTGGGCCTTGGCGTCGCCGTAGAAACGGGCGGAATAGTCGGCGAACTGCGGCCACGGGTGGGCCGGGTCGCCCTGCTGGAACCACGCTCCGTTGCCGGTCCAGCGCAGATAGGCCGGCATGCCGCCCGACCAGTCCCAGAAGTTGTTGACGTAGATCACCGCCTTCATGCCCCGCTTCGCCATTTCGGCGAGCGCCACGTCCAGACCCTCCAGCAGGTCCTGGTTGTAGTCCTCGCCGGGGCCGCGAAAGGTGGGATCGATCGCCACCTTGGCCGGCGATTTTTCACCCGCGCCCAGGATGCGCAGGTTGGTGACCCCCAGGGTCTTCAGTCGGTCCAGCTCGCGCCCCAGCCGCGCGGTGTCGCCCCCCGCCCCCGGCGAGCCCAGCCAGGCCGCGTACCAGAGGTTGGCGCCCACGAAGCGATAGGGCTTGCCGTCCAGGCTGAGGCGGCCGTCGCGGACGGTGACGAAGGTCGACGGCGGCGCGGCCCGGGCTTGGCCGGCGGCCAGGGCGGCGGCGCCCGCGACCAGCAGATGGCGTCTGGACAGCATGTCGGCCTCCCGTGTTTAGCGCAGCCTAAAGGAGGGCGGCGGCTTCTAGGAGGAGATTAAGTAAAACGAATTTCAGACGCTACGCGCCATCACGGCGCGACGAAGGCCGCCAGCTCATCGGGCGTCCCCATGGGAAAGGCCTCCTTCAGGAACGCCAGGAAGGCCGACACCCGAGCGCTGAGCAGCCGCCGCGAGGGATAGAGCGTCCACAGCGCGATTTCGGGTCCTTCGACGTCGCCCCAATGAACCAAGGCGCCGGACGCCAGGTCATGACTGACGAGAGAGATGGGCAACCGGGCAACGCCCGCGCCGGCACGAACCGCGTCGCGGACCATGATCATCGACGACAGGCGCAAGACCGGCGCGACCGCGAGGCGTGATCGCCCGGTCGGCAGCGTCACCTCCCAGTCCGCGGCATGGTCGCCGCCTCCGCGCACGACGGCGGGCACGGTCTGGTCGCCGGACGGACGGGCGAGACCGGGGGCGGCCACGGCGACCAGCCGATCGCGCAGGAAGATGCGCCCGACCAGGTTCTGGTCCGGATCCGGATTGACCCGGATCACCAGGTCGTAGCCTTCCTCCACCATGTCGACGGGCCGGTCCTCGGTCGTCACTTCCAGCTGGACCTGCGGATATTTCAGCGCGAACCCGGCCGCCAGCTTGCCCATGGCGGTCTGCGAGAACAGCAGCGGCGCGCTGATCCGCAGCCGGCCCCGAGGGGCATGGCCGCCCGAGGCGATCTCGCTGGCCGTCTCGTCCAGTTCCGTCAGCAGCGCCGCCGTTCGCTCGTAGAGGGCCCGTCCCTCCTCGGTCAGCTTCAGCACGCGTCCGCCGCGCTCGAACAGGCGCAGATTGAGGCCGGCCTCCAGTTCCGCGACCCGGCGCGACAGCGTCGCCTTGGGGCGCGCGGCGGCGCGCGCGGCGCGTCCGAACCCCTCATGTCGAGCCACCAGATTGAAGTCGGCGAGGGCGAGCAAGTCCATGTGTTCCACCAGTGAGACGGTATGTCCAGATATAGCGTCTATTGGGGCAATTGTGGATCAATAGATTGGAGGCACGCCAAACGGCTCAATCCAAGGAGTGACCCCCATGACCATCCTCGTTACCGGCGCCACCGGCAGAGTCGGCCGCCAAGTCGTCGAACAGCTGGTGCAGCGCGGCGCCGACGTGCGCGTCCTCGTCCGCGATCCTGCCAAGGCCGATTTCCCGGCGGGCGTCGATGTGGCGAAAGGCGAGATGCTGGATATTGACGCCCTGCGCGCCGCGTTCGCCGGCGTCTCCTCCCTGTTCCTGCTCAACGCCGTGGCTGGGGACGAATTCACCCAGGCGCTGATCGCCCTCAACATCGCCCGCGAGGCGGGCGTCGAGCGCGTGGTCTATCTGTCGGTGATCCATGCCGACCGCTTCGTGAACGTGCCGCACTTCGCGGTGAAGTTCGGCGCCGAGCGGATGATCCAGCAGATGGGCTTCAGCGCCACGATCCTGCGTCCCACCTACTTCATCGACAACGACGTCACGATCAAGGACGTGATCCTGAACCACGGCGTCTATCCGATGCCGATCGGCGGCAAGGGCTTAGCGATGGTCGACACCCGCGACATCGCCGAGGTCGCGGCGATCGAGCTGATCCGGCGCGACCGGGACTCGGGCAAGCCGACGGTCGAGATCATCAACCTGGTTGGTCCCGAGACGCTGACCGGCCAGGCCTTGGCCGCGATCTGGTCGGAGGTCCTGGGTCGCCCGATCGCCTATGGCGGCGATGATCCCTCCGCCTTCGAGCAGAACCTGGCCGGCTTCATGCCCAAGTGGATGGCCTACGAGATGCGCCTGATGGCCGAGCGCTTCGTCGGCGACGGCATGATCCCCGACGCCGGCGATGTCGAGCGTCTGACGGGGATCCTTGGCCGCCCGCTGCACGCCTATCGCGATTTCGCCGCCCAATGGGCGCACGCCTAGCCGCGCGCTGCTCGCCGAGGGCAAGCTCTAACGCGCGGCGATGACGCCCATGGGGCCGCCTTTCGGGGGCGGCCCCATGACGCGGTCCTACAGATTCAGCAGCGTCGGGTCGCCGCCCTGGGCGGTGATGTTGACGCTCAGCGCCCGTTCGACCGCGTAGCGCAGCAGGGCGTGGGGGCCGCCGGCCTTGGGGCCCGTGCCCGACAGACCCTCGCCGCCGAACGGCTGGACGCCGACCACGGCGCCGGTCATCGAGCGGTTGACGTAGCAGTTGCCGGCCGGGACCAGGCGCTGGACGTCAGCCGCGAAGCTCTCGATCCGCGAGTGGACGCCCAGGGTCAGGCCATAGCGGCGGTTCGCCAGGGCGCCGGCTACCTGTTCCAGGTCCTCGGGCTGGTAACGCACCACGTGCAGCACCGGGCCGAACACCTCGCGCTCCAGGAAGTCGGCGGCCGGGATCTCGGCCAACACGGGGGCGAAGAAGGTGCCCGTCTCGGGCGCGGGCAGGGTGTGAAGCACCTTGGCCTCGTGCTTGAGGCGGACCAGGTGCTTGTCCAGCGCCGCCTTGGCCTCGGGATCGATCACCGGGCCGACGTCGGTGACGGCCAGGGCCGGGTCGCCGATCACCAGGGCGTCCATCGCGCCCTTCAGGCCCTCGATGATGTGGTCGGCGGTGTCGTTGGGCAGGAACAGCAGGCGCAGGGCCGAACAGCGCTGGCCGGCGCTGCCGAAGGCCGACAGGATCACGTCGTCGATCACCTGCTCGCGCTGGGCGGTGGTGTCGACGAACATGCCGTTCAGCCCGCCGGTCTCGGCGATGAACGGGACGATCGGGCCCTGCCTTTGGGCCAGGGTTTGGTTGATCCGCCAGGCGGTGTCGGTGCCGCCGGTGAAGGCCACGCCGTCCAGGCCCTCGTGGGCGGTCAGGGCCGCGCCGACGGTCTCGCCACGGCCCGGCAGCAGGGCCAGCAGGCGGTGGTCCAGGCCGGCGGCGTGGTACAGTTTCACGGCCTCGTAGGCGATCAGCGGGGTCTGCTCGGCCGGTTTGGCCAGCACCGCATTGCCGGCCGCCAGGGCGGCGGCGATCTGGCCGGTGAAGATGGCCAGCGGGAAGTTCCACGGGCTGATGCAGACAAAGACGCCGCGTCCGGCCAGGCGCAGGGTGTTGGTCTCGCCGACCGGACCGGTCAGGACCTCGCCGCTCAGCGTGAACTGCTCTTCGGCCAGCTTGGCGTAGTAGCGGCAGAAATCGACGGCCTCGCGCACCTCGGCGATGGCGTCCGGAAGGGTCTTGCCTGCTTCACGCGCCAGGATGGCGCACAGGCGCTCGAGATTGGCCTCCAGGGCGTCGCCCATGGCGCGCAGCACCTCGGCGCGGGCGGGGCCGCCGGCCTGGTCCCAGGCGGGCTGAGCGGCGCGGGCCAGCTTGAAGGCCTGGTCGATCTGCGGCAGCTGGGCCTCGGACACCACGCCCACTACGCGGTTTTGGTCGGTCGGGCTCTGCACCGGCATGGGCGGGGCGCCGGCCGTCAGCTTGCCGCCGATCAGCGGCCCAGACGACAGGGTCAGCTTGTCCAGCTCGGCCACGTGGGCGGCCAGGCGGTCGCGGTCGGCCTTGATCGACAGGTCCAGGCCGGCGCTGTTCTTGCGTCGCGGGCCATAGACGTCGGTCGGCGTCGGGATCTTGGCGTGGCGGTCGGGATGGGCCTCGACGGCGGTGATCGGATCGACCACCACCTTCTCGACCGGCACCCGCTCGTCGAGCAGCGCATGGACGAACGAGGTGTTGGCGCCGTTCTCCAGCAGGCGGCGGACCAGATAGGGCAGCAGGTCCTCGTGACCGCCCACCGGGGCGTAGGCCCGCAAGGTCACGCCGTCATAGAGGTCGTCGGCGGCCGTGTAGAGCGCCTCGCCCATGCCGTGCAGGCGCTGGTGCTCGATCTTGACGCCGGCGTTCTTGGACATCCGGACCACGGCGGCCAGGGTGTGGGCGTTGTGGGTGGCGAACTGGGCGTAGAGGTGCGGGGCGGCCTCGATCAGGGCCTTGGCGCAGACCAGGTACGACAGGTCGGTGGCGGGCTTGGTGGTGTAGACCGGATAGTCCGGGCGGCCGGCGACCTGGGCGCGCTTGATCTCGCTGTCCCAGTAGGCGCCCTTGACCAGGCGGACCATCAGGCGGCGGCCGGTTTCCTGCGACAGGGCCGTCAGGCGCTTGATCACCTCGGGGCAGCGCTTCTGATAGGCCTGGACGGCCAGGCCCAGGCCGGTCCACTGGCCCAGCTCGGGTTCGCGGCAGAGACGGTCCAGCAGCTTCAGCGACAGCGCCAGGCGGTCGGCCTCTTCGGCGTCGATGGTGAAGTTCAGGTCGTGCTCGGCGGCGATCTTGGCCAGGCGCAGGACGCGCGGATAGAGCTCGTCCCAGACGCGGGCCTCTTGCGTGGCCTCATAGCGCGGGGTCAGGGCCGACAGCTTGACCGACACGCCGTGGCCGGCTTCAGGCCCCGCCTTGTTCGACAGCCTGCCGACCGTTTCGATGGCGTCGGCATAGGACTTTTCATAGCGCTCCGCGTCGGCGGCGGTGCGGGCGCCTTCGCCCAGCATGTCGAAGCTGCAGATGTCGCCGTCGTTGGCGGCGCGCTTGATGGCCGCCTCGATGGTGCGGCCCAGCACGAACTGCTCGCCCATGATGCGGATGGCCTGGCCGACGGCGGCGCGGATCACCGGCTCGCCCAAACGGCCGGCGATCTTTTTGATAAACGCCGGCAAATCCCGCTGAGCTTGGTCGTCGGGCTCGACGATCTTGCCGGTCAGCATCAGGCCCCAGGTCGAGGCGTTGACGAACAGGCTGTCGCTGCCGCCCAGGTGGCTGGCCCAGTCGGCCGAGCCGATCTTTTCGGCGATCAGCTTGTCGCGGGTGTCGTCGTCGGGCGTGCGCAGCAGGGCCTCGGCCAGGCACATCAGCGCCAGGCCTTCGCGGGTGCCGAGGCTGAACTCCTGCAGGAAGCTTTCGACCACGCCCTGCTTGCGGACGCTGCGGCGGGCGCCGCGCACCAGGGCCTCGGCCTCGGCGCGGACGGCGGCGCGGTCTTCGCGGCTCAGAGGCCGGGCGGCCAGCAGGTCGGCGATCACCGCCGCCTCGTCGCGATATTTGCCGTCGTCCAGGGAGTCCCAATCGGTCATGATCGCCTCGCTATAGGTATAACGTCGCTATATCGTCGGATTGTTCGAAGGTGCTTCGTTTGTTGCGTTGCCAGCCTGTACGATCTTCGGTCAAAGCGCGGAATTTCGCGGTTTCGCTCCATGACTGTATCAGCCTGTCGCGACGACATTAGACCCTCAGGCGGAAACCTCGTCCTTCGACAAGCTCAGGATGAGGTTTTTCCACCGCTCGGGCCTGTAGATGGTCCTCATCCTGAGCTTGTCGAAAGGCGAGGGCACGCCCGGAGCGCCAGCGTCAGACCAGGACAATGATGGGGAAGGGGAGAGGTGGGAAGGGACGCGATACGGGGGGAGGTCGCGCGTCCCTTCCGCTCTCATGCGACGCCTACGGGGTGGAGGGCGCCGCATCTGCGCTCCGCCGGGGGATGGCGGAGGCGGTTCCGAGTTCACAGGGTCGCCGAGGGGGGAGGTGGCGACCGAGCTTGCTAAGGACGATCGGGGGTATAGTCCTGCTTCTTGTGAAGGTGCTTTGTTTATTGATATAAATTTCCGAATTATCTTCGGTGAAGGTTGGGAAATCCCATGTCCGCTCTAGACGACACCGATCGGCGGCTTCTGCGCGTTCTGCAGGCCGACGGCCGGATCACCAACGCCGAACTGGCCAAGCGCTGCAACCTGTCGCCGGCCGCCACCTTCGACCGCGTGCGGCGGCTGCGCGAGCGAGGGGTCGTCATCGGTTACGCGGCCCTGCTGGATCCGGCCAAGGTCGACCGCGCCCTGCTGATCTTCGTGGAGGTGGTGCTGGACCGCACGACCGGCGACGTGTTCGAGGAGTTCGGGGCGGCCGTGCGCCGCGCGCCCGAGATCCTGGAATGCCACATGGTGGCCGGCGGCTTCGACTACCTGATCAAGGCCCGGGTGCGCGACATGGAGGCCTATCGCAACTTCCTCGGCGACATCCTGGTCAAGATGCCGGGCGTGCGCGAGACGCGGACCTATGCGGTGCTGGAAGAGGTGAAGAGCACCGTGCAGTTGCCGCTTTGACCCCAAACATTCGCCGGGATGAGCGGATTTAGAGAGATCGCTCCCGCTTCCGAAACTCCGCCACCTTGGCCTTGTTGCCGCAGGCGCTCATCGAGCACCAGCGACGGTCGCCCTTGCGGGAGGTGTCGACGAACAGCACCGCGCAGGGCGGGCCTTCGCACTGGCGGATGCGGTCGGAAAAGTCGCCGCCCAGCAGCGACACGCCCTCGCGGGCCAGCTCCGCCAGCAGGCCCCGCACATCGCCGGACAGATGGGCGCGGCCGTCGGCGCCCAGTTGCAGCGACGCGGCGGGCAGGCCGGCGTAGCCGTTGAGCAATTCGCGGTCGGGGTCGGGCAGAGCGGTTCCTTCGGCGCGCGACAGGGCCAGGCGGTAGAGCGCCTCGCGCAGGGATCGCGCCTGGACCAGATTGCCGTCGGTGGCCCTCGGCGCCCCGTCGGCCAGGCCCGCCGCCGCCAGCCAGCGGTCGAGG
>NZ_JBAPVS010000138.1:0-6849 GCF_049283275.1 Caulobacter sp. | reverse complement strand
GCCAGCAGCGGCTCCACCGCGGCCATCAGCCCCGCGTCGCCGTTGTTGCCGATCGCGTAGAGCACATTGCGCACGAAGCGGTCGCGGCCGATGCGCTTGACCGGGCTCTTGCTAAACAGAGCCCGGAACGACGGGTCGTCCAACGCCGCCAAATCCGCCAACGCCGGACCCTTGAGCGTCTCGCGGGCATGGAAGGCCATCTCGGTCGACAGACTGGCGAACTTGTTCCACGGGCAGGCGGCCAGACAATCGTCGCAGCCGTAGATGCGGTTGCCCAGGGCCGGGCGGAACTCGACCGGGATCGGGCCCGACAGCTCGATGGTCAGGTAGGAGATGCAGCGCCGCGCATCCAGCTGGTAGGGGCCGGGAAAGGCGTTGGTCGGGCAGATGTCCAGGCAGGCGCTGCACGAGCCGCAATGGTCGCGCTCGGGCGGATCGGCCGGCAGGTCCAGGGTCGTCAACACGCTGCCCAGGAACAGCCACGAGCCGAACTGGCGCGAGACCAGGTTGGTGTGCTTGCCCTGCCAGCCCAGACCTGCGCGCTGGGCCAGGGGTTTTTCCATCAGCGGGGCGGTGTCGACGAACACCTTCACCTCGCCGCCGAACCGGCCGTGCATCCAGCGGGCCAGGGCCTTGAGCCGCTTCTTGATCAGTTCGTGATAGTCGTCGCCCTGGGCGTAGACCGAGATCGCCGCGCGCGAGCCGTCCTCCAGGGCGATCAGCGGGTCGTGCTCGGGACCGTAGTTGACGCCCAGCATCACCGCGGTCTTGGCGTCGGTCCACATGCCGGTGGGGTGGGCGCGGCGATCCAGCGTCTCTTCCATCCAGCCCATGGCCCCGTGGAAGCCCTCGGCGACGAACGCGCGCAGCCAGCCGCCGTTGGGCCAGGCGTCCGACGCGCTGGCGAAACCGCAGGCGTCGAAACCCAGCCGCAGGGCCTCGGCGCGGATTTCGTCGCGGAGGGCGGCGTCGGCGTGGCTAGAAGTCGAGATCGTCATAGTGCGCGACCGGCGCCAGGCCCGGCCAGCGATCGGCCAGGATGGGTCGGAAGGCGGGCCTGGACTTGAGCTTCATGTACCAGGTCTTGGTCGTCGGGAAGTCTTTCCACGGCACATCGCCGAAATAGTCGATCACCGACAGGTGAGCGGCGGCGGCGAAGTCGGCCAGGCTCATGCGGCGGCCGGCCAGCCAGTCGCGGGTGTTCAGCAGGCCTTCGATATAGTCCAGGTGCTGACGCAGGGCGTCGCGGCCACGGCGCAGCGACGACAGGTCCGGCGCGCCCAGCCGCAGCAGGCGCTTTTCCATCTTCTCGTGCAGCAGGAAGCCGTTGACCTCGTTGTCGAACTTGCGGTCGAACCATTGCAGCAGCCGGCGCGCCTCGGCCCGCTCGCCCGGCTCGCGGCCCAGCAGGGCGGGCTCGGGATCCTGCTCTTCGATGTGCTCGAGGATGGCGCGGGTTTCGGCGATCACCGTGGTGCGCTGGTTCTTGGTCTCGACCAGCACCGGCGGCACGCCCGACGGATTGAGCTTGAGGAATTCCTCCGGCCCTTCCCAATAGCGCACCTGCACCTCGACGAACGGCAGGCGCTTCTCGCCCAGGGCCAGACGCACCTGGCGCGAGGCCGGGTCCAGGGGAAAGTGGTGAAGGGTTCGCTCGACGCTCATGCCCACGCGCATTCAGGCTGCATCGTTCGATCGATGCGCCGTTTTGTTTAACAAGAACTTGCCGAACATCGGTCTTCGGTCGAGTTCGCGACGAAATTTGGGCCGCTGACAAGGCGCGGCGCCGACACTTGCACTCAAGCTTTGGCGTTCATGCGGCCGATCAGGTTGGTGGTGCTCTGGCCGGCCTTCAGCTGGGCCAGCAGCACCTTGCCGCCGTAGCCCAACACGACATCGGAGCCGACCACGGTCTCGATCGTATAGTCGGCGCCCTTGACCAGCACGTCGGGACGAAACGCCTTGATCAGGGTCAGCGGCGTCTGTTCGTCGAACAGCACCACCAGGTCCACCGCCGACAGCGAGGCCAGGACGGTGGCGCGGCCGGTCTCCTTCTGCACCGGCCGGGTCGGGCCCTTCAGGCGCTGGACCGAGGCGTCGGTGTTGAGGCCGACGATCAGCCGGTCGCAGGCGGCCTTGGCCTGGGTCAGCAAGGAAACGTGGCCGGGGTGCAGCAGGTCGAAGCAGCCGTTGGTGAAGCCGACCTTCAGGCCGCGCGCCCGCCAGCCGGCGACGATGGCCAGGGCTCCCTCGAGGTCGGCGATCTTGTCGGCGGCCGGATCGGCGTGCTCGCCGTGGGCCAGGCCGACCAGTTCGTCGGCGGTGACCACGTCGGTGCCCAGCTTGGCCACCACCAGGCCGGCCGCCAGATTGGCCAGCCGGGCCGCGTCCAGCGGACGCGCACCGCGCGCTAAGGCGAGCGCCAGGGTCGCGGCCACGGTGTCGCCGGCGCCGGAGACGTCAAACACCTCCAGCGCCGTGGCCGGCAGGTGGACGGGGGCCTCGCCGCGCACGGCCAGGGTCATGCCCGCCCCGCCTCGGGTGATCAGGGCGGCGGCCAGGTTGGGGGCGGCGGCCAGGATGGCGTCGGCGGCCTCGGCGGCGGCCTCGTCCCCGGCCCCGGTCACGCCGGTGGCCTCGGCGGCCTCGCGGCGGTTGGGCTTGATCAGGGTCGCGCCGTCATAGCGCGTGAAGTCGCGGCTCTTGGGATCGACGATCACCGGCTTGCCGGCGGCGTTGGCCGCGGCGATCGCGGCCTTCAGCACCACGGGGGTCAGCACGCCCTTGGCGTAGTCGGACAGCACCACCACGTCGACCTCGCGCAGGTGGGCGTTGTACGCCGCCAGCACGGCCCGGCCGTCGGCCTCGCCGCGATCCTCGCGGTCGGCGCGCAACATCTGGTGCGAGCCGGAGATGTAGCGGGTCTTTTCGGTGGTGCGGCGCGCGGGGTCGACGATCAGGGCCGAGTCCAGGCTGGGCTCGCGGTCGATCAGCCCGGCCAGCGTCCGACCGGCGTCGTCGTCGCCGACCACGCCCACCAGCACCGCCCGGCCGCCCAGGGCCGCGACGTTGCGGGCCACGTTGCCGGCCCCGCCCAGCATCACCGTCTCGCGCTCGACGGTGATCACCGGCACCGGCGCCTCGGGCGAGATGCGGTCGACCGCGCCGTAGACGAAGCGGTCCAGCATCACGTCGCCCAGCACCAGCACGGTGGCGCCCGAAAAGGCTCGCGGCAGCTTGGCCAGGGTGTCGTCCATCAGGTCGGTCGCTCCAACGTCACAGGGAGTAGCGCCATTTGGCCCCGTGAAGCGCGTCGGGCAAGCCCGACAATGCGCGCTCAGTGCGGCGGGGCCTCGCCGAACGCCCCGCCATGCGGTTCGGCCGCGCCGCGCGGATCGGGGTGAAGCAGGATGTCGGCGGCTGGAAACGCCGCCAGAACCCGGTTCTCGGCCGCCACCAGCACCGCGTGGGCGACGCTCAGGACCAGGTTGGGATCCAGGTCCACATGAGCCTGGACGTGCATGTAGGGACCCGAAGCGCGCGTGCGCACCTGGTGGACGCCCAGCACGCGGGGGTCGGCGGTCATCAGGGCGATGATCTTCTCGCGATCCTCCAGCGGCAGCTCGTGGTCCATCAGCTGATGGGCGGCCTCGCCGAACACCCCGATCGCCCCCCACAGCAGCCAGGCCGCCACGATCAGGCCGGCGGCGGCGTCCACCCAGGCCAGGTGCAGCAGGCTGGCCGCGCCGATGCCGATCAGCGACACCAGGTTGGAGCCCAGGTCGGCGGCGTAGTGGGCGCGATCGCCCGACACCGCCACCGAGCGGGTCTTCTTGGTCACCTCGGTCTGGGCGCGGATCAGCGCCAGGGTCAGCAGGATCGAGACGACCATGACCCCCACCCCCAGCGCGCCGTGCTCGGGCGGCTGGGTCCTGAACAGGGCGCGGATGGCCTCCTGGCCGATCAGGGCCGCCGAGGCGAACACCAGGCCGCCCTGGGTGAGGCTGGCGAAGGCTTCGGCCTTGCCGTGGCCGAACCGGTGCTCGGCGTCCGGCGGCTCGGCGGCGTAGCGCACGGCGTAGAAGGTCACCAGCGAGGCGACCAGGTCCAGGGCGGAATCGGCCAGCGAGGCCAGCATGGCCACCGAGTGGCCGCTCAGCCAGGCCGTCCCCTTGATGACGATCAGGATCGCCGCGCAGCCCACTGACAGAGTCGTCACGCGACGGGTCAGGACCAGGCTCTCGGCGGCGGTCAGGGCAGGATGAGGATCGGGCATGGCGAGTGTTTAGCAAGCGGCGCGGTGCAGCCCCAGCGAGAACGACTCGCGTCGGCCTTTTGGGAACCGTTTGGGACAGGTCCGCTCCCGTCGCTACTTGACGGCGTTGGCTCAGGAACGCACAAGTTCCAGACCAATGGCCGAACTATTCCTGCACGGCCCGCGTCTCGGGAAGATTTCCTTGAATTTCAATTTTTCCAATGGCTTGGGCGCTGCATTGGCCGCTAAGCTGGACGATTCCTTGACGCGCGAGCGCCAATCTCGCGAAGACTTCACGCGCGGAGTTGTCGCTGAAGTCGTCGCCAAATTGGAGGAATCTCTGACCCGCGAACGCTTGTTTCGCGAAGATTTTACTCAAAGCATAATGGCGGAGCTGCGCCATTATATTGATGTTAAACTCAACCAACTTCATCTTCGCACGCCCATTCATTGGCCCGAAGGTGGCCGCATATTCATGCATACCGTCGATGGTCATCGACTGTACCTCGACAGCAGCGAACCCTTCATGGCTTTGCATCTCGTCGAACACGGAGAGTGGGAACGCCCGGTTCGGGATTTGCTGCGGAAACTGCTCCACACCGGCGGATTCTACATCGACGTCGGCGCCAATATCGGCGTCCATACGCTGCTCGCCTCCAACCTGGTCGGCGCCGAAGGTTCGATCTTGGCGATCGAACCCCACCCCGTCATTCGCACCCTGTTGACCGACAATCTCGAGGCCAACGGCCTGCTGGAACGCGTGGAAGTCGTCGCCGCGGCGGTCTCCGACGTCCATGACGGTTCGGCCTCCTTCGAGTATTTCCCGCAACACGCGGCGATGTCGGGCTTCCGGGTCTCGGCCGAGCGCATCGCTCAGTTCCGCGGCACGCCCCAGCAGATCCAGGTGCCGACCGTGACGCTGGACGCCCTGGTCGCCAAGGCCGGCCGCGCGCCCGATCTGGTGAAGATCGACGTCGAGGGCTTCGAGTTGCTGGTGCTGCGGGGCGGAAAAGATGTGCTCGCCGCCGCCCACGACACCGCCTTCCTGATCGAATACACCGCCGACCTGGTGGCCTCTCTGATGGGCGAGACGGCGGTCAAGAGCATGTCCGCCATCTTTGAAGAGAACGGCTTCATGCCCTACCGCGTGGTGGAAGGCGGCCTGGCCGCCATCGACCACGACGGTTTCTGCAGCGAGGAAGGCGGCGACTACCTGTTCATTCGCCCGGACGGCCGCCACGCCAAGGCGTTGGGCTTCTCCTAGGCCGCGGCCTTCGTCCGGAGACCCACATAGACCGACTGCGGGCGCACCAGCTTGCCGGTGGCCAGCTGTTCACGCGCGTGGGCGATCCAGCCGGCCGTGCGGCCCATGGCGAACACGCAGGTGAAGCTGGCTGGCGGCAGGCCCAGGGCCTCCAGCAGCACGGCGGTGTAGAACTCGACATTGGTCTCCAGCGGCCGGTCCGGCTTGTGCTGGCGAAGGATCCGCAGCGCCGCCTGCTCGACCGCCTCGGCGAAGGCCAGGCGGCCCGGGACCGTGCTGGACGTCTGGGCCAGCTGGCGGATCGCGGCCTTCAGGGCGTCGGCGCGCGGGTCGCGGACCCGGTAGATGCGGTGACCGAAACCCATCAGCCGGTCGCCGCGCGCCAGGGCTTGCAGGAGCCAAGCCTCGGCGTTGTCCGGCGCGCCGATGGCGTCCAGCATCTCGATCACCGGACCGGGCGCGCCGCCGTGCAGCGGACCCTTCAGGGCCGAGATCCCGGCCAGCACCGCCGAGGTCAGGCCCGCGCGGGTCGACGCCACCACCCGCGCGGCGAAGGTCGAGGCGTTCAAGCCGTGATCGCAGACGGTGACGAGATAGGCGTCCAGCGCCCTCACCTCCCCGTCCGTGGCCGCAACGCCGCGCGTCATGCGCAGCATGTCGGCGGCGTGCGACAGGGCCGGGTCGGGCGCGATGGGCTGCTGGCCGGCCGCGACCCGCAACACGGCGGGGGTGAAGACGGCCGGAGCGACCATCAGCAGCAAGGCGGTGTCCAGGCCGTCGCCGTCGGGCAGGCGGGCGATCAGGGCGCGGACAGCCTCGACCGGGTCGCGTCGGGCCAGGCCCTCGTCCAGGGCGGCGACCTCGGCGAAGGCGCGGACCCGGGCCGCGCCGAGGGCGGGGGCAAGGTCGGACGGCAGGTCGTCGAAGAAGCCGTCGAGCAGCAGGTGGGCGACATCCTCGAACCCGGCGCGATGGGCCAGGTCCTCGACGGCGTAGCCCCGAATGGTCAGGCGGCCGGCCTGGCCGTCGACGTCGGACAGCACGGTGTGGGCGGCGATGACGCCTTCCAGACCTTCAGCGGGTTGGGCGGCGGCGGGGACGGTGGAAAGACCCTTGGACATGGAATTAGGTCTCCTTTCACCGCCAATCCAAGCCTCTGATGCTTGATCGTCAATCTTGATCAATGTAATCAATATAAATGGCTGACTGGATCGACGCGGAACAGGCGATGGCGACGCTGGGGGTGCGGGCCCAGACCCTGTACGCCTATGTCAGCCGAGGCCGGGTGGGCGCGGCCGCCCATCCCGACGATCCGCGCCGCAGCCTGTAC
>NZ_JBAPVS010000137.1:0-2852 GCF_049283275.1 Caulobacter sp. | reverse complement strand
GGGTGAACCTGACCCGCGTTCTCTATATCGACGACGATGCCGGACTGCGCCGATTGGCGGCGAAGTCGCTGGCGCGGCGCGACTATGCCGTGACGCTGGCGGAAAGCGGCGCCGAGGGCTGCGCGCTGGCCGCGGCCGACACGTTCGATCTGATCGCGGTCGATCACTACATGCCCGGCATGGACGGGCTGGAGACGCTCGCCCGACTGCGCACGCTGCCGGCGCCGCCGCCGGTGGTCTATGTCACCGGTTCGGAGGAAGGCCGCATTGCGGTCGCCGCGCTGAAAGCCGGCGCGGCGGACTATGTCGTGAAGACGGTCGGCGAGGATTTCTTCGACCTGCTGGCGTCGGCGTTCGAACAGGTCATCGCGCGCGCCGCGCTGGAGCGCGACAAGGCCGTGGCCGAGGAGCAGTTGCGCGCCAGCAACGCCCGGCTGGAGACACTGCTCAGCGAGGTCAACCACCGCGTTGCCAACAGCCTGCAGCTCGTCTCGGCGATGGTCGGCATGCAGGCCGGCGTGCTCGACGACGGCGCGGCGCGCGATGCGCTGGCCGATACGCAGCGCCGCATCGCGGCGATAGCGCAGGTGCATCGCCGGCTCTACACGTCGAACCAGGTCGAGAGCGTCGACATGCGGGAATATCTCGGGGCGCTGGTCGGCGAGCTCGGCGAGACCTGGTCAACGCCGGACGCGCCGCGCACGCTCTCGCTCAGCGCCGAGCCGATCCGGCTGACCACCGATCGCGCCGTATCGCTCGGCGTGATCGTCACCGAACTGGTCAGCAACGCCTGCAAATATGCCTATCCGGCGCGCGCCGGCGAAGTTCGCGTGGCACTCAACCAGGATGGCGCGGGCCATTTCGTGCTGGCGGTCGAGGATGACGGGATCGGCATGGTCCCGGGCGCCACGCCGCGCGGCACCGGGCTCGGCACCAAGCTGATCCGGGCGATGGCGCAGAGCCTGCAGTCGATCGTCGAATATGACGTCGCTCATGGTGGCGTCCGCGCGGTGCTGCGCGCCGCGCTCTAACCGTCAGAAGAGCAGGAAGCCGATCTCGCGCGCGGCCTGCAAGGCGGCGCCGAACACCGCGTGCGACAGCAGGCCGTACGCATGGGTGGCGGGCGGTGTCTTCCATGCCGGGGGCCCAAGGCCGAGCGCGGGAACGACGATATAGTCCAGCACGATCGCCACCCCGATGCCGTAGGCGACGCCGAACCATAAGGTGATCGTCGGCCAGTCCGCCGCGGCGACGACATAGACGATGCCGAGCGCGATGCCGGTGACGTAGTGCACGACCTGCCCGGCCCGCGCACGACGCTTCTGCGTCACCGGCGTGCCGGTCAGCGCGATGCTGATCCGATCGGCGAGCTTCACCGTGGCGGAATCGCCGCCGCCGGTCTGCCCGAACGGCGTGGCCGCGAGCGCCTGGAATGCCTCCATCACGGCGGAAGCGATCAGCCCGGCGGCAACGCCCAGCAGCACCAAGGGAAAGAGATCGGTCATGCCCGCTAAACGCCGCGACCGGGCAATGCGTTCAATCGCCTTATGCGCCGATCCTGATCACCCGATTGGCCTCCAGCCCGGCGCGGAAATCCTCCGCCAGCGCGGTCGCGCCGCCGCCGCCGCTCATCACGATCACGGCGTCGCAAGTGGCAACGCATTCGTCCTTCTGGAAGCCCGCGCTGAGGATCTGCCAGCTGCGCGTGCCGACCTGCCCGATGCCGGTCGCGACCTCCAGATCTTCGGGAAAATAGCTTTCCGCGAGATAGTTTAGCGTGATGTTGGCGACCAGCCAGCGATGCCCGTGCCAGCCAGCCAAGCCCATCGCGCGATTGAAGCGCACGCGCGCGGTTTCGAACAGGCCAGCCATCGCGACATTGTTGATATGGCCGAGCGGATCGAGATCCTGAAAGCGCGTCTGGATCACCGCACGATGCGGGTAGGAAGCGGGATCGAGCCGCCATGCTTCGGGTCTGGCCATGGTTTTCCTATACGTCATCTGAGCGGACGCCGGGATGTGCAGGGGGCGGTCGGTTCGCGCGCCACCGTGATACCCCAGCTTCCGCCGGGGCAACGCAGTGCTTTTCGGCCTGTTACAACCGCTCGATGATCGTCACGTTGGCGAGCCCGCCGCCTTCGCACATCGTCTGCAGGCCGTAGCGGCCGCCACGCTTGTGCAGCGCATGGACCAACGTCGCCATCAGCTTGGTGCCCGAGGCGCCGAGCGGGTGGCCGAGCGCGATCGCGCCGCCATTGACGTTGAGTTTCGCGTGATCGCCGCCGACATGCTGCAGCCAGGCGAGCGGGACGGGGGCGAACGCCTCGTTGACCTCGTACAGGTCGATATCCTGGATGCTGAGCCCGGCGCGCTTCAGCGCCTTGTCGGTGGCGAACAGCGGCTCCTCCAGCATGACCACCGGATCGCCGCCGGTGACGGTGAGGTTGTGGATGCGCGCGAGCGGCGTGAGGCCGTGTTCCTTGAGCGCGCGTTCGCTGACCACCAGCACGGCGGAGGCGCCATCGCAGATCTGGCTGGCATTGGCGGCGGAGATCACCCCGCCTTCCTGCAGCAGTTTGACCGAATGGATGCCTTCATAGGTCGCGTCAAAGCGGATGCCCTCGTCGGTCAGGTGGCAGGCTTCGCCCTCGGGCGTCTCGATCTCGAGCCCGACGATCTCGTCGCGAAAGTCGCCACGCTCGGTCGCCGCGGCGGCACGGCGGTGCGATTCGAGCGCATAGTGGTCGAGCTGCTCGCGGGTGAAGCCGTATTTGTCGGCGATCATCTGCGCGCCGACGAACTGACTGAACTGCACGCCGGGGTAGCGCGCTTCCTGGCGCGTGGACTTGGAC
>NZ_JBAPVS010000136.1:0-20796 GCF_049283275.1 Caulobacter sp. | reverse complement strand
TGTCGCGACCCTGCGCGTCGGCCACCCGGCGCGCCGCCGAGGCCAGCTCCGAGGCCACCCCCGCCTGGGGCATGGCCATGTCGGCCCGGGCCAGGTCCATCAGCCGGCCGACCAGTTGCGACAGCCGCGCGCTGTCGGCCGAGATATTGGAGAGGAACCGGCGGCGCTCGTCCGGGGTCATGGTGTCGAAGTGGTCGTCCAGCAGCTCGACCGCCCCGGTGATCCCGGCCAGCGGGGTCTTGAACTCGTGGCTGACGGCGCTGGCGAAATCGCGCAGGTAGCGCGAGCGCACGGCGATGGCGTCGGCCATCACCCGGAAGTCCTGATAGAGGTCGCGGATCTCGACAGCGGCGGTGGCGGGGGTCTCCGGCACGCTGCCCTGGCCGGCGGCCACGCTGCGGGTGGCGGCGCTCAGCGCCTCGATCGGCCGGGTCACCCCGCGCGACACCAGGCCCGACAAGAGCACCAGCAGCAGGATCGTCGCCCCCGCCCCGACCAGCAGCTTGCCCCGGTCCTGATAGACGCCGCGGAACAGGGCCCGGGGCGAGCGCGACAGCAGCAGGGCGCCCACCACCTGGCCGTTGACCACCACCGGCCGCGCATGGTGCAGGCGCACGGCCGAGGCGCGGCTGAGCCACTCGAACGAATAGCGCGGATGATAGGCCCCGTTGCGGCGCAGGACGGTGCGCGAATGGCCGTGCAGCGCCGCCTGGATCTCCGGCAGGGCCGCCAGGCTGCCGCCTTGCCCCAGGCCCCGCACCACCACGCCGTGACGGTCGACGATCAGGATCGAGGCCAGGGTGCTGCGGCTGGTCTGGTCGAAGATCGGCTCCAGCACCTCGGCGGCCGTCTCGGCCTGGGGATCGGCCTTCGCGCCGGGGACCGACGCCGGGCGCTCGGGCAGGACCGGCGAGCTGCGCAGGTCGACGCTGGTGGCCTCGGGGCGGTAATAGCCGGGATCGTCGCGGGCGTCCGGATCGGCAGGGGTCAGGTCGCGCACCGCGCCGGGCCACAGATTGGCGGCGGCCGAGGCCAGCGCCGCGCCCTGGCTGGTCAGCTCGGCCTCGGTCTGGCGGATCAGGGTGTTCTCGTAGGTGCGCAGGAACACCGCCCCGATGGCCGGCATGGCGGCGGCGAACAGCAGCACGGTCAGCAGGATGGTCCGCAGCCGCAGGGCCGGCCACCAGCGCCGCAGCCAGGTGTTCATCCGGCGACGCCTGCACAGGCGCCCAGCCGGTAGCCGATCCCGGCCCGCGTCTCGATCACGTCGTGCCCGCCCACCCCGGCGAACTTGGCCCTCAGGTTTCGCACGTGGCTGTCGATGGTGCGGTCGGTGACCGCGAAGCCGGGGCCGCGCAGGCGGTCGATGATGGCGTCGCGGCTGAACACCTTGGTCGGGGTCGTGGCCAGGGTCTTGAGGATCGTGAACTCGGTGACGGTCAGCGACACCTCGCCGCCCGCCCAGGCCGCGCTCCAGGCCTCGGGGTCCAGGCTCAGCTTGCCGCGGACGATCAGGCCGTCGGCCGGTCCGACCTGGGCCGTCTTGCCGCCAGTGCGCCGCAGGATCGCCTGGACGCGGGCCACCACCTCGCGCGGGCTGAACGGCTTGACCACATAGTCGTCGGCGCCCAGCTCGATGCCCAGCACCCGGTCGATCTCGTCGTCGCGCGAGCTGAGGAACAGGATCGGCAGGTCGCCCTGGGCCCGCAGCCGGCGGCAGACCTCCAGCCCGTCCAGGCGCGGCATGTTGATGTCCAGCACCACCAGGTCCGGCGCGCGCTCCGCGACGGAGGCCAGGGCCGCCTCGCCGTCGGCCGCCTCGCGGGTCTCCAGCCCCACCTTGGCCAGGGCGAACACGAGGAGCTGGCGGATGTGGGGATCGTCGTCGACGACCAGGATCGTGCGCGGTTGCATGGGCGCATGTTCAGCGATGCGCGGGCCGGGTCAACGGGATTGGCGAGGCGGCGCGAAGGGTTTGCCGTGCAGATCTGGTGCAGGGGGCGGAACGAACCCTGTTCCTCTGGGAGAGGGTTTCCTCAATCCAAGTCCGCTACCCGCCGTCGGTCCATTTGGCGAACGGGGTGTCGGGTTCGTCGACCAGGCTGGGCTGCAGCGAGCGCAGGTCGCTGGGGCGGATGTTGAAGGCCTTGCGGAAGCTGCGGCTGAAATGGGCCTCGCTGCTGAAACCGCATTGGAAGGCGATCTCGCTGATCCGCCGGACCCGCTTGGGGTCCAACAGGGCGGCGCGGGCCAGGTGCAGGCGGCGCTCCCAGATATAGGCCGTCACCCCGCCCAGGGATTCGAACAGGCGATAGAGGGTGGAGCGCGACACGCCCAGGGCTTCGCTGATCTTGGCCGGGTTGAGGCTGGGCTCCAGCAGGTTGTGCTCGACATAGGCGCGGGCCCGCAGCAGCACGGGCGACTCGCGCAGGCCCAGGTCGGCGCGTCCGGCCTCCATCGCCAGGCAGGCGCCCAGCAGTTCCGTGGTGGCGCGGGTGATGAAGGGCAGGGCTTCGGGCAGCAGCTGAGGGAACCAACGGGTCACCGCGGTCAGATGCTCGATCAGCAGGCCGGCGCGATTGCCGTCCAGCACCATGCCGTGCAGCTCGACGCCGGGGGCCACGGCCTGGACGTCCGCCCGAGGCAGGAACGTGGACAGCACCTTGACCGCGGTGCTGTGCAGCAGCATCGGCCGCGACAGGTCGCAGATCCCGACCTCGCCCGGGCCGAACGCGAAGGGCGCGCCGTCGAAGTCGCCGGTATGCGAACCGGCGATGTTGAACTGGACGATGTAGTGGTCCAGCCCGTCGGCGGCGATCATCTCCGGCGTGCGGAACATGGTCTGGCCGCCGGTCTCGGTGACGTAGAAGGCGTGGGGGCCCAGGCGCAGCGAGGTGATGCTGGCCGTGAAGCCCGGTTCAGGATCGCGCGCGTCCAGCGCTGTCAACACCTCGCGACGATAGTAGTCGTGGCGCTCCGCGGGCGGAACGCTCCGGGTGCTGAAGTTCGTCCGTCCCAGGCTGAAAATAGTCCCGGTAGACGGGTTCGCGGGTTCATTCATGCGGCCTCCCCCAAGGCACAATCACGCAACTCTCTGGTTCGCCCAATGCGTGCGTTCGTCGCACCATGCGAGGGCGGCTTTTTCCTTTGAGACGTCCGGTCAAGGAAATGGGACCGGGATGTAACGGCTCAGGCGCGCAAAGCCTTACTGCTGTGCGCCTTCGGTGGACGAACACGGGTCGGCGACTCGTGGCGACGTCCATCAGGATTCGACCCGGCGGCGCAGGACGCGGTCATCGACTCGGAGAACGGCGCACCGCGATGGCCCCGGGGGGAGCTTGCGATCAGCGCCGCCCAGACCCCCGTGGGTGGGGACCCAAACTGAAGGCGGGCCTTGGGGAAGGCCCGCCTTTTTATTTGACCGTTATAGCGCTGGCGGGTTGGCGGCCTGAAGGTCCGCTTGCCGGCGGAGCGCGCGATGGCGGCCTTCATGCGGTGCGCCTACCCCGCCTCAATGACGCTGTTCAAACCGCCAGCAAGTCTGCTTTCGGCCCTTTGCATCCATTCGGCGCGCCCGTTTTCAGGCTGCGAGGAGACTTGTGATCACGATTTAGCTTGTGGTTTTCAGAGTTCGCCGTGAGGAAGCTTCACTGAGTAGGGGTGATTGATATGAAGCTGAAATCGATTGCGGCCGCCTTGGCGCTCGCAACCCTGTGCGCGGCTTCCGCCCAGGCCCAGACGGTTGCGCCGCTCTCGTTCACTGACCGCCTGGCGCAGGCCGGGTCGCCGCTGACAGTCCGGCCGGAAGGCTTCTCGGGTGCGGGAGCCGCGACACTGTCGGAGGCTATAGGCGCCAGCCGGTACGTCCTCATCGGCGAGAGCCATCATTCGCGCGAGATCCCCGCCTTCACCACGAATGTCTGTCGATTGATGGCGCCCGGCGGCCTGACGGCCATGGTGGTCGAGATCGGGCCGGAGGCCGCCGGGGCGGTCAACGCACGGCTGAGGGCGCCGAACCGGGAACAGCAGATTTCCGACTTCATGCGCTCCCATCCCGACGCCATGGCCTTCCTAAACGGCCGCGACGAGGGTCAGACGGCGGCCGATTGCGCGGGTGTCGCAGGGCCGGACTTCAAGCTGTGGGGGCTGGACCAGGAGTTCTTGGGCTCGAGCGGCTATTTGCTCGAACAGATGCTGGCGGCCGGTCCAGGACCGCTCGCCCGCGCCCAGATCGAAGCGCTGGCTGAGCAGGAGCGGACGGCGATGCAGGCCGCGCTCATCTCCGGTTCACCCTTCGACCTGTTCCTGCTCAAGGCCACAGATGCGACGCTGGATCAGGCGGCGACAGCCATCGACCAGGACGGCGGCGACCGGGCCAAGGCGCTGTTCGCCGCCTTGCGCGAAACACGCGCCATCTATCAGGCCTCGCAGTCCCGCCGTGGCGATCCGAACGGGCGCAGGGCGCGGCTGATGAAGCGCACGCTGGTGACGCAGTTTGCCGAGGCGCCGCAGGCGCGCCTCCTGATGAAGTTCGGCGCCTACCATCTCTACAAGGGCTACAATCCACTCGGTCAGCGCGACCTGGGCAATTTCGTCGCTGAACGTGCCGACGGAGAGGGCGTTAAGTCGCTCCATATCGTCGTCACCGGCGCGAGAGGCGTGCAAGCCGGATACAACGGGGTCGGCCGCCAAGTGGCCGTGCACGACTTCGATGCGACCACGGGCAAGGACAGCGACTGGTCCAAGGACGTGATGCTGGCCCGCCCGTCGAACACGCCGCCGGGCGACTGGTTCCTGGTGGATCTGCGCCCTTTGCGCAGCGCCGATCTGGAAGCCCTGACGCCTGAATGGCGCGCGCTCATCCGCGGCTACGACCTCGCCGTCGTGGCGCCGGAACTGTCCGCGTCCACCGTGCTGGGGGTTCACGCTGCCCCTTAGTGCTCCCGGCCCATGCGCCAGAAGGTCTGGAACAGCGGTTCGACCAGATAGGCCAGGGCCGAGCGCTTGCGCAGCGGGATCAGCACCTCGACGGGCAGGCCGGCCTGCAGGCCCGACTGGCCGCCGCGGATTCTGCGGATCTTTTCCAGCTCCTGCGGCGGGGCGGCCACCTCGGCCCGGAAGTACTGCACGCCCGTCTTCTCGTCGGTGAAGCTGTCGGCCGACAGTTCGGTCAGGGTGCCGTTCAGCAGGGGCAGGTCGCGCTCGTGCAGGGAGGTGAAGCGGATCTGGGTCTTCTGGCCGGGCTTGAGGTCGTCGGCGTCATTGGGCGAGACCTTGGCCTGGATCACCAGGCGACGGTCCTGCGGCACGATCTCCATCAGCGTCTGGCCGGGCGCCACCACGCCGCCGACCGTGAACACGTTCAGCCCCACCACCTTGCCGCCGGACGGGGCGCGGACCGTGGCGCGCGCCAGCTGCTCGCGGGCCGCCAGCACCTTGGGCTGCAGGTCGTCGAGCCGCACCTGGACGTCGCGCAGCTGGCCCGAGACCTCCTCCATCATCTGGCGCTCCAGCGACAGGGTCTGCAGGCGGGTCTCGCCGATCTGCTCGGCGCCGCGGGCGATCTGGGCGCGATAGGCCCCGTCCTCGCCGGTCAGGGAGGCGGCGCTGCGCTGCAGGGCCAGGACCCGGGTCTTGGGCGCGTAGCCCTTGGCGGCCAGTTCCTGGACGCCGGCCAGCTCCTCCTCGATCAGCTTCTGCTGCTCGCGGTTGGCCTCCAGCTGGCGCTGGGCGCCGCTGGTCTGCTGGTCCAGCTGCAGGATCCGCTGGTTGAGCACCCCGCGCTGGGTCTGCAACGAGCCGCGACGGGCCTGAAACTGCTGGCGCTGCAGCCGCAGGGCGTCGTCGGCCAGGGGCTTGTCCTCGGGCGCCAGCTTGGCGAACTCCGGCGGGGCCGAGAAGCCGGCCTGCCGGTCGCGCTCGGCCACCAGGCGGGCGCGCTGGGCCAGCAGGGTCAGGACCTCGCCGGTCATGCCGCGCTCGCTGGCCCGCAGCTCCGACGCCGACAGCTCGACCAGGATCTGGCCCTTGACCACGCTTTGGCCCTCGACAACCCGGATCGCGGTGACCACCCCGCCCTCGCGGCTCTGGACCGCCTGGCGATTGCCCGCCACGGCGACCACCCCGTGGGCGTAGGCGCCGGCGTCCAGCGGCGCCAAGGCCGCCCATCCCAGGAAGCCCACGAAGAAGAGACCCGCCACGCCCGCGCCGATGCGGATGACCTGGGCCGGATCGTCCGACAGACGCGGCGGGATCTTGGCGGCGGCTTCATCCGGGACGGCGGCGGGGGCTTCGCTCGGGGCTTCAAGGGTCATGTCGATCATGGCTTGGCGGCCTGCAGGGCGGTGGTGGAAGCCGGCTTGCCGCCGGTCTTCGGGTCGGCGCCCTTGGCCCGGCCCTGGGCGGCCTCGGTCATCTTGGCGATGACGTCGCCCCGAGGGCCCAGCATTTCGATCTGACCTTCGCGCAGCACCAGCAGGCGGTCGGCGATGTTGAGGATGCCGGTGCGGTGGGCGACGATCAGGATCGCCGCATTGCGCGCCTTGGCGGCCGCCAGCGCGGTGTTCAACGCCGCCTCGCCATCGGCGTCGAGCGCCGAGTTCGGTTCGTCCAGGATCAGCAGGGGCGGATCGCCGTACAAGGCCCGCGCCAAGGCCACGCGCTGGGCCTGGCCCGCCGAGAGCCCGCGCCCGCCCGCGCCCAGCATCGTGTCGTAGCCCTTGGGCAGACGCAGGATCAGCTCGTGCACGCCGGCCGCCTTCGCCGCCGCCACGACGTCGGCGTCGACGATCGCGGGATCGTTTCCAGCCCAGATCGCGAAGCGCGAGACGTTGTCCTTGATCGAGCCGGCCAGCAGGCCCGAGTCCTGCGGCACATAGCCGATGTAGCGGCCCAGCCGATCGCCGTCCCAATCGGCCAGGTTGGCTCCGTCCAGGCGCACCATGCCGGCGTCCGGCGCGATCGCCGCCGCCGCCACCCGCGCCAGGGTGGTCTTGCCCGCGCCGCTGGGGCCGATGACGCCCAGGATCTCGCCCGGCGCCAGGCGGAACGAGACGCCGCGCAGCAGCACCGGGCCTTCGCCGGGCGCGCGCACGGCCACCTGTTCAAGGGCCAGCGCCCCGGTGGGGGCCGGCAGCTGGGTGCCGGACATCTCCAGGCCCTGGTTGGGGAACAGCTTGATCAGGTTGTTCAGCGCGCCGCGCGCCTGGCCGACCACGCCCCAGGATCCAACCAACTGCTCGATCGGCTGCAGGGCGCGGCTCATCAGCACCGAGGCGGCGATGATCGCGCCCGCCGAAATCTGCTTGTCGACCGCCAGCCAGGCGCCCAGGCCCAGGGCCGCCGACTGCAGGAACATGCGGGTGAACTTGGTGGCCGCCGAATAGCCGCCGCCCGTGAACTGGGCCTTGGCCGCCAGGTCCAGGCCGCTGCGGCGATCGGCCAGCTGCCGCTCGCGCAGCGCCCCGCGCATGCCCAGCGAGCGCACCACCTCGCCGTTGACGGCGGCGGCTTCCTGCGAGGCGTAGGCCTGGGCCTGGGCGATGAAGGCCTCGCGAGCCCGCTCCCGCGTCGCCCGCTCGTTGAACACCGCCAGCACCACCAGCACCGCGCCGCCGGCGATCGTCATGACGCCCAGGGCCGGATGGATCATGAAGGCGACCAGGACGTAGAGCGGCGTCCACGGGATGTCGAAGGCGGCCACGGCCACCGGGCCCGACAGCGCCTGACGCACGACGTCGAACTCGCGCATGCCCTGGGCCGAGGCCCCGGGGGCCATGGCGCTCATCAGTTTCTGCAGGATGCCGCCGGCCAGCAGTCGGTCCAGGCGCAGGCTCGCCAGGGTCAGCAGGCGCGCCCGCACGGTCTCCAGAGCCGTCTGGGTGGCCAGGGCGAAGGTCACCACCAGGGTCAGGTACAACAGGGTCAGCCGGCCCTCGGTGGGAACGACCCGGTCGTAGACCTGCATCATGTAGATGGTCGGCGCCAGCAGCAGCAGGTTGATGAAGGCGCTGAACACGGCGGCGGCCACCAGGTGCGGGCGGCAGGCCCGCAGGGCGGCGACCAGCGGCGGCGGCAACGGGGCGTCCAAGTACTTCACGCGTCTCTCCCCAGGACGCGCCCGTCTCCGCCAGCTCCATTCGCCGCACGCAGGCGCACGCCCCTAGGTGGTACCTAACGTAGGCGCTCGCCAATATGCAAGAACGTCGTTGTGCGAAAAAGTTAAGCTTGGCGGACTACTCCACGAAGGCCGGCGCCGTGACGCGCCGACCCAGCAGGAAGGCGTCGGCCACGTGTCGCAGGGGCGTGACGTCGACGTCCGACTGTCCGGAAGCGATCAGTTCGGCGAACCGGGCGTAGAGGCCCGGATACTCCGCCTCGGGCTGCTCGTGGACCAGGGCGCCGTCGATCCACAGCTTGGCGCCGCCGTGCGACAGGCGCAAAGCCCCGCCGTCGGTGTCGATCTCGATGTCCCAGCTCTGCGGGCCGGTCTGCAGGAAGTCGAACTCGGCGGTGACCGGCACGCCGGCGGTGTCGACGAACGACAGCTGCGCCTGGATCGGCGACTGGCGGTTCTCCGGCACGTGCAGGGTCGCCTCGGTCAGGAAGAACGGGCGCGGAAGGACGGCGGTGGCGATCGACAGGGCGTTGACGCCCGGGTCGAAGACTCCGAGCCCGCCCGGCTCCCAGATCCAGTCCTGGCCCGGGTGCCAGACCCGCACGTCCTCGCGCCAGTTGATCCGGGCCGCCGTGATCGTCTTGCCGGCCAGCCAGTCGCGCGTGGGCGCCACGGCCGGGGCGTGGCGCGAGTGCCAGGTGGTCTGCAGGGTGACGCCGCGCGCCTCGGCGACCTGGCGCAGGTCCTCGACCTCGCTCAGCGTCGCGCCGGGCGGTTTTTCCAGCATCACATGCTTGCCGGCCTCCAGCGCCTGGCGGGCCAGGCCATGGCGCACCTGGGGCGGGGTGCATAGGGCGACGGCGTCGAAGGCCACGCCGCCGGCCAGCAGCGCGTCGAACGTGTGGAAGCGGGGCAGACCCGGCTGCTCGGCGTGGCGGCTGACGATGGCGACCAGCTCGAAGCGCGGATCGGCGACCATGGCCGGCAGGTGCTGGTCGCGGGCGATCTTGCCCAGCCCGATCAGGGCCACGCGGATGGGTGTGGCGGCGGTCATGGGCAAGCGTTCCGACTTTGGATTACTGATTTGTAGGATAAATTCTCGATGGCGCTTGGGATGTCAATGCTCGGGGACTCGCCCTTGCGGCGTGTCCCCATGAGTGGCGTGGCGCCTGGAACTTGGGGACACGCCGCAAGGGCATGTCCCCGGCCCCCGCTTCACCAGCGGTCAGCGGATAAAATAGCCGTTCACCTTCCAGGCGGAATTTTCGCGGGCCAGCACGACGGTCTCGATGGCGTCTGACTTGTTCGCGAAGACCGTGGCGAACTGCACGATCTTGTACTCGCCATCGGGAACGCCGGGCAGCGAGCTGGCGCTCGACACGCTCTTGAGCGAACGCGAGGACACCTGGCCAAGTTGTTGCCGAAGCGGCTGGATCGTCGCGGTCCAGTCGGCCTGCGTGAGTTTCGACCTGAACACGCTGCCGGACGATTCCCAGCTTTCCGCCCAACGCTGCCCATCCAGCAGCTTGGTCCATTCCTCCGCCGAGGCGGCGCCGGCCTGGTCGGACGCGCTTGAAGACACCGAAGGCGCGGTCGGCGGCGCGGACGGTCCTACCTTCCCATCGCCGTGCAAAGCCATCGCTATCGCGGCTGCGGCTACTATCGCGAACATGATCGCCAATCCTCCAAAGAACCACGCGGCCGAGTGACCGACGCGTCGACGTTGAATCGATGCCCCAGGTTCTCCGCCCCGCGTCCTCGCCGCGACCACCCCCAATTCCATGTCCCCCAAGAAATTTGGGCTCTGGAGCTCCACCTGAGCCAGCCGCCTCGCGGCTTCTCGGCTGCTGCCGACACCCAGCTTTCGGCGCGCCTCACGAAGGCGCTCATTCACCGTGTGGACTGAGAGCCCCTGCGCCACGGCGATTGACTTGGCGTCATGGCCCTTGAGGAGAAGACGCAACGTCTCCTTTTCACGCTCGCTAAGAGTGCTGAGGCTTTCAGGCATCTCCCCCTAAGCCCCCAGCAACTCGAAACTCGCCGCCAGCCCGTCCACCGCGCTGCTGGCCACCCACAGGTCGAACATGCCCGGCTCGGCGATCCAGCGGTCGTTGTCGCCGACGAACATCAGCGACGCCCGCTCCAGGCTGAACCGCGCCTCGCGCCGCTCGCCCGGCTTCAGCGCCACCCGCAGGAAGCGCTTGAGCTCGCGCACCGGCCGCGTGCGGCTGGCCACACGGTCGCGGATGTAGAGCTGGACCACATGCTCGCCGGCGACCTTGCCGGTGTTGGCCACGGTGACGGTGACGTAGAGCTTGTCGTTCCAGGCCAGGCGGGTGGTCGACAGCTTGACGTCGCTGAGCGCGAAGCTGGTGTACGACAGCCCGTGGCCGAACGGGTACAGCGCCTCGTTGCGGGTGGTGCGCCAGCGGGCCTTGTACTCCTGACTGTCGTCGGCCTGGGGCGCGGGACGGCCGGTGGTGCGGTGATTGTAGGCGTAGGGCTCCTGGCCGCTTTCGTGCGGGAAACTGACCGGCAGGCGGGCCGATGGATTGACCTTGCCGAACAGCACGTCGGCCACGGCATGGCCTGTCTCGGTGCCCAGGAACCAGGTGGCCAGCACGGCCGGGGCGGCCTTGACCGCCCCCTCCAGCACCAGGGCCCGGCCGTGGCGCAGCAGCACCACCGTCGGCTTGCCGATCGCCCCGACCAGCTCGGCCAGTTGCTGCTGCACCCGGGGCAGGCTGATCTCGGTGCGCGACTGGGCCTCGCCCGACATGTTCTGGCTTTCGCCCACCGCCAGCAGCACCACGTCGGCGGCCTTGGCGGCCGCGACGGCCTGGTCGAAACCGCCGGGAATGACGTTCTCGACGTCGCAGCCCTTGGCGACGATCAACTGCGACGGGTCGGCCATCGCCTCGCGGATCCCGGTGGCCAGGTCGACGCCCAGGCTGGGGTCGCCGAAGAAGGCCCAGGGTCCCAGGATGTTGTCGCGATCCTGCGCGAACGGGCCGATCAGGGCGATCTTCCGGCCCGTGGTCGGCAGGGGCAGCAGGCCGCCGTCGTTGCGCAACAGCACGATCGACTTGCCGCCGGCCTCCCGCGACAGCGCCCGCATGGCCGGGGTGGCGGTGTTGGCGGCCTGGGCCTTGGCGTCGATCGAGCGGAACGGCCGGTCGAACAGGCCCAGGGTCTCCTTCAGCGTCAGCACGCGGCGTACGGCGGCGTCGACCACGGCCATGGGCACCAAGCCCTGGGCGACCAGTTCGGGCAGGTAGCGGCTGTAGAGGCCGCTCTGCATGCTGATGTCCACGCCCGCCAGGATCGCCAGCCGCGCGGCGTCCTTGTCGTCGGCCGCGTAGCCATGGGCCACCAGCTCCTGGTCGGCGGTGTAGTCGGAAATCACCACGCCCTTGAAGGCCCACTCGCCGCGCAGGATGTCGGTCAGCAGATGCTTGTTGGCCGTGGACGGCACGCCGTTGATGTCGTTGAAGGCCGACATCACCGACAGGCAGCCGGCGTCGAAGGCGGCCTTGAACGGCGGCAGGTGGACCTCGCGCAGGGTCGCTTCGGACAGGTCCACGGTGTTGTAGTCCAGCCCCGCCGCGACCGCGCCGTAGCCGGCGAAGTGCTTGGCGGTCGACAACAGGCTGTCGGGGGCGGTCAGGTCGCGGCCCTGGAAGCCGCGCACCCGAGCCTGGGCCATCACCTCGCCCAGGAACACATCCTCGCCCGAGCCTTCCGCGCCTCGGCCCCAGCGCTGATCGCGGGCCACGTCGACCATGGGCGCGAAGGTCCAGTGGTTGCCGTAGGACGAGGCCTCGATCGCCGCGGCCCGCGCCGTGCGCTCGGCCAGGGTCGGATCGAAGCTGGCGGCCTCGCCCAGGGGGATCGGATAGATGGTCTTGAAGCCGTGGATCACGTCGGCCGCGAACAGCAGCGGAATGCGCAGGCGCGACTGCTCGACGGCGGCGGTCTGGGCCAGCAGCGCCCCCTCGACCCCGACGCCGTTCATCAGCACGCCGATGCGGCCGGCCCGGACGTCGGCCAGGATCTGCTGGGTGTTGCGCTGGTTGACCAGAGGATTGATGTCGCCGACCGGCGGCCGGATCATGTCGGAATAGCACGACAGCTGGCCGGCCTTTTCCTCGATGGTCATCTGGGCGATCAGAGCCTCGACCCGGGGCGAGGCGGCGCGGGCCGCGCCCGCTCCCGCCAGAGCGTACCCCGCCAGGCCCGTCGCGCCGACCAGGACCGCCCTGCGGTCCACGCCCCGTCGATCGGACCCTTGTCGCCCGTCACCCTTCGCCATGAATCGTCCCCGAACTGTAGTGGGCCGCAACCTCGCCAGAAACGCCGCACGGTGCAATGGTGCGTTACCTGAGGAGCGAACCAACGCCTTCAACCTCGGAGAAGCTGCATGACCACCCTCTGGCGCATCGATGTCCGTCTCGGCGACGCTCCCCCCGAAGCGCCGCTCCGCAGCGTCGTGATCGAGGCCCCCACCGAAGTCGACGCCCTGCGCATCGTCCTGGCCCAGGCCGAACAGGACCGGTCCGACGCCGAGGAGCTGCTGCAGGACGGCCAGGAGGAAGTGTTCTCCAGGACCGAGGTGCGGGAGGGGCACGTCGAGCATCAGGGACAGACGGATTGAGGGCGTGGGAAGCTCACCCCCTTGCCCCCACCTGACCGCTACGCGGTCTGTCCGCCCCCATAGGGGGCGGAGGACGCCGCGCTAACCCCTCTTCCCCTGTGGGGGAAGACGACCGCGAAGCGGTCCGTAGGGGGCAAGTGGTCGCCTCACCGCCGGTACAGATAATCCCCCGGCAGCCCCATCCGCAGGCAGGCCTCCACCGCCGGCGTGCCCTTGACCGAAACCCGGTCCGCCGCGGCCCCGGCCCAGCGCACCAGCCGGCCCTCGATCGGACCCAGGTCCCAGTCGCGGCCCAACCCCACGACCGCCCGCACGTCCGGCGGGGTGATCGCCACCGCCGCCCGGACCAGCGCGCCCTGCAGGCCGCCCAGCGGGGCCGGCAGGATCGCGGTCTTGCGCATCAGCTCCAGGAACTCGAAGACGATCTCGTGGCGCTCCAGCTTCGGCAGCATGGCCGCCAGCTGGGCCTTCCATTGCGCCACCGAGGCCGGCGCGCCGACCGCGCCGTACAGCGCCGCGGCCGGCGCGGCCTCGGCGTAGAATCGGTCGCGGTCGGCCTCGCTCAGCGGGCGGGCGAAGGCGTGATAAGCCTCCATGAAGCCGAAGCTGGCCGTGGCCTGCACCCAGTCCAGCAGCGCCACGTCATTGGCCCGATAGGCCGCGCCGGCGGGGGTGTCGCCCGTGACCTTGTCGTGCATGCGCCGCACGCCGGCGATCATCTTCTCGGCGACCGAACGCGCGCCATAGACCGTGACCATCGCCGCCAGGCCGGTGCGTTTCAGGCGCGGCAGCGGATCGCGGCGAAAGCTGGAATGCTCCCAGACCCCCGTGCGCACCCGAGGTTCGGCCAGTTCCAGGATCACCGCCGTCACCCCGCCGACGAACAGCGAGATCGGGTTCTTGAACACGCGCCACGACACCGAGTCCGGCGCGGCCAGGGCCGGCTCGCCGGCCGGCCGGCGAAAGTCGATGCGCGGCCCGCCCTGCGGCTGATACAGCCCCTGGACCAGCCCCGCCAGGCGACCGTCGCCGTCAGCCATTCAGTTCACCCTTCGTGTCTTGCCGACCCAGTAGGGCTCGCGCAGCTCGCGTCGCAGGATCTTGCCCGAGGCGTTGCGCGGCAGGACCTCGATGAAGTCGATGGTCTTGGGCGCCTTGAAGCCGGCGATGCGGCTCTTGGCGAAGGCGATGATGTCGGCCGGATCCTGCGGCGCGCCGGGCTTGAGGGCGACCACCGCCTTGACCGCCTCGCCCCAGGTGTCGTCGGGCACGCCGATCACCGCCACCTCGGCCACGTGCGGATGGCCATAGACCGCGCTCTCGACCTCGGCCGGATAGATGTTCTCGCCGCCGCTGATGATCATGTCCTTCACGCGATCGTGGATGAACAGATAGCCGTCCTCGTCGATGTAGCCCGCATCGCCGGTGCGCAACCAGCTATCGGAATCGATCGTGTCGGCGGTCGCCTCGGGCAGTTTCCAGTAGCCGACCATGTTGGCCGGCGAGCGGACCGCCACCTCGCCCACCTGGCCGGGCGGCAGGCTCTCGCCGTTCTCGCCCAGGATCTTCAGCTCCGCGCCGGGCATGGGCAGGCCCGCCGAGCGCATGCGGGCGTTGCCGGCCGGGTCGTGGTCCTCGGGCGGCAGATAGACCACCGTGCCGGTCGTCTCGGTCATGCCGTACTGCTGGACGAAGCCGCAGCCGAACACCTCGATGCACTCGCGCAGCAGGTCCAGCGGGATGGGCGCGGCGCCGTACAGGATGTGGGTCAGGCGGCTGTAGTCGATCTCGCGGGCGCGCGGCAGGCGCACCACGATCTGCAGGGCCGCCGGCACCATGAACATCTTGGAGACCCGGTCCTTCTCGATGAAGTCCAGCACCTTGGTCGGGTCGAATTCGCGGGCCACCACGCCCTTGGCGCCGTTGACCAGCCCCACCACGCCCCAGCCGGTGCCGCCGATATGGGCCACGGGCATGGCCACCAGGCTGACGTCGTCGGGACCCCAGCGGTTCCAGTCCATGTCGGCCAGGGCCGCCAGCTTGCGGGTGGCCAGGATGTTGGAATGGGTCAGCATCGCGCCCTTGGGCCGGCCCGTGGTGCCCGAGGTGTAGAGCTGGACGGCGATGTCGGCCGGGGTGATCGCCGCGGCCGGCCGATCGCACGGGACGGCGTCGCGCCAGGCGGCGAACTCCGGATGGCCGTAGTCGTTGGCCTCCATGGCGATCACGACCGGCTGGTCCAGCATCAGCTCGGCCACGTCGCGCACATGGGCCAGCAGCTCGGGACCGACGAACACCATGCGGGCTTCGGCGTCGCCAAGGATGTAGGCGATCTCGCGAGGGGCCAGGCGCCAGCCGATCGGGGTCAGCACCACCCCGGCCTTGGCCGCGCCGAACAGCAGCTCGAAATAATGGTCGCTGTTCTTGCCGACATAGGCGATGCGGTCGCCCTTGGTCAGCCCCTCGGCCAGCAGGGCGTTGGCGACCTGATCGGTGTGGCGGTCGAAATCCGCGAAGCTGGTCGAGCGGCCTTCGAAGACCAGGGCCGTCGCCTCGGGCCGCACCTCATGGTGATAGCGGGCGACGTCGCCCAGGGTCGTCATGCGATCGAAATCAATCGCGGGTCCGGGGGCGGGTCCGGCCATGATCGATGGGTCTCCTCGCGTTGTCCGAGGCGGTCTGCCGCCGCCTTCGGTTTTGCTGGAGGCAGGATGAGGGCCATTTCGGGCGCGCGGCTAGGGAAAACGTGCCTTCCGCCGCGGCGGACGCGACTTTGCGGTCAAGCCTTGGGGCCCAGGCGGCGGGCGTTGGCCGTCGCGGCCGCGTGCACCGGAGCCAGCATCGCCGACTGCCAGGTCACGCCCAGCGACATCATTCGCCCCCAGAAGGCAAAGGCCCCGAGCGAGGCCGACAGGCCCGGCGCGAGGCCGTAGCTGGGCGTCTTCCAGGCCTGGGCGAGGTAGCGGTTGGATTCCGCCGCCATGGCCAGCCAGGCCGGTCCGCCCGCCGAAGCGCCCTGAGCGAAGGCCAGGGGCTTTTCCGAGATCATCCGCGTCAATTCGGCGTAGTTGCCGCGCACCGGATCGTTGAACGCCTGGACGATCATCGGCGTGCGGGCGTTGACCACGGCCAGCGAGGCCAGCGCCAGCTCGGCGCCGGCCGTCGCCAGGGCGAAGGCGTCTGAGGGGGTCGCCTTGCGGCGCGCGGTCGTCTTGCGGGTTCTGGCCATGGGAGGGTAACGCGCGCGGACGAGGCTTGCTCCGCCCGCATGAAAGACGGCCGCTTCGAAAACGAAAACCTCGTCCCCCAAGTTGCTTTGGCGACAAGCTCAGGATGAGGTTTTCTACTGCCGCCTCAGATGACGCCCTCTACCGCCACGGCCCGTAGAATGGTCCTCATCCTGAGCTTGTCGAAGGACGAGGACCACGCACCAGACTTGAAGGTTGATCGCGCCTAGTGCGCCGCGTCCTGGGCCTTTTCGCCGGCTTTTTCGGCCTGATCGCCGGCCTTCTCGGCCTGCTCGCCCGCGGCGGCGGCTTGGTCGCCGGCGGCCTTCTGCGTGGCTTCATCGCCGGTCGAGGCGGCGGTGGCGCTGGCCTGGGCGGCGGTCTCGGCGGCGTCGGCGGCCAGCTTGCTCGAAGCGGCGGCGGAGTCGCTGGCGGCGGCGGCTTCCTGGGCCTTCTCGGCCTTGTTCTCGCCGCAGGCGGTGACGCCGAGGGCGAGGGCGGCCACGGCCGCGATGGTGAGGATGCGCATGCTGTGAAGTCTCCCAAAATCCCCGACACCTTTGCCGTGGGCTGAGCAATGAACCCCAAAGGACCGCCGAAGGTTGCCGCGCCGTCCGATGCACGCCCGCCCTCCCCCCCGAGGCGCCGTAAGCGCTTGACCCGGCGCGGCGGTCGCTTTCTCTTGAGGCCGCCCCCCGCAGGATGAGCCCGTCCGCCCTTTGCAAGCCTCGGTCGCCCCCGACCCCGCGTCAAACTTGCCCTCGCCCGTCGCCGGCACCGTGCGCCGACGTCTGCTGCTGATGGCCCTGAGCCTGGTGGTTCCGGCCACGATCTTCATGGCCCTGCTGGCGCGCGCGGAGTTCGGCGAGAGCCGAGCGCGCTATGAGCGGCAGCTGGTGGCCACCACCCGCGCCCTGGTGCTGACCACCGACCGCCAGCTCGGTCAGGGACAGAGCATCCTGCAGACCCTGGCGGTCTCGCCCGCCCTGATCTCCGGCGACATTCCGGCCTTTGAACGCCAGGCCCGGGCCGCCGTTCAGGGAACCGACGCCTGGATCGTGCTGCTCGACAACCAGCGGCAGCTGGTCAACACCCGCCACCCGGCCGGCGCGCCCGCGCCCAGGATCGGTCTGCCGGACCTTCGCTGGCAGACCATCCGCGCCGGCCGCACCTCGGTGTCGAACCTCGTGCGGCCCCAGCAGGCCGGGCAGTTCCCACCCTTCGTGTCGATCGACATGCCGGTCATCGTCGACGGCGAACTGTACGACCTGGCCTATCAGCAGTCGCCCAAGGCCTTCTCGTCGATCTTCGCCGCCCAGAGCATCCCGCCCAGCTGGACGGCCAGCATCGTCGATCAGAACGGCTCGCTGCTGGCGCGCTCGAAGGACATCGACCGCTTCATGGGCCGCAAGGTCAGCGGCGAGCTGCGCACCGCCATGGACCGCGGCAACGAGGGCGTGACGCTGAGCCATACGCTGGACGGCACGGCCAGCCTCTCCGCCTTCAGCCGGTCGCCGACCAGCGGCTGGTCGTTCATTGTCGGCGTGCCGCGAGCCGAGCTGAGCCGGGCCAACTGGTCGTCGGTGGGCTGGCTGACCGCGGCCAGCCTGTTGCTGCTGATCATCGGCGCGGCCGTGGCGCTGGCGGTGTCTCGCGACATCTCGGCGGCGGTGCGCGGGCTGGGGGCCGACGCCAAGATCATGGCGGCCGGCGAGGAGATCGCCCTGGTCCCGGACCGCTTCCGCGAGATCGCCGAGGTGCGCGCGGCCCTGCACGACGCCTCCCGCCAGCTTCGGGCCCGCGAGGCCCAGGAGCAGCGCGCCCACCAGCGCCAGCAGCTGATGATCAACGAGCTGAACCATCGGGTGAAGAACACCCTGTTCACGGTGCAGTCCCTGGCCCGTCAGAGCCTGGGCCGTCCCGCCGATTCACCGGGTCTGCACGCCTTCAACGAACGCATCATGGCCCTGGCCCGGGCCCACGACCTGCTGACCCAGAGCGTCTGGGAAGGCGCCGGCCTCAAGGAGATCCTGGAGGAGACCCTCGAGCCCTATCTGGACCGGACGGTTCTGGCAGGCCCGCCGGTGGCCCTGACGCCCAACGCCGCCCTGGCCCTGTCGATGGTGTTCCACGAACTGGGCACCAACGCGGTCAAGTACGGCGCCCTGTCGGTTCCCGAAGGCTCGGTGACGGTGGTCTGGCACATCGACCCCGCCGCGCCGCACCGGCTGACCCTGCACTGGGAGGAGCGCGGCGGCCCCGCCGTGTCGCCGCCCGTCCGCAAGGGTTTCGGTTCGCGCCTGATCGCCGCCAGCCTGAAGTCCGACCTGGCCGGCGAGGCCCGCGTCGACTATCGCCCCAGCGGCGCGGTCTGCGTCCTGACCCTGTCCCTGCCCGAAACCGGGAAAGAACGGGCCGACAAGGAAGAGGCCGAAGACGGGCCTGAGGGTTGATCAATGTTCGATCGCGGGGTGCGAAAACCTCGTCCTTCGACAAGCTCAGGATGAGGTTTCCCACTGCCGAGGCCTGCACAACGGTCCTCACCCTGAGCTTGTCGAAGGACGAGGACCAGCCACGGCGGTCGTGCGTGGGTGGCCCCGAAATGGACGACGACGGAACAGGTCGACATCTAGTAAGTCATTTCTGACTTAGCCCAAGACTTAGGCGCCGCTCGGGCAATCGCATATCGACGTTCATCGATCGATTGCGCCGCGCGCCGCGATGGTCTTACCTGCGTCGCTCACCCCTGCGGGATCGAGCTTGATGACGCCACCTGACATCCTGATGCTGCCGGCCCGGCCCGAGCCGATCGCCCTGCCGATCGACAAGACCGCGGTGATCGTCATCGACATGCAGAACGCCTACGCCTCGCGCGGCGGCTATCTGGACCTGGCCGGCTTCGACATCAGCGGCGCGGCCGCCGTGATCGACAAGATCAAGGGCGTGCTGGACGTGGCCCGCGGCGCGGGCATGCCGGTGATCTATTTCCAGAACGGCTGGGACAGCGACTATGTCGAGGCCGGCGGCCCCGGCTCGCCCAACTGGCACAAGTCCAACGCCCTGAAGACCATGCGCGCCCGGCCCGAGCTGCAGGGCAAGCTGCTGGCCAAGGGCGGCTGGGACTACGCGCTGGTCGACGACCTCAAGCCCGAGCCCGGCGACATCGTGCTGCACAAGACCCGCTACAGCGGCTTCTTCAACAGCCAGCTGGACAGCGTGCTGCGCTCGCGCGGCGTGCGCCATCTGGTGTTCGTCGGCATCGCCACGAACGTGTGCGTGGAGTCGACCCTGCGAGACGGCTTCTTCCTGGAATATTTCGGCACGGTGCTGGAGGACGCCACCCACCAGGCGGGGCCGGACTTCGTGCAGCAGGCGGCGCTCTACAACATCGAGACGTTCTTCGGCTGGGTCTCGACCACGGCGGACTTCAAGGGGGCGGTGGGGCAGCAACAACCGTTGTCATCCCGGACGAGCGCGTAGCGCGAAGATCCGGGACCAACGCCTGAGCGCCGAGCTTCCGGCGGTCCCGGATCGGCGCTTCGCTTGTCCGGGATGACAGCTCGATAGAGACGAAAAAGGAGAGCAAGCATGCCCAAGACCGTCATCCTCCCGCCCGGCACGGGCACGCCCATCGCCCCGTTCTCGCCGGGAACCCTGGCCGACGGGATCGTCTATGTCTCGGGCACTCTGGCCTTCGACAAGGACAACAACGTCGCCTTCCCCGAAGACGCCGAAGCCCAGACCCGCCAGGTGCTGGAGACCATCAAGTCGGTGATCGAGACCGCCGGCGGCACGATGGACGACGTGACCATGAACCACATCTTCCTGACCGACTGGTCCAACTACCACACGATCAACAAGGTCTATGCCGAGTACTTCCCCGGCGACAAACCAGCTCGCTACTGCATCCAGTGCGGCCTGGTGAAGCCCGGCTTCGTGGTCGAGATCGCCAGCGTCGCCCACATCGGCAAAAAGTAGATGCAAAGCGGGACCGTCGACGGCCTGCACTACGAGGTTCACGGCGGTCCCGCCGCCGATCGCGGGACGGTGATCCTGTCGGCCGGCCTGGGCGGTTCCGGCGCTTTCTGGGCCCCGCAGATGGCGGCGCTGCTCAGCCGCTTCCGTGTGGTGCTGTACGACCATCGCGGAACGGGCCGCAGCGTGCGGACCCTGACCGACCCGCACTCGGTGGCGGCCATGGGCGACGACATCGTCAAGGTCATGGACGCCCTTGGGCTGGAGCGCGCCCACGTCGTCGGCCACGCGGCGGGCGGCAATGCCGGCCTGGCCCTGGCGCTGGACCATCCGGACCGCGTCGATCGGCTGGTGGTGGTCAATGGCTGGTCACGACCCGACCCGCACATCAAGCGCTGCTTCGACACCCGCCTGGCCCTGCTGAACAACACCGGCATCGCCGCCTATGTCCACGCCCAGCCGCTGTTCCTGTATCCGGCCGACTGGCTGAGCGCCAACCATGCGCGGCTGGAGGCCGAGGAGGTCCACCACATCCACGGCTTCCCCGATCCGGACGTCATGCGGGCCCGCATCCAGGCCCTGCTCGAGTTCGACATCGACGAGGCTCTCGAGAGAATCAGATGTCCGGTGCTGGTCAGCGCCAGCGCCGACGACATGCTCGTTCCATCGGCCTGCTCGCGCCGCCTGGCCGAGCGTCTGCCCAGCGCCGTGCTCGACATCGCGCCCTGGGGCGGCCACGGCTTCACGGTCACCGCGCCCGAGGCTTTCAACGTGATGGTCTTGAACTTCCTGGAGGAGGCGTGACGAGGCGCTCCGCCCAGATC
>NZ_JBAPVS010000135.1:0-5696 GCF_049283275.1 Caulobacter sp. | reverse complement strand
GCTCGACCTCGGCCACCTGGGCGGGCGGCGCGGCGTCAACGGTCGGGGTCTGGGCCGGCTGGCTCATCAGACCCCAGGCCAGACCACCCGCGGCGATGGCGAGCACGGGCAGGCCCACCAGCAGCGGCAGGTTGGACGAAGACTTCTTCGTCGGCTTGCGAGCATAGACAGGCGCACTGGGGAACAGAGGCGAGGTATCGGCGCTCCTGATGGGAGCGGCATAAGGTTCATTAGCGTCGAGGTTCAGAACAGCCATGACTTCCTCCTGCGATTTATTCGCGTTCGGGGAGTCAACGGTGCGTTCCCGCAGCGGTTCCGGGCGGCGCGAAATGGTCTCGGTGTTGACAAGAAGTGGCCGCTTTTGGATTGCGCGGCGTTTCTGCAATAGACGGGGAAGCGCATTGACCCCGCCCTTCAACACCGCTACTGACCCGCCACCTTTGGGGAGTAGCCGCCCGCACCGATCAGCGGGGCCCGTCGTCAACACACTTATCCTTCGGGATATGGCGCGGGTGAAGGAAGCCACCAGCTTCCGCGGCGAGACCAATGGCGTCGGTTTCCGTTCCGGGCTGGGCGGGGTCTCCGATGCTATTGGCGTGCGCTCGGCCCGGACGGTGTTTTAGACCATGGAATCCCTGCTCGTTTCGGCCCTCGTCGTGGCCATCGCCGAGATCGGCGACAAGACACAACTGCTGGCCATTATCCTGGCCACCCGCTTCAAGAAGCCCGTGCCGATCATCTTGGGCATACTGGTGGCCACCCTGGCCAACCATGCCCTGGCGGCCCTGGCCGGTTCGCTGGTCTCGGGCCTGTTCGACGGCGCCTGGTTCAAGTGGGCGATCGCCGTCTCGTTCGTCGCCATGGCCGCCTGGGCCTTGATCCCGGACAAGGCCGATGACGACATGGCCGGCGGCAAGGGCCGCTACGGCGTCTTCCTGACCACCACCATCGCCTTCTTCCTGGTCGAGATGGGCGACAAGACCCAGATCGCCACGGTCGCCCTGGGCGCGCGCTTCCACGACGTGCTGTGGGTCACGGCCGGCACCACCCTGGGCATGATGGCCGCCAATGTCCCCGCCGTTTATCTGGGCGAGGCGGCGACCAGGATCGTGCCGCTGAAGTATGTCCGCATCGGCGCGGCGCTGATCTTCCTGGGTCTGGGGATCTGGGCCGGGATCGAGGCCTTCCGCGCCTGACGCAACCGAAGCCCTCTCGTCGCCGTTCTCCCGCATCTGGAATTGGGAGGATGGGAAGATGAGCGACTTATCGCCGTCGGAATTTCACGAAGACGTCTACGCGCACCCGCTGATCTCATGGGGCGCGGTCATCGCCGGGGTGGTGGTGGCCGTCGCGTTGGGGGCCTTGCTCAACATGTTGGGCCTGGCGATCGGCGCGACCGCCGCCAATCCGTGGACCATGGACAGCGGCGACGCCAAGGGGCTGACCCTGGGCGGCGGCCTGTGGGTGGCGTTCTCCAACGCCGTCGCCCTGCAGGTCGGCGCCTTCATCGCCGCCCGCGCCGCCAAGTATCCGGACCACCACAAGGGCCTGTTCCAAGGCCTGGCGGTCTGGGGCGTGGCGTTCGTGCTGGCCTTCGCCGGCCTGGGTTCGGGCGTGGGCGGCGTCCTGCACGGCGCCGACACCGCCGCCACGGCCTATGTCACGGCCGCCGACGACGCCTCGGTTCCCGCCGATGGCCGGATCAGCGACGCTGACGCCAAGGCGGCCGCCGAGCAGACCGGCGACGTCCTGGCCACCCTGGCCTGGTGGGGCGTGGCGACCATGATCCTCGGCGCGGCGGGCGCCATCGCCGGCGGACGCCTCGGCGCCCGTCACCCTGTCTGGCATCGACGCGCCCGCGTCGTGACCACCGCCCTTTAAGGAGCACGACATGAAAGGCGCATTCCTCTGGCTGCTGGGCATCCCGCTGCCGATCATCCTGCTGCTGTACTTGTTCCACGTGCTTTGACGTGACGAGGCCCGCCCGCCCTTGATGCGGGCGGGCCTCAGCGCCACAAGGGTCCTGTACGAAAGGGACCTTGATGACGCAGCGCGGCTGGGAGTTCTGGATCGACCGCGGCGGCACGTTCACGGACATCGTCGCGCGACGCCCCGACGGGTCGCTGCTGACCCACAAGCTGCTTTCCGAAAATCCCGAGCAATACGAAGACGCCGCCGTGGCCGGCGTGCGGGCCCTGCTTGACGGTCAGGCCGGGATCGACGCGGTCAAGATGGGCACCACGGTGGCCACCAACGCCCTGCTCGAGCGGGCCGGCGAGCCGACGGTCCTGGCGATCACCAAGGGCCATGCCGACGCCCTGCGCATCGGCTACCAGGCCAGGCCCAAGCTGTTCGACCGCCATATCGTCAAGCCCGAGGCTCTTTACACCCGCGTGGTCGAGATCGACGAGCGGATCAGCGTCGAGGGCGCGGTGCTGCGTCCGCTGGACGAGGCGGCGACCCGGGCGGGCCTTCAGGACGCCTTCAACGCCGGCTTCCGCGCCGTGGCCATCGTGCTGCTGCACGGCTTCCGCTTCATCGATCATGAGGCGCGGGTCGCGGCGATCGCCCACGATGTGGGGTTCACCCAGGTGTCGGTCAGCCACGAGGTCAGCCCCCTGATGAAGCTGATCGGGCGCGGCGACACCACGGTGGTCGACGCCTATCTGTCGCCGATCCTGCGCCGCTATGTCGACAAGGTCGCGAACGCCCTGGGCCGCGAAACGCGGCTGCTGTTCATGCAGTCCAACGGCGGCCTGACCGACGCGCACGCCTTCCGCGGCAAGGACGCGATCCTGTCCGGTCCGGCCGGCGGCGTGGTCGGCATGGCCAAGACCGCTGTTCAGGCCGGGTTCGAGCGGGTGATCGGGTTCGACATGGGCGGCACCTCGACCGACGTCTGCCATTTCGCAGGCGAGTACGAGCGGGCCTATGAGACCGTGGTGGCCGGGGTGCGGATGCGCGCGCCGATGATGAACATCCATACGGTGGCGGCGGGCGGCGGCTCGATCTGCACGTTCGACGGGGCGCGTTTCCGGGTCGGTCCGGCCTCGGCCGGCGCCAATCCCGGTCCGGCCTGCTACCGGCGCGGCGGGCCGCTGACGGTGACCGACTGCAACCTCATGCTGGGCAAGCTGTCGCCGGACTTCTTCCCGGCCGTGTTTGGGCCCAACGCCGACCAACCGCTGGACCGTGACGCGGTGGTGGCCAAGTTCGAGGCCCTGGCGGCGGAAATCCTGGCGACCACCGGCGAGTCCATGACGCCGGTCGAGATCGCCGAGGGCTTCGTGACCATCGCCGTTGAGAACATGGCCAAGGCCGTGCGGCAGATCTCGATCCAGCGCGGCTACGACGTCACCCGCTATGTCCTGGCCTGCTTCGGCGGAGCCGGCGGCCAGCACGCCTGCCTGGTGGCCGACGCCCTGGGCATGACCGAGGTGATGATCCACCCGTTCGCTGGGGTGCTCAGCGCTTACGGCATGGGCCTGGCCGACTTGCGGACCCTGCGCGAGGCGACCGTGGAACGGCCGCTGGTCGAGGCCGTCGAGCTGGTTGACCGAGCCGCCGCCCTCGCGAGCGAAGCGGAGGCGGCTCTGCGCGCCCAGAACGTCCCGCTGGTCCGGGTCGAGACCATCGCCAGCCTGCTGGTGAAATACGCTGGGACCGACACGCCGCTGCGCGTGCCGTTGGGCGACGCGGCGGCCGTGCGCGCGGCGTTCGAGACCCTGCACCAACGGCGTTTCGGCTTTATCTCACCGAACACCGCCCTGGTGGTTGAAGCCCTGACCGTGGAGGCGATCGGTCATGCTGACGCCGGCGAAGCGCCCGACCTGGGCGTTGGGGCGTCGTCTAAGCCCGAGCCGCTCGCGACACTGGCCGTCCGCATGGCCGGCGCCGAGCACGCCGCACCGGTTTTCGACCGCGCGGCCTTGCCGATCGGCGGCGAGGTGGCCGGACCGGCCATCGTTCGCGAGGAAACCGGCACCACGGTGATCGAGCCCGGGTGGCGGGCCACGGTCGACCGCCATCTGAACCTGATCATCGACCGGGTCGCCGCCCTGGCCCCGCGCCAGGCGGCCGGGACCAAGGCCGATCCGGTGATGCTGGAGGTGTTCAACAACCTGTTCATGGCCGTGGCCGAGGAGATGGGGTTCGCCCTGCAGAACACCGCCTATTCGGTCAATATCAAGGAGCGGCTGGACTTCTCGTGCGCCCTGTTCGACCGCGACGGGAACCTGATCGCCAACGCGCCGCACATGCCCGTGCACCTGGGGTCGATGGGCGACAGCGTGCGGGCGATCCGCGACGGGCGGCTGCATGACGGGCGGGGGTTGAAGCCCGGCGACGTCTACATGCTCAACGCCCCCTACAACGGCGGCACCCATCTGCCGGACGTGACCGTGGTCATGCCGGTGTTCGACGCGGCGGGCGTCCTAACCTTCTACGTCGCCGCGCGGGGGCACCAGGGCGACATCGGCGGGATCACCCCAGGCTCGATGCCGCCCAATAGCCGCACGGTCGAGGAGGAGGGGGTGCTGATCGAGAACTTCCTACTGGTCGAGGCCGGGCTGTTCCGAGAGGCCGAGGTCCGGGCGCTGCTGGCCTCGGGCGATTGGCCGGCCCGCAATCCCGACCAGAACATCGGCGACCTCAAGGCCCAGGTGGCGGCCTGCGCGCGCGGGGCCGAATCGCTCACGGGGCTTGTCGCCGAGTTCGGTCAGGCGGTGATCGAGGCCTATATGGACCACGTGCAGGACAACGCCGAGGAGGCGGTGCGTCGGGTGCTGGCGACCCTGTCGGGCGGCGATTTCGCCTATGAGCTGGACGACGGTTCGGTGGTCAAGGTGGCCATCACCGTCGACCGGGCGGCCCGCACGGCGCGGGTCGACTTCACCGGCACCAGCGACCAGGTCCCGACCAATTTCAACGCCCCGGCCTCGATCTGCCGGGCGGCGGCGCTCTATGTCTTCCGCACCCTGGTCGACGATGAGATCCCGATGAATGACGGCTGCCTGCGGCCGGTCGAGCTGGTCATTCCCGAGGGTTCGATGCTGCGGCCGCGCTATCCGGCGGCGGTGGTGGCGGGCAATGTCGAGACCAGCCAGGTCGTCGTCGACGCCCTCTATGGCGCATTGGGCGTGATGGCCGCGGCCCAGGGGACGATGAACAACTTCACGTTCGGCGACGAGCGGCGGCAGTACTACGAGACCATCTGCGGCGGGGCGGGGGCGGGGCCTGGCTTCGACGGCGCCGATGCGGTGCAGACCCACATGACCAACAGTCGCCTGACGGATCCGGAGGTGCTGGAGAGCCGCTATCCGGTGCTGGTCGAGGCGTTCTCGATCCGGCGCGGCTCAGGCGGGACGGGCGCGCATCGCGGCGGCGACGGCGTGGTGCGGAAGATCGGATTTCGCGAGCCGATGACGGCGACGCTGCTCTCGAACCGGCGGCGGGTGGCGCCGTTTGGGCTGGCGGGTGGCGGCGAAGGCGCTCTTGGCAAGGCGTGGGTCGAGCGCGCCGACGGCTCTGTGCAAGCGCTGGGCGCCACCGATGCGGTCGAGGTCGCGGCGGGGGATTCGATCGTGATTGAGACGCCGGGCGGAGGGGGCTACGGCGCGGCGTAACCCCCTCCGGCCCTCCGGGCCACCTCCCCCAGAGGGGGAGGATTTAATCTGAGCAGATGCTCCCCCTCTGGG
>NZ_JBAPVS010000134.1:0-1610 GCF_049283275.1 Caulobacter sp. | reverse complement strand
GCTCCGGCCGAGGCCGCTCCGGCCGCCGGCGCGCCGACCACTCCGGCTCCGGCCGCCGCCAAGTCCTGATCGACTTAGCCCGACCCAGATCAAAAGGCCGCGAAGTTCGCTTCGCGGCCTTTTTTCTTTGCCCCGCTTGCAGACGCCGTGGGGTCGCCTGCAGCAAAGCTCGCTTGCAGCCTATTCCCATGGGGTGAGTAGAGTATCGAACCGCACCGCTTCACCGGAACCGTTCGACATGACGTCTCGCCTGCTGGCCGCCTCTTTCGCCGCCTTGTTGATCGCCGCCCCCGCATCGGCGTTCGCCGCCAAGGCGCCGACCGTGGCCCTGAAGTCGCTGGCCGACCTGCCGACCCCGCCCTATCCCTATGACGAGAAGGCCGACGCCGAAGCCGATGTCGCCGCCGCGCTGAAGCGCGCCAAGAAGGCCCACAAGCTGACCCTGATCGATTTCGGCGGCAACTGGTGCGGCGACTGCCGGATCTTCGCCGGCGTCATCGAGCAGCCCGACGTCAAGCGCTGGGTCGACAAGCACTACGAGGTCGTGACCGTGAACGTCGGCCGCTACGACAAGAACATGCAGATCCCGGCCCGCTATGGCCTGGACAAGCTGAAGGGCGTGCCCAGCTTCCTGGTGGTCGACACCAACGGCAAGCTGGTCAACCAAGGCGCGTTCTTCGCCCTGACCGACGCCCGCCACATGACCCCCCAGTCGATCGTCGACTGGCTGGCCCAGTGGCCGAAGTAATCTAGCGGGACGCCCCCTCCGACGCTTCGCGCCACCTCCCCCGCTTCGCAGGGGAGGAGAGATCGCGTCTTCTCCTCCCCCGTGCAACGGGGGAGGTGGCGCGCGGCGAAGCCGCGTGACGGAGGGGGCGTCCTCGCCCTACGGCCTTCTCCACCCCGTCACAGCCCCGCCGCCCGCCGCCTCGACGCGCGCCCGGGCCTGAGCCAGGGGCTCGATCGCCACGGCCATGTGGTGGGCGTTGGCGTGCAGGATGGTGTCGGCGTCCAGCAGGATGGCCACGTGGCCCTTCCAGAACACCAGGTCGCCGCGCCGACGCTCGGCCTCGGCTATGGCCGCGAAGAACGCCAGCTGCATGTCGGTGTCGCGCGGAACCGCCTTGCCGCAGGCCGCCAGGGCCTGCTGCACCAGGCCCGAGCAGTCCAGGCCCAGAGACTCGCGGCCGCCCCACTGGTAGGGCGCGCCCAGATAGCCTTCCGCCACCGCCACATAGTCGGTCAGGGCCACGCCGACCGGCGACAGGTGGGCGGCGACGAACCAGCCCGTGCCCTCGCCCTTGGCGAACCGGCCCTGGCTCGCCTCGACGGCCGTCAGGGCGTTCAGCGAATACAGGCCCATCGGCCGGGACTTGATGTCCGGCTCGGCGAAGGCGTAGGTGCGCGGGACCGCCACCTGGTGGGTGGCCGGCGCGCCCAGGGCGGCCAGGTCGCTCTCGGCCACGAAGCCGACATAGCCGTCGCGCGCCGCCTGGCCCCAGGCAAAGCCGTCCTTCACATCCAGCACCCGGAACAGCTCGCCGAACAGCAGCTGGTCCCACTGCTCGGCCATCGGATCGGCGGCCTTGCGCAGGGCGGCGGTCGGGACC
>NZ_JBAPVS010000133.1:0-13769 GCF_049283275.1 Caulobacter sp. | reverse complement strand
CGATACATCCCGTCGCCTTGCCCGTGATGGGGACACGCCGCAAGGGCATGTCCCCGGCCGGATCACCCCCGGCAATCCGCGCACAGCCCGTGCGCCTCGATCGTCACGCCCGTCAGCGCGTAGCCGGCGGCGGCGCCGGCGGCGATGATCTCGGCGCTGGCCTTGGGTTCGATCTCGCGGGTGGCGCCGCAGCAGTCGCAGATCAGGAAGGCGGCGGCGTGGCCGTCGGCCTCCTTGCGGCAGGCGACATAGGCGTTGAGGCTTTCGATGCGGTGGGCGAAGCCCTGCTTCTCCAGGAAGTCCAGGGCCCGGTAGACGGTGGGCGGCTTGGCGGGGGGACCATCAAGGGCGAAGCTGGCGATCAGGTCATAGGCCTTCACCGGCTGGCCGGCCCGCAGCAGCAGCTCCAGCACCCGGCGGCGCGGCGCGGTCAGGCGCTGCTCGGCCGCGCCGCAGCGCGTTTCGGCGGCGACCAACTCGGCCTCGAGGGCGGAACCGGCGACGCCGTGGTTGTGGTGGTCGTGATCGCAAGCGGCTTGGGCCATGGCCAAGAGGTAGAGGTCCGGAGGGTTTCGCGCAACCTGCTCCTCCCCCCGTGGGGGAGGTGTCGGCGTAGCCGACGGAGGGTGGAGTGATCGGGCGATGGCCCAGATTTACGATCAACGATCCTGAAACTCCCCCCACCGATCGCTCCGCGATCGCCTCCCCCACGGGGGGAGGATCTAGTAGGGCGATGTCGCCAGCAGGGCGGCCTCGGTTTCGCACCAGGCCTTGTCCGGTGCGGGGCCCGCCGTCCGCGCGGCGTCCAGCTCGGCGCCGACGGCCGCCAGGTCGGCCTGGAACTCGGGCGAGGCGCTCAGGGCGTCCACCAGGGCCGTGGCGTTGATCCGGCCGGCCTCCACCGACGAGGCGTTGTGCACGCCGCAGACCACGCGGCTTTCGCCATAGGCCCGGGCGCGTTTGAGAATGGCGTCGGCGCGCTGCGGCTGGGCCTTGGCCAGGACCAGGCCGACGGTCCAGCCCCAGGTGGCGTGGCCGGAAGGGTAGTCCGGAGTCAGGGCCACGATCGCGCCGCTGCGCGCGCAGATCGGGCCGCGGTCCACCTGATAGGGGCGCTTGCGGTCGTAGAGCCGCTTGGGCGCGGCGATGGCCGGACGGACGTCGCGGCTGACCCGATGCAGCAAGGCCGCCAGCCGGGGCGTGGTCGCGCGGGTGGGGGTGACGCCTAGCGCGCAGCCATAGGCCTCCATGATCCGGGCCTCGCGCGCGTCCTGCCGGGCCAGGGACCAGCGCGGGCTGTCCTTGAGGGCGCGGGTGTCCAGGAAGGTGCGGCGGTCCTGGTCGTCGGCGGCCGAGCCCCGGGCGGGCGGCGGCGGCACGACCTGGCGCGCGTCGTAGGATCCCCGGGCGAGATAGGCGTCGCCGCTCGCGCAACCCGCCAGCACCAGACCCGCGATCCCGACGATCCACGACGCACGCATGAAAAAGGTCCCCGAAATCACTTTCGGGGACCCTGCATTTTCAAAGCGGCCGTCGCAAGCCTACTTGCCGAACAGCTTCTGCCAGCGCGGCTTTTCGCGGCCCTTCCAGGCTTCGCGGTGGTAGGCGTCCGAGGCGATCAGCGGCACCACGGTGGTGGCTTCGGCGAACACCATCTGCTCGTGGGTGGTGTTGACCTTGCCCCAGCTGGCGGCCTCTTTCAGCGTCGAGGATGAGCAGGCGCCGTCGCGCACGTCGGCCACGGTGATCTGGATGGCGTACTTGTGCATGTCGGCCTCGACGCCGAGAATCTCGGCGCAGACCACGGTGTCCTGGGCGAAGTTCTTGGGCACGCCGCCGCCGACCATGAACAGGCCGGTGGTGCCGGCCGCGATCTTGATGTCGGTCAGTTCACGGAAGTCGGCCACCGCGTCGATCATCAGATAGGGCTGCTTGGCGGCGATCTTTTCCTTCTGGTGCTTGACCAGGCCAAAGCCCGCCGAGCTGTCGACGAAGGCCGGGCAGAAGATCGGCACGCCTTCTTCATAGGCGGTCTGGATCAGCGAGCCGGGCTTCTTGGCGTTGCCCTCGCTCAGCCACTTGCCCATCTCCCAGATGAACTCGCGCGAGGAATAGGCGCGGGGCTCCAGGCGGTTGCAGATCTCCAGGATGGTGTGGTCGCAGTTCTGGAGCTCTTCCTCGTCGATATAGGTGTCGTAGATGCGGTCGATATAGTTGTCGCGCAGCACGTTGTCGTCGACCGGGCCGGCGGCCTGATAGTGCTTGAAGCCCAGGGCCTCGAAGAAATCCATGTCGACGATCGAGGCGCCGGTGGCGACCACGGCGTCGATCATGCCGTTGCGGACCATGTCGCGGTAGACGTGCATGCAGCCGCCGGCCGAGGTCGAGCCGGCCAGGATCAGCCACGGCGAGCAGGACTTGTCCTCCAGCGCCATGTTGAAGATGTCGGCGGCGCGGGCGGTGTCGCGCGAGCTGAACGACATCTTGCGCATGGCGTCGATGATCGGGCGGGCGTCGAACGCGGTGATGTCGATATGCTCGACGACGTTCTGCAGCAGCTCGGCCTTGGTGTTGTTCGGAACGGGAGCGTTCATCGCTTCGGTTTCCCTGACTTTGGACGCCCGTCGTTGAAACTGACCTTCCACCGGGACGGAGCGACCGGCGGGGGCGATTGGGAAATGCGGTTCGTACCCAACGCTCGAGCGCTGGGTGCGGCGCGCGGTTTAACTCAGATTTGTCGAGGCTCTTAGTGACGATTTGACGTCGTGGGCCGCCCTCGTCCTTCGACAGGCTCAGGATGAGGGCTATTGCAGCGGCGGTTCAGTCAAAATCCTCACCCTGAGCCTGTCGAAGGGCGGGGATTTTGTCCTCCGCCCTTCCAGGTCCCCTAGCGACGCCGCCGCTTCTTGCCGGCCGCGCCCTTCGGCCGTGAGAACCGCACGATCTTGCGTTCCTCGGCTTCGGGGCGCGGGGTCGGGATCGAACGCTTGGCCAGGCCGTACATCGAGGCCATCGGGGCGTCCTGCACCTGGGCGGTGTCGGTTTCGCCAAAGCCGTTGAAGCGGGTCGACATCGCCACGCCGTAGGCGCCCAGCATGCCGATCTCGATGTAGTCGCCTTCGTCGATGCTGTCGGGCAGGTAGAAGGGGCCCGGCATGTGGTCGACGCTGTCGCAGGTGGGGCCATAGAAGCGGAAGGGACGCAGGCCGTCCTCCACCATTTCGCCGCCGTCCTTGCGGTAGGCCTTGACCGGGAAGGGCCACTTCATGTGGGCGGCGTCGAACAGCGAGCCGTACGAGCCGTCGTTCAGATAGAGCGCGTCGCCCTTCTTCAGCTCGACCTTGACCAGCAGGGACGAAGCCTCGGCCACCAGGGCCCGGCCGGGTTCGCACCACAGCTGGGTGGACTCGTGGACCATCATGTCGTTGAAGCCCCGGTCGATGGCGGCCAGATATTCCGACAGCTCGGGGGGCGCCATGCCCGGATAGATCGACGGGAAGCCGCCGCCGACATCGACGACATCGGCCAGCACCCCGGCGCGCACCAGGGCGCGCGAGGCCTGGGCCATCGCCGCCTGGTAGGCGGTGGGACGCATGCACTGGCTGCCGACATGGAACGACACGCCCATCAGGTCCTGGGTGGCGCGACGCGCGGCCAGCAGCAGGGCCGGGGCGTTGTGCGGCTCGACGCCGAACTTGCCCGACAGCGAATAGGCCGCGCCGTCGGCCTGCACGCCCATGCGGACGATCAGGTTCAGGTCCTTGGCCTGGCCGGTGGCCTCCAGAATCTTGGCCAGTTCCTCATGGGTGTCGAACGAGAAGGTCCGCACGCCGTGATCGGAATAGGCGGCCGCGATCGCCACGCGGCTTTTCACCGGGTGCATGAAGGCCATGCGCGAACCGGGGGCGTGCTGGGCGACCAGCTCGACCTCGTTCAACGACGCCACGTCGAAGGACCGCACGCCGGCGTCCACGAGCTCGCGGATCACCCATGGCGAAGGATTAGCCTTCACCGCGTAAAAGACGTCGCCTTTGAATTCAGCCTGGAACCAGCGCGCCGCTACCGACACCGCGTCCGGTCGCACGAGTGCGACAGGACGTTCCGGTGACCGCTCACGGACCAGGTCCAGGGGAGTATGGTACGTGTGCAATTCACGTAGACCCCTGCAGAAGTTTAAACCCAGGCCGGCGTTAGCAGCGCTTATGAGGACTTCGGGTCCGCCGGAGCGAGCGAAATAGGGTCATCGCCGCACGATGTAAAGAGACTTTTGGGCCGAAGGTTCCTTGGGAGGCTGCCCGCCCCGGCGGTGAATTGATCCACAGAGCGTCACAAATCCGTTGCGTCCGTGCCCCAAACCGACGAACGCATTTCCCATCACTTGAAAGCCAGTTAAGGATTCGCCCCGACCATGACGTCGGACCCTGTTCTCTCGATCCGCGCCGCCTCCAAGACCTTTGGGTCGCGCCGGGCGCTGGACGCCGTTTCGCTCGACGTGGGTCGCGGCGAGATGATCGCGCTCATCGGTCCCTCGGGTTCGGGAAAGTCCACCCTGCTGCGCTCGATCGACGGCCTTCAGACCATCGACGCGCCTGCTTCGGGCCGGGACGAGGAGGGCGTGATCACCGCCTTCGCCGGACCGGTGCAGGCCAAGGGCAAGGTCAGCGATCAGGTCCGCAAGGCGCGCATCCGCATCGGCTTCATCGCCCAGCAGTTCAACCTGGTCGGCCGCCTGACCCTGTTCACCAACGTCGCCCTGGGCTCGCTGGGCCGGATCGGCTTCATGCCCGGCTTGTTCGGCGCCTGGCCGGCCGAGACCCGCGGCGCGGTCATGGCCGCCCTGCACCGGGTAGGGGTGGCCGACTACGCCGCCCAGCGCGCCAATACGCTTTCCGGCGGCCAGCAGCAGCGCGGCGCCATCGCCCGCGCCCTGGTCCAGAAGGCCAAGATCATCCTCGCCGACGAGCCGGTCGCCTCGCTCGATCCGGTCTCGGCGCGCAAGGTCATGGAGATCCTCCGTGATCTGAACAAGACCGACGGCCTGACGGTGGTCGTCACCCTGCACCAGGTCGACTACGCCCTGCGCTACTGCGACCGGGTGGTGGCGCTGAAGGCCGGCAAGAAGGTCTATGACGGCCCGACCAGCGGCCTGGGCCGCGACAAACTCATCGATATCTATGGCCCGGAATTCGAGGACGTCTTCTGGGAAGGAGCCCCGCAATGATCAGCCGCTCGCCAATCTCGCGCTTCATGGCCGGCCTTGGCCTCGTCGCCGCGCTGGCCCTGGCCGGATGCGGGGAAAAGAAAGCCGCCGCCCCGGCCCCCAAGGACACGATCGTGTTCTCGATCCTGTCGACCGAGTCGGCCCAGAACATGGAGAGCTACTGGAAGCCCATCCTGGCCGACATGGAGACGTCGACCGGCATGAAGGTGAAGCCGTTCTTCTCGTCCAACTACTCGTCGCTGATCGTGGCCATGGGCGCCAAGCAGACCGACGTGGGCTGGTTCTCCAACCAGTCGGGCCTGGAGGCCGTGCGCCGTTCGGGCGGCGAGGTCTTCGCCCGCACCTTCGACCCGTCGGGAACCGACGGCTACAAGTCGGTGATCATCGTCCCGGCCGACAGCAAGCTGACGCTCGAAGGCCTGCTCAAGTGCGACAAGACCCTGGACTTCGGGCTCGGCGACAAGAAGTCGACCTCGGGCACCCTGGCCCCGATGACCTACCTGTTCATCCCGGCCAACAAGAAGCCCGAGACCTGCTTCAAGACCGTGCTCAGCGCCAGCCATGACGCCAACCTGTTCGCGGTGGCCAACCACAAGCTGGACGCCTCGACCAACAACTCCACGGCCCTGCGCCTGAACGAGTACGCCAAGGGCGGCGCCCAGGCCAAGAAGGTCAAGGTGATCTGGGAGTCGCCGACCCTGCCGGAGGACCCGATCGTCTGGCGCAAGGATCTGGACCCGGTCGTCAAGGAGAAGGTCCGCCAGTTCTTCCTGACCTACGGCCAGGGCGACACGCCCGTGGCGGCCCAGCAGCGCAAGAACCTGGCGCGCCTGTCGATGGGCGGCTTCAAGGCCGCCGACGACACCCACCTGCTGGTGGTGCGCGAGATGGAGGCCCTGGAGACCGTGGGTCTGGCCCGCGAGGCCGGCGACCAGGCCAAGCTGGCCGCCGCCGAGCAGGCGCTGGCCGGCGTCAGGGCCGAACGCGTGGCCGCCGAGGGCAAGGCCGGCCTGGCCGCGCCGGTGAACTGAGCCGAGACGACCGACCTGTCATGAGCGACCTCATTCCGCCTCCGCCCAGCAAGCCGTTCTCGGCGCGCGCTTTCGATCTGCTGCTGTGGGGCGGGGTGATCGCCCTGCTGGTGATCAGCTTCAGGCCGGCCGAGATCAACAAGTTCCCGCAGCTGTTCACCGAGGCGGGCAGGATGCAGGAGTTCGGCCGCGGCTTCTTTTCGCCGTTCACCGATCCCCAGGCGTTCATGGCCGCCGACTGGCCGCTCTACATCGGCAAGATGTGGCAGACGATCCAGATGGCGCTGTGGGGCACGGCCCTGGCCATCCTGGTGGCGATCCCCCTGGGCCTGCTGGGCGCGGGCAATATCACCCCCTGGTGGATCCAGCAGCCGGTCCGTCGCCTGCTGGACCTGATCCGCTCGATCCCCGATCTTGTGGTGGCGCTGATCTTCATCACCGCCGTGGGCCTGGGCCCGTTCGCCGGGGTCATGGCCCTGATGTTCAACACCGGCGGCGTGCTGGCCAAGCTGTTCGCCGAGGCCGTCGAGTCGATCGACAAGGGGCCGGTCGAGGGCGTGCGGGCCACCGGCGCGGTCAAGCTGCAGGAAGTGGTCTGGGGCGTGATCCCGCAGGTCGCGCCGCTATGGACCAGTTACGCGCTCTACCGCTTCGAGTCGTCCAGCCGGTCGGCCACCGTCCTTGGCCTGATCGGGGCCGGCGGCGTGGGTCAGGTGCTGCTCGATTCCATCAACGGCTTTCAGTACGACCAGACCGGCTGCATCGTGCTGGTCATCGTCGTGGCCGTCTCGCTGATCGACCTGCTGTCGCAGATCATCCGCACACGTCTCCTCTAAAGGCGATTTATGTGGCCCGCTTGCCACAATTAACACCTTGAAAAGGCTTGTCATCGGTCTGTCATCAAAGGGTGGCGGAACCGTCACGGGACCCCCGTAAAGCGGCTCTACCTGATCCGGACCAACGGACAGGGGGCAAAGCCTTAAGGGGAATTCTCAAATGCGGAACAAGACCTCGCTGGTCAGCGGCGCGGCGCTGGGCGTCATGCTCGCCTGCGGCCTCGGCGTCGCGGCTCACGCGCAAGACACCACGACCGCCTGGAAGGGCGCGCCGCAATGGACCAACGACGACGTCTATTTCAAGGTCCGCGGTCGGATCCTGGTGGACGCCGTGTTCCAGGACGTCAAGCGCGACGGTCCCGGCGGCGACTTCGACACCAGCAACGTTCGCGGCCGTCAGGTCTTCCTCGGCGTCGAGGGCAAGCTGAACAACTACATCGCCTACAAGGCCGAAGGCGGCGCGGTGAACGGCGGCGCCTGGTCCTGGGATGACGTCGTCATCGAGGTCAAGCCGACCGAAGCCACCAGCATCCTGTTCGGCAACATCAAGGTCGCCGGCCTCGAAAACCTGACCTCGACCCGCTTCACCACCTTCATGGACCGCGGTCCGTACGGTGACTTCGGCGTCGACAGCTACCAGCTGGGCGTCGTGGGCAAGTACGTGGGCCCGAACTACAGCTTCACCGGCGGCGTCCAGGGCGGCAGCATCAACAGCGCTGACGTCGCCGTCGCCAGCGCCGACTCCAAGGAACGTCTGGCCATCACCGGCCGCGCTCACTGGGCGCCGATCGTCACCGACGCCAACAAGGTCCACGTCGCGGCCTCGTACCGCTACCGCAACCGCGGCGACGAAGGCGCCTTCGCCTATACCGGCCGCACCAACACCGCCTACAGCAACGCCACCTTCTATACGACCGGCGGCATCGGCAACCGCGACTCCACCATCGCCGCCGAGGGCGCGTGGGTGCATGGCCCGCTGTCGATCCAAGGCGAATATTCGAAGATCAACGTGACCCGCGCGGGCACGACGGGCAGCGACCCGACCGTCAAGGTCGGCTACGCCTTCGTCAGCTTCTGGCCGACGGGCGAAACCCGCAACTACAACAGCGCCACCGGGGAATTCGGTCGTCCCAAGATCCTCAATCCCATTACGGCTGGCGGCTTCGGCGGCTTGGAACTGGCGCTGCGCTATGACTTCGCTGACCTGAAGGACACCTATGACACCCTGAAGGTGAAGCCCGCGACGTCGCAGGCTGGCGAATACACCGGCTGGACCCTGGGCGCCAACTACTACCTGACTTCGTATGTCCGCTTCCAAGCCAACTACACTGACGGCAAGGCCGACAATATCGGCGCGAACCAAGACTTCGACATCAAGCAGTTCCAGCTGCGCGCGCAACTGGACTTCTAAGACCCGCGGGCCAGGTGTGACGCCTGGCCCGCATTCCTTCTCAAGCTCTCGAGACTTCCAGGAGTTCTCCATGAAAAAGCTGCTTTCCTGCGCGGCCGCCGCCGTCGCTCTCTCGGGGCTCGCCGCCGCCCCGGCCCATGCCGCCCGTGACTATGTCTGGGCCGCCGGTTCCTCGACCGTGTTCCCGTTCGCCACCCGCACCGCCGAGAACTTCGCCAAGAAGACCGGCAAGAAGGCTCCGAAGGTCGAAAGCCTCGGCACCGGCGGCGGCATCAAGCTGTTCTGCTCGGGCACGGGCGAAGGCTTCCCCGACATCGCCAACGCCTCGCGTCCGATGAAGAAGTCGGAATTCGACGCCTGCGCCGCCAAGGGCGTCAAGGACATCGTCGCCATCAAGATCGGCTTCGACGGCATCGTCGTGGCCACCGACAAGGACGGCGCTGATTACAACTTCAAGCGCGAACACCTGTATCTGGGCCTGTCCAAGCAAGTGCTGAAGGGCGGCCAGTTCGTGGCCAACCCTTACAAGACCTGGGACGAGGTCGGCGCTGGCCTGCCGGGCAACCGCATCAACGTCTACGGCCCGCCGCCCACCTCGGGCACCCGCGACGCCTTCGTGGAACTGGCCATCGAGGAAGGCGCCCGCAAATTCCCGACCGCCGACGCGATCCGCAGCGACAACGAAAAGAAGTTCAAGTCGCTGGTCGATCCGCTGCGTAACGACGGCTGGATCGACGCCGGCGAGAACGACAACGCCATCGTCGGCACCCTGACCAAGACCCCCGGCTCGCTGGGCGTCTTCGGCTGGTCCTACCTCGAAGAGAACATGGACAAGATCAAGGGCGCCTCGATCAACGGCGTGAAGCCCTCGGCCCAGACGATCGCCGACGGCTCCTACCCGCTGTCGCGCTCGCTCTACATCTACGTCAAGAAGGCCAACATCGGCGTGACGCCGGGCCTGGCCGAGTTCCTGACCGAGTTCACCTCGGACGCGGCCTCGGGTCGTGGCGGCTATCTGCAAGGCCGCGGCCTGATCCCGCTGCCCCCCGGCCAGCACGACGCCCAAAAGCAAGCCGCCGCCAACAAGACGGCGATGGCTCGCCCGGCTTCGTAAGCCCACAAACGCCCCTTTGGGACGTCAAAACGAGACGACGCCGCGGTCCCCTGTGGGCCGCGGCGTTTTCTTTTGTATAGTGGCCCCACCGCGCCCGCTGGGCCGCGCCAACCCTGAAGGGCCATGATCCTCCTCGCGCTCGTCGTCGTCTTGCTCCTCGTTCTGTTGAACGGGGTGTTCTCCATGTCCGAACTGGCGGTGGTCTCAGCCCGCCGCGCCCGGCTCCAGACCTTCGCCGACAAGGGCGACAAGGGCGCCAAGCTGGCCCTGGCCATGGCCGAGCATCCGACGCGGTTCCTGTCGGCCGTGCAGGTGGGCATCACCCTGATCGGCATCCTGGCCGGCGCCTACGGCCAGGCGACCATCGCCGGGGCCCTGGACCTGTGGCTCAAGGACAAGCCGGTGGTCGGCGCCCATTCCGAGGCGATCGCCACCATCATCGTCGTCATCGGCCTGACCTATGTGTCGGTGATCCTGGGCGAACTGGTGCCCAAGCGCCTGGCGCTGCTGTTCCCCGACGCCATCGCCCGCCGCATGGCCCCGTTCCTGGCCGTGGTGGCCACGGTGCTGCGGCCGTTCGTCACCATACTGACCGTCTCGACCGCCACGATCCTCAAGGTGCTGGGCGTGCGCGACGAACGCACCAACGACATGACCGCCGAGGAGGTCGAGACCGTCCTGGCCGAAGGCGCCGACGCCGGCCTGATCGAGCCCGAGGAGCGGGCGATGATCAACGAGGTCCTGCGGCTGGGCGACCGTCCGGTGCGGGTGGCCATGACCCCGCGCCGCGACCTGTTCTGGATTTCGCTGGCCGACAGCCAGGAGGAGATCCTGGCCGAGATCCGCGCCTGCCCCTATTCGCGCATCGTGGTGGCCAGCGAGGACGACCTGGACGGCGACATCGGGGTGATCCTCAAGAAGGACCTGCTGGACGCCTGCCTGTCGGGCGAGACGATCGACATCCGCAGCCACGTCCAGCAGCCGATCGCCATCCCCGAGACCATGTCGCTGCTGCGGGCCATGGCGGTGTTCAAGCAGACGCCGCTGCACATGGCCCTGGTGGTCGACGAGTTCGGCTCGATCCAGGGGGCGATCACCCCGCTGGACCTGCTGGAGATGATCGCCGGCGACTTCCCCGAGGACCACGACGAGAGCGACAGCCGCATCCTGCGCCGCGAGGACGGCAGCTGGCTGGTCGACGCGCGTCTGGACATCCAGGAGCTCAACGACGCCCTGGGCGAAAACTTCGAGGCCGAGGGCGGCTACCATACCGTGGCCGGCCTGCTGCTCGACCGCCTGGGCCGCATCCCCCGCGAGGGCGAGATCGTCGAACTGGGCGGCTTCGACGCCGAGGTGGTCGACATGGACGGCTCGCGGATCGACAAGCTGATCCTGCGGTGCGTGACCAAGAACTAGGCGGGGCGCATGAGCGGATCGGCCGATGCGGCGCTGGTCGAGGCGTGGGTGACCGGCTGGGCGCTGTCGCGAAACGTCGGCGCGCCGATCCGGGCGGCAGGTGGTCACCGGGTCATCGTGGGGGAGCCCGGACACCTCGAACGCCTTGTGTTCCCAGCCCTGGACCCAGCGACCCTTTCGGACCTGGCGGCGAGGATCACCGCGCCCGGGATCTTCCTGAAGGCCTTCTGCGCGCCCGAAGCGCTGCTGGCGGCCGTCGACGCGCGCTGGAGCGCGCAGCCGCCCGGCGACCTGATGGCCGTCGATCTCGTCGTCGTTCCACCGCCCGCCGTGCCGCCCGCCGGCTACGTCCAGGAGTTCCGGGCCGAGGGGGCGGTGCTGGTCGTCGAAATCCATGACGCGGACGGCGGCCTGGCCGCTTCGGGCCGCACCGCCCTGACCGGGGGCTTCGCCGTGTTCGACAAAATCATCACCGACCCGGCGCACCAGCGGCGGGGCCTGGGGCGCGTCGTGATGGGCGTGCTGGGAGACCGGGCCCGGGCGCTGGGCGCGGATAAGGGGGTGCTGGTCGCCACGCCGGAGGGGCGGGCGCTGTACGAGGTCCTGGGCTGGCGTTTCGAGGGACGGATGGAAACGGTCGTGATCCCCGGCGAGGCTACCGGCTGAAATCCCTCTCCCCTTGCGGGAGAGGGCAGCCCACGGAGCGGGGGCGGGTGAGGGATCTGTCAGACCCTTTCCGAATAGGGCTTTCAACCCCTCATCCGACCTGCTTCGCAGGCCACCTTCTCCCGCAAGGGGAGAAGGATCGCCCCCTCACGTCCGCCACCGCGGCGACCGGATTGCTAACGGCCGCCGCTCCCGCCGGCTGGCGTCCAGCAGGCGTCAGGTGCGTTTCGTGAAGAGTTTGCGGCGCCTACTTCCCCGCCGCCGTCTCCACCAGCCGCTGATAGAACCGCACCATCCGGCCCACGTTCTCGACCGAGATGTGCTCGTCGGTGCCGTGGATCATCTTGGTGGCGTCGACCGTCAGCACCAGAGGCTGGAAGCGGTAGATGTCGTCGGCGATCGGGCCCATGTAGCGGCTGTCGCTGGCGGCGGTCATCAGGGCCGGGGCGACGGGCGCGCGGCTCTCGTCGCCGGCCAGGGCGGCCAGGGTCTTCCAGCCGTCCGACGACATCGACGAGACCTTGCTGGGCTCGTCCGGCGTCTTCACCCAGGCCAGCTTGACCGGCAGGTCGCCGACCGCGCCCTTGGCCCGGGCCATGACGTCGGCCGAGCTGTCGCCGGGCGCGATGCGATAGTTGATCCAGGCCGTGGCGTCCTGCGGCAGGACGTTCTCCTTCGGCGAGCCCTTCAGCATGGTCGGGGCGATGGTGGTGTGCAGCATGGCCGCCCCCGCCGGGGTCTTGGCGGTCTGGCCGACCAGCAGCGGCGAGAACAGCCAGGTGTTGGCCGCCGCCATCTTGATCGTGGTCGAGCTGTGCGGGGCCAGGGCCTTCAGCATGTCGGCGCCCGGGCCGTCGAATTTCATCGGGAACGGGTGGTCGGCGATGGCCAGCACCGCCTTGGCCAGGGTGGTCACGCCCGTCTGGGGCGGCGGGGCCGAGGAATGGCCGCCGACCGCGGGGGCCGTCACCGTCAGGGTGGCGTAGCCCTTTTCGGCCGTGGCGATCAGGGCGACCTTGCCCTTGGTCACCGGATGGTCCTCGACCACCACCATGCCCTCGTCGAGCACGAACTGGGCCTTGACGCCGCGCGCCTTCAGCAGGGCCGCGGCGGCCCGCGCGCCGACGCCGCGCACCTCCTCGTCATGGCCGCTGACCAGGATCACGGTGCGCTTGGGAACGAAGCCGGCCTTGGCCAGGCCGTCCAGCGCCTCGAACAGGGTGACCAGGCTGCCCTTGTCGTCGATCGAGCCCCGGCCCCAGACCGCGCCGTCGGCGACCACGCCGTCGAACGGCGGATGGGTCCACAACCCCTCGCTGCCGGGCGTCACCGGCACCACGTCCTGGTGGGCCATCAGCACGATCGGGGCCAGGGTCGGGTCGGTCCCCTTCCAGGTGTAGACCAGGGCGTGGCCGGCCACGACCTCGCGGGCCATCACCCGGTGGGCGTCGGGATAGGTCGTCTGCAGCCAGGCGTGCAGCCTGTCCCACTCGGCCGGCTGGTCCTCGGCGGGGTCCTGGTGGCTGACGGTCTGGAAGCGGACGGCCTGGCCCAGATGCTCGGCCGCCAGCTTGGCGTCGACCGGCCGGGCCGAGGCCAGGGGGATGCTGGCGGTGTCGACCGCCGCCGGGGCCTTGAACGTCGCCGTGCGCACCGCCACCACCGCGCCGACCGCCAGCACCAGCCCCACGGCCGTCAGCGCCGTCTTGCTCTTCCAGCCCATATCCGCTTCCCCCGAACATTTGTTTTGGGGACTGTGCGACGAGTTTGAGGACCTGCCAACCTCCGTCTTCCCGGCGAGGCCGGGATCCAGATTCATCCAGAGCGGCTCGTGGGCTTCACCTGGGCCCCGGCCTTCGCCGAGGAGGCGGAGGTTGGATCGATTTGCCTCGAAGCGCGGGCTCGCGCATAGGCTGGCCGCTGGCGAAGGAGTTTCGAAAGCAGCATGAGCGTCCTGGTCCTCGGAGGGACGGGTTTCATCGGCGGGCCGACGGTCGCGCGGCTGCTGGCCGGCGGCGTCGAGACGGCGGTGGGCCATCGCGATGCGCACGGGGGGGCGCGCCCGGTCGCGGCC
>NZ_JBAPVS010000132.1:0-19093 GCF_049283275.1 Caulobacter sp. | reverse complement strand
GCTGGACGTGGTGCTGGAGCATGGGCCCGGTGTGACGGGCGCCGGCGTCGTGCTGGAGCGGCCGAGCCTCGGGTTCGGCGACCTTGTTCTGGAGCCGGGCGCCCGGCTGGTCCTGACCGGACCTTCGGGTTGCGGCAAGACCACGGTGCTGGAGCGGTTTCTGGGTCTGCGCTCTTTAAAATCCGCTCATCCCGGCGATTGCCGGGACCCAGATGGAATGGCTTTGAGGCTGACGCCAAAGAGCACCGAGTTCCTCCAATCAGCCACACCGCTAAGGGATCTGGGTCCCGGCATTCGCCGGGATGAGCGGTTGAGGTGTGGAGAGCAGAATATTGAAACCCTGTCCCCCCGCACCCTCCGCTCAGCCTTCGCCCACGCCCCGCAGGACGCGGCGATGATCGCCGGCACGGTCCGCGCCAATCTCGCCCTGGCCGGCGCCCATCCCGACGAGGTCCTGTGGGAGGCCCTGGCCGACGCCGCGCTCGAAGCCCGCGTGCGCGCCTTGCCGCAAGGGTTGGACACCTGGATCGGCGAGAACGGCGAGCGGCTGTCGGGCGGCGAGCGGCGGCGCCTTTCCCTGGCCCGCGCCCTGCTGCGCGACGCCCCCTGGCTGTTGCTGGACGAGCCCACCGAGGGCCTGGACGCCGCGACCGAAGCTCTGGTCGTCGAGCGCCTGGACGCGCGCCTCAAGCGCACCGGCCAGGGCTTGATCCTGGTCAGCCATCGTCCCGCCCCGCGCGCCTTGTGCGATCTAAGACTGCCAATCGCCGCGCCAACCGCTATAGGGTAACCGACCTTGCGAAGCGGAGACCGCTATCACGTGATGACTACGGTTTCGGCCGGGACGCTGCACAGCGACCTGCGCCCCCGGGCCTATCTGACGACCATGGCCACGGTTCTGGCCTGCTGCTTGATTCAGCTGGCCCTTCCCCCAGGGTTCACCGCCCCCTCGGCCTTCCTGCTGTTCGTGCCGGCGGTGCTGATCAGCGCGGCGGTCGGCGGTCTGGCGCCGGGACTGTTCGCCACCGTCCTGGCGGCCGGGGCGGTCTGGCTGCTGAAGGTGCGCGGAACCCCCGACCAGGCCACGGCCCTGTCCAGCCTGGTGTTCGTGATGATCGGTTTCGGCATGTCGGTCGGGGGCGGCTGGTTCCACTCGGCGCGGTCGCGGGCGGCCGCCATGACCCAGCACCTGCAGTCGATCCTCGACTCCGCGCCCGACGCGGTGATCGTCATCGATCCGGCCGGCGTCATGACCTCGTTCAGCCCCGCCGCCGAGCGGCTGTTCGGCTGGAGTTCGTCCGAGGCGATCGGCCAGAACGTCAGCCTGCTGATGCCCGAGCCCGATCGGGGCAGCCATGACAACTTCCTGGCCAGCTACGCGCGCACCCGCGAGAAGCGGATCATCGGTACGGGCCGCGTGGTGGTCGGCAAGCGCAAGGACGGCTCGACCTTCCCCATGGAGCTGGCCGTCGGCGAGACCCGGGGCCAGCAGCCGTTCTATACCGGCTTCATCCGTGACCTGACCGAGCGCCAGCACACCGAGGCGCGGCTGCGCGACCTGCAGGCCGAACTGGTTCACGTCTCACGCCTGACCGCCATGGGCGAGATGGCCTCGACCCTGGCCCACGAGCTGAACCAGCCCCTGTCGGCGATCGCCAACCTGCTGACCGGCTCGCGCCGCCTGCTCGACCGGGGGCGCCTGGAAGACCAGGCCAAGGTCCGCGACGCCGTCGAAAAGGCCTCCGCCCAGGCTTTGCGGGCCGGCGACGTCATCCATCGCATGCGCGAGTTCGTGCGGCGCGGGGCCAGCGAACGCGCGTCCGAGAGCCTGTCCAAAGTGGTCGAGGACGCCGCCGCCCTGGCCTTGATCGGCGCGCGCGAACACCTGGTCGCCAGCCGCCTGAAGCTCGACCCCGCCGCCGATGCGGTCTATGCCGACCGGGTGCAGATTCAGCAGGTGCTAGTGAACCTGATCCGCAACGCCGTGGACGCCATGGCCGATTCGTCGCGCCGCGAACTGACCATCTCGAGCCAGCGGCTCGACGGCGGTTCTGTCCAAGTCAGCGTCACCGACACCGGCTCGGGCATCAGCGAAGACTTCCGCGAGCGACTGTTCCAGCCGTTCATGACCACCAAGGCCGAAGGCATGGGGGTGGGTCTGTCGATCTCGCGCTCGATCATCGAGGCGCACGGCGGGCGCATCTGGGCCGACGCGAACCCAACGGGCGGGACAGTGTTCCACTTCATCCTGCCGCCACGTCGCGACGACAAAATCCTAAGCGAAGATCTGGGGTCATGATCGATGAGTGAAGCCGTGGTCCACGTGGTCGATGACGACGAGAGCGCCCGCGAATCCCTGGCCTTCCTGCTGGAGGCCGCCGACTTCGAGGTGGTCAGCCACGCCTCGCCCCTGGCCCTGCTGGAGGCCCTGCCGCTGGACGGGGCCGGCTGCGTCATCACCGACATGCGCATGCCCGACATGACCGGCCTGGAGCTGGTGCGTGAACTCAACGCCCGCGGCTCGCGCGTGCCGATCATCATGATCACCGGCCATGGCGACATTCCGCTGGCGGTCGAGGCGATGCGGGCCGGGGTCGCCGACTTCATCGAAAAGCCCTTCGGCGAGAGCCGCATGCTCGACGCCCTGAGCCGCGCCCTGGAAGCTGCTCCGCCCGCCGCCGCCCTCCAAGACCAGGGCTCGGACGAGGCCGTCCTGGTCCGTCAGCGGCTGGAGACCCTGTCGGAACGCGAGCGCCAGGTGCTGGACGGCGTCGTGGAAGGCCAGCCCAACAAGGTCATCGCCCGCGAATTGGGCATCAGCCCGCGCACGGTCGAGATCTATCGCGCCAAGCTGATGGCCAAGATGCACGCCGACAACCTGGCGGCCCTGGTGCGGATGACCCTGTCGACTCGGCGCGCCTAGGTAGTCCTCCTTAGGCGTAGGCCCCGACTGTACCGCTTGGCTTCGACGATGGAGAAAGGACGCAACAGAGAGAACGGAAATCCTCATGCTGTCCGCGATCCAAACCCCGACGACCACCTTCACCCGCCAGCCCGCGGCGCTCGTGCTCGACGGCGTGCACCACACCTACCGCCGCGACGAGACGATCTTCGACGAAGGCGAGCCGGCCGATCGCATCTACCAACTGATCTCCGGATCCTTGCGCACGTGCCGGATCCTGCGCGACGGCCGCCGGCAGATCGAGGCCTTCCACTTCGCCGGCGACGTCTTCGGCCTGGAAAGCGGCGAGACCTACCGCGTGGCCGCCGAGACCCTGAGCCCCACCATCGTGCGGGTCATGCCGCGCTCGGCTCTGGAGGCCCTGGCCTGTGAGCGCGGCGACGTGGCGCGGCGGCTGTTGGAGCTGACCACCGACAGCCTGCGCCGCGCCCAAGATCACGTCCTGATGCTGGGCGGCCGCACCGCCTGCGAGCGTGTCGCCGCCCTGCTGCTGGATCTGGCCGAACGCACCGGCGCGGAAGCCCTGCTCGACGTGCCCATGACCCGCCAGGACATGGCCGACTATCTAGGCCTGACCATCGAGACGGTGTCGCGCACCTTCACCCAGTTCCAGCACGACAGCCTGATCGCCCTGCCGACCACCCGCAAGGTGCTGTTGCGCGACCGGCGCGCCCTGGAAGCGATGGTGGACTGAGGCCTACTCGGCCGTCTTCACGATCACGGCGTGGCCGTTGAGATTGTGAAGGGTCAGGGCGCCGGGCCGGTCCATGCGGTCGTTCACCAGCTTGGTGACGCCCGTGCAGGACGAGAAGCCGTAGTCGTCGAACACCACCACGCCGCCCACCGGCATGCGCGGCCAGACCCAGTCCAGGATGTGCAGCGCGGAGTCGTAGACGTCGACGTCGATGTGGCAGAGCGAGAACCGCCGGTCGGCGACTTGGTCGGCGGTGTCGTCAGGAAAGATGCCCGTCAGCAGACTGACGTTCGAAAGCTCCAGCCGGGCGGCCAGGTCGAGAACGACCTGGGCGGAGGTGTCGGCGTGTTCGCCGCCCTTGTAATACCGATCGGCCGGACCGGCCTTCACCACGCCGGCGAAGGTGTCGCAAAGATAGACCCTGGCGCTCGACCCCAACGCCTGGACGCGCTTGGCCATCAAGCAGCCCGTTCCGCCGCGCCAGACGCCGACCTCCAGGATGTCGCCCGGGACCTTCAGCGCCTGATCGACCAGCCGCCACAGCTCAAAGGCCCGCAGGTGGTCCACCAGCGTGTTGGGCTGGACGGCGCGATAGACAGCCTGGAAGTCGGGATCGTCCAGCCAGGGCGCATAGGTCGCGTGAGGATGAACCGGCTCGTACCCAAACTGCATCGACCCAATCCTAGGCGCTGAACACCTCCTCTAATGCGGGCGCCTGCCCGGTCGCGTCAACTGACCGCGATCTCCATCCACACCGCCGCGGTCTCGCCCGGCGCCACGACCTTGATCCCGCTGTCCTCGCCGTTGAACGGATCGGGCCGATTGCTCACCGGCTCGACACAGACGAAGTCGCCCCCCGGCGGCAAATAGACATGCAGCCAACGACACTCGGGCGAAGCGGTCAGCACCTTGCGGGGGCCGGCCGGCGCCGCCAGGGTCGCGACGCCGCTCCAGCCCGTGTAGCAATTGTCGATCAATTGGCTGCTCGCCGTTGACGCGCCGGCCGCCCAGTCCGACCGCCAGGGGCCCTCCACATGGGTTGTGGGCAGGCAGTCGCCGTCGATCATCCACACGCCGCTCACGTCCGCCTTCAGGCGCTCGTTCTCGCGGACAGGGAAATAGGGATGGAAACCCAGCCCCACGGGCATCGGCTCGGTCCCGGTGTTGGTCACCGACAGCGCTTGACGCAGGCTCCTGTGGTCCAGGATGAAGTGCTGCTCGGCGCGATAGGCCCAGGGCCATTCGCCGGGCGCGTGATCGAAGGCCAGCACCGCGTGAGTCTCGCTGGCCGAGACCACGCTCCAGGCCCGGCGCCAGGCCTGACCGTGCAGGGCGTGCGGATGGTCGCCGAGGTTCGGCGACAGGGCCACCACATGCCCGCCGAACTTTAGGCGTCCATTGCGGATACGGTTGCAGAACGGAACGAGGGCGAAGTTGCCGGTGTCGAGCACCTCGGTCGTCCCGGCGGGCGCGGGCCGAAGCACGTCCTGGCCGTGCCAGGTGAATCGACCGACCGAACCGCCCACGGCGGGCAACAGCTCGACGCGAGCAGGGCCGTTGTGCAGAACGAGAACGCTCATGGGGCCTCTATGGAATAGCGCCTAGTCAACCTAGCTACGCACATCGCCCCCATCAAACAAGTATGGGAAACAAGCGCCCTTCCCCAACGTCGCTCTAGGCGCGACCGCACGCCCGTCGCATCATCGCCGCCAGCAAAGGCGGAGCGGATGAACAGACCCCTGGACGGCGTGCGTATCGTGGCGGTCGAGCAGTACGCCGCCGGTCCCTACGGCACCCAGCTGCTGAGCGAGCTGGGCGCGCAGGTGATCAAGATCGAGGCTCCGTCCCTGGGCGGCGACATCAGCCGGAGCCTGGGGCCTTTCCATCTGGGCCCATCCTCCCCAGGGGGCGGCGACAGCCAGTTCTTCCAGACCTTCTCGCGCGGCAAGCAATCGGTGGCGCTTGAGATCAAGACCCCCGAGGGCCGAGCCGATTTCGAGCGCCTGGTGGCCGGCGCCGACGCCGTGGTCAACAATCTGCGCGGCGACCAGCCGGGCAAGCTGCGCATAACCTACGACGATCTCAAGGCGATCAATCCCGCCGTCGTCTGCGCCCATCTGTCCGCCTACGGACGAGGCAACAGCCGGGAGGCCTGGCCGGGCTACGACTATCTGATGCAGGCCGAGGCGGGGTTCATGACCCTGACCGGCGAGCCCGACGGACCGCCGGTGCGCTTTGGCCTGTCGATGGTCGACTTCATGACCGGCTCGGTGTTCGCCCTGGGCGTCGTCTCGGCGGTCCTCGGCGCGAGAGCCAGCGGCAAGGGCTGCGACGTCGATGTGTCGCTGTTCGACGTCGCCCTGCACCAGACCTCCTATCCGGCGGTGTGGGCCATGAACGAAGGCCACCAGGTCGGCCGACCGCCGCGCGGCGCCCACCCTTCGATCAGCCCTTCGCAGCGGGTGAAGACCCAGGACGGCTGGGGCATGCTGATGTGCCAGACCCAACGGTTCTGGGAGGTCTGGTGCGATCTCGTCGGCCGGCCCGAATTGAAGGCCGATCCGCGCTTCGTCGACATGCCCGCCCGCCGCGCCAATCTCGACGCCCTGACCCCGATCCTCGACGCCATCATGGAACAGCGGACGGGCGCGGCGTGGATGGCCTATCTGGGCGGCCGCGTGCCGTTCTCGCCGATCGCCGACCTGGCCGACGCGCTCGACAATCCCTTCGTGGCCGAGGTGGCCATGCGTGACCGCATCGACCACCCGGCCCGCCCCCAGGGCCTGGACATGCTGGCCTGCCCGATCAAGATCGACGGTCAAAGAATGCCGGCCGTCCGCGCCCCGGCGATGGGCGAGCACAACGACGCGCTGCTGGGAGGCCGGGCATGAAGCTCGACGGCGTCAAGGTCCTGGACCTGTCCCTGTTCCTGCCCGGGCCGATGCTGACCCTGATGATGGCCGACCACGGAGCCGACGTGATCAAGGTCGAGCCGGCCGGCGAGGGCGAGCCCAGTCGCCATATCGGCCTGTCGACTCACGGCCAGACCGTCTGGTTCCGCAACACCCATCGCGGCAAGCGCTCGGTGCAGCTGGACCTGAAGTCGGCGCAAGGCCAGGCCGCGTTCTGGGCGCTGGCGGCCGAGGCCGACGTGCTGGTCGAGGCCTTCCGCCCCGGCGTGGTCGAGCGGCTGGGCGTCGGCTATGACGCCGTGAAGGCGGTCAATCCGGGCGTCGTCTACTGCTCGATCAGCGCCTTCGGCCAGACCGGTCCCTATCGCGACCGGCCCGCTCACGACCTGGCCGTCCAGGCCCTGGCCGGGCTGGTGGCGTTGAACGAGGGCCAGGACGGCAAGCCGGCCATGCCCGGCCTGATGGCCGCCGACGCCCTGTCCAGCCTGACCGCCCTGTCGGGGGTTCTGATGGCGCTCTATCGCCGGACCCAGACGGGCCGGGGCGACTATCTCGACGTGGCCATGCTCGACAGCCTGATGGCCTGGACGCCCAACGCCACCGGCCCGGTGTTCGCCGAGGGCCGCGCCAACATTCCCAAGGCCGAGCGCTCGTGGGGCGGGGCGGCGATGTTCAACCTCTATGCATGCGCCGACGGCCGGTGGATCGTGCTGGGCGGCTCGGAGGTGAAGTTCGCCGCCAACCTGCTGGAGGCCCTGGAACGCCCGGACCTGCTGGACTACGCTCGCCTGCCGCCAGGCCCCGGCCAGGAGCCGCTGCGGGCTTTCTTCCGCGAGACCTTCGCGACCCGGAGCCAGGCTGAATGGGAAACCTGGTTCGAGAGCCGCGACATCTGCTTCGCCCCGGTGCGCAGCCTGAAGGCCGCCTTCGACGATCCCGCCGTGGCGGCGCGCGGCATGGTCGCCCGAGACGCCCAAGGCGCCGCCGTGGTGGGCACGCCGCTGGTGTTCCGCGAGGAACCGGGGCGCGTGGAGCCTAAGGCGCCGGCGTTGGACGAGCACGCCGGCCAGGGATGGCGATCTTCATAGTCCATCGACCACGAGGCGGCTGGACTGAAGTCGGGGGATTGGGCACAACTTCCGGCTGACGGGCTGGGGCCCCGAGTGGGGGCGTATCCGTGACCTGGCTATTCATCGTCGCGCTGGCGGTCTGGGTGCTGCACCTGAACCGGCGGCTGGACAAGCTTGAGACCAAGGTTCGAGTGCAGGCGAGCGCGCCGCCGGTTATTGCTCCGCGCACCGTCGTCGAGGAAGCGTCACCAGTCCGGGACGCCCCTGTCTCCTCGCCGCGGCAGCCGCTTGAACCGATCACCCCGAACTACAAGCCCGCTTACGTCCCCCAATCCGCGCCCACCCCAGCGGCTATCGCCTCCGTCGCCGGCCAAACCACGGTCAGGGCCTCGTCCCCGCCGCTCCTGACCCCGCGCCCGCTGCCCGAGCCGGCCTCGACCTTCTCCTGGGCCCAGGCCTCGACCTGGCTGGCCGAGAATGGCCTGGCGTGGCTGGGCGGCGGCGGCCTGGCGCTGGGCGGCCTGCTGCTGGTAGTCTACGCCGCCCAGCGCGGGGTGTTCACTCCCCCCTTCCGCATCGCCGCCGCCGTCATTCTGGGCCTGCTGATGGTCGGCGCCAGCGAATGGATCCGCCGCCAGACCAAGGCCCCGGGTGGTCGCCACGCCCTGGCCGCCGCCACAGCGGCCGGCGCCGGCGCGGTCACCCTTTACGGCGCGGTCTGGGCCGCCCACGTGCTCTATGGTCTGATCCCCCTGCCCTTGGCGGCGGTGCTGATCGTGGCGGTGTCCTGCGGATTATTGGCCCTGGCCTTGATTCACGGCGAGGCTTTGGCCTTGCTGGCCCTGCTGGGCGCCTTCCTGGCCCCGATGATCACCCGCGACGGTTCGTGGTCGTCCCTGGCGCTGCAGGGCTATCTGATCATGCTGGGCCTGACCGGTCCGGCGATCGCCGCCCTGCGCCGCTGGGGACGAGCCGGCCTTTTCACTCTGGCCGGATTGGGACTCTGGAGTCTGGTCGCGCTGGTGCGCGATCGCGAGACCGACTTGGCCCTCATGCTGGCCGTCGCCCTAGCCGGCCCTGCGCTCGCCACGCTCTGGCCTGATCAGACGTCGGATAAAACCCGGCCGGACCTATTCCAACAGCTGCCGTTCATCGCCCTGATCACAGTCAGCCTCGGCTCCCTGGGCCTCTGGCAGTTGGGCGACAACACGATGGGCAACGGCGCCGGGCCGATCCTGGCCGGCCTGTTGATCCTGGCCGGCGCGGCTCTGGTGATGTTCGGCCGCGTTCCGGCCTGGGCCTTCGCGGCTCCAACAGCCTCGGCGATCTTGGGCCTGCTATCTGCTCAACAGCGCCTGGCGTTCTCGGCCGACACCCTGCCGAGCGCCGTTTGGCCGATCTTCGTCGAGGTCTTCGGCCTGACGATCATGATCGCCGGCGCAGGCCTGGGGGCGGCGTTGCGTCGCAAGGCTCCACCCCAGGACCGCACAATCCTTCTGGCGATCGCCGCCGTCGGAGCCATGGTGCTGGCCAACTTGGCCTGGCCCTTCCTGAACCGCCTTCCTGGCCGCTTCGACGACCATGTCGCGGCCCTGGCAAGCGGCCTTACCGCCGCGCTGCTGGCTGCCGGGGCTGGCCTTCTGGCCCGTCGGGTCGAGGATCCGAAACAGGATGCCGGCCTGGGCCTGTGGATCGCTGCCGCCGCCGAGCTGTTGTTCCTCACCGTCCACGGCCTGACGCCGCATCATATCGAGCCCGCCGCCATGGCCCTGGCCGCCCTGGCCCTGGCGGCGACCGCCAACCGCCTGCCCTGGCGCGGCCTAGCCGCCACCGCCGTGGCCAGCTCGATCGTCACCTTGGCGACCCTGCTGCGTCCGAGCTTCGTGCTCGACGCGGCGAGCGGCCAGCTGTCTCTGCCGCTGCTGGCCTTGGTCACCGCCCTCGCCGTCGCCGGCCTGACGGCGGCCTCCTGGATCGTTGGAGCCGCGCGACGCGATCACAAGACCGAGGCCGAAGCCCTGTCGACCGCCGCCCTGCTGACCCTTCTGAGCGGCCTGTTTCTGATTCTGCATGCGGTTCTGGCGCGGCTGGCTCCGCCCCCCCTGGGCGCCGAAGACTTGCTCGAGGCCTCGCTGCGCACCGCCCTCATCCTTGCTGCTGGCCTGCTGCTGGCCCGGCGCGGACGTCCCGAGGACGGCACGATCGCCCAGTGGCGCCTGATCGGCGTCGTCACCCTTGGCGCGGCCTACGGTCTGGGGAGCGCCGGCTTGGCCCTGCATCCCTGGTGGGGCGACGGCCAGTTGACGACCGGTCTGCCGTTGCTGAACGACCTGCTGCTGACCTTCCTGGCTCCGGCCCTGCTGCTGGCGGCCACCGCCCGGTACCGGCCCGACCCGACCGACGCCTGGAGCCGGGGCTGGATCGCCGGAGCGGGGGTCTTCGCCCTGTTGTGGGCGATCACGGCCGTTCGTCACGCCTTCCACGGCGCGACCATGAACATTGACCCCGTCGGCCGAGCCGAGGCCAGCGCCTATGTGGTGATCGCCCTGCTCACCGCCCGCGCCTTCCGGCTGGATCGTCTGCGAGCCTCGCGCGCCGACTGGCTGCATATCGCGGCCCCAGCGGTGGGCTGGACGGCCCTGGCCACCGCCGTGCTGATCTTCGGTTGGCTGGCCAGCCCCTGGTGGGGACCATCCGACACGCCGATGGTCTCGGCGGCCCACGTAGCGCTGATCCTGACCCTCTACGCCGCCGGAGCGGGCGCGGCGCTGAGCCTGCGGCGCGGCCACGAGGCCTTCGACCGCGCCGCCCTCGGCGTGTCGGTGGGCGTACTGTTCGCCTTCGTCACTCTGCTGACCCGCTTCGCCTTCCACGGCGCCGACATGCGCCAGGGCCTGGATCGCGGCGGGCTGGAGACCTGGACCTTCTCGGCGGTCTGGACGGTGTTCGGCCTGATCGTGCTGTTCCGCGCCTCGGCCCGCAAGGACCTCGTCCTACGTTGGGCGGGCCTGGTCGTGTTGCTGGCCACCGCCGCCAAGGTGCTGCTGTTCGACATGGCCACCCTGGATGGCGTGGTTCGCGCCGCCTCGTTCCTGGCGGTGGGCGCCCTGTTCATCGCCGGAGCCCTGATGGCGCGGCGGCTCAACGCGGGGCACAAAGACAATGCTGACGCTTCCCCCGCCGAAACTCGGCCCGGCGAAACGCTCGACGACAGGAGCCCTGCCCCATGACCTTCTCGATGACCCGTCGCGGCGCGGCCGCCTCGATCCTCGCCCTGGCCGCCTCGCCCGCCTTGGCCCCGATCAGCGCCAAGGCGGCGATGCCGTCCTATCCCGTGGTCGGCAAGATCGAGCGTCTCGACCCGGCCCTGGACGCCTTGATCGACGTCGATGCGCCGGTGGAGCAGGTGCTGGACGGCTTCACCTGGAGCGAGGGACCGGTCTGGGTCGGCGGCAAGGACGGCTTCCTGCTGGTCTCCGACGTGCCGGCCAACAAGATCCTGCGCTGGTCGCCGTCACAGGGCGGCGCGGTCTGGCTGACGCCGTCCGGCTATGCGGGCCCCGAAACCGGCAGCCTGCGCGAGGCCGGCTCGAACGGCCTGATCCTGGCGCGCGGCGGTCTGGTGGTCGGCGACAGCGGCAACCGCTGCGTCTCGCGCATCGACCTGAAGACCCGGAAGAAGACGGTGCTGGCCGCGGGCTTCGAGGGCAAGCGTTTCAACAGCCCCAACGACCTGGTCCTGGCCCGCGACGGCGCGATCTACTTCACCGATCCGCCCTGGGGCCTGAAGGGCGACTGGAGCTCGCCCTACCGCCAGACCGACTATTCGGGCGTCTATCGCCTGGGGACCGACAACGTGGTGACGCTGATCGACAAGACCATCGAGCCCAACGGCGTCGGCCTGTCGCCCGACGGCCGGACGCTGTACGCCACCGACCGCAAGTCGGGCTGGGTGGCCTGGGACCTGGACGCCCAGGGCGCGCCAACCGCCCGCCGGCAGTTCGTCGACCGCGCCGCCAGCGGCATCGACGGCGGCGACGGCCTGAAGGTCGACCGGGACGGCAACCTCTGGGCCTCCAGCAAGGACGGGATCTCGATCTTCACCCCGGCCGGCAAGCGGATCGGGATCATCCGGGCCGACGACGTGATCTCCAACTGCGAGCTGGCCGCCGACGGCCATCTCTACATGTCGTCCAACCACCGGGTGATCCGGGTCAAGGTGAAGGCCAGGAAACAGGCGGCCTGAGCCGGCCTCTCGGCCGGCTGCTAGCGGCCCGGCTCGGTCATGGCCGGCGGATCGCTGGCTGGAAAGCTGTCCTCCAGCGCCTCATCCAGCCGCGCCTCCCGCTCCGCCCGCAGCCGGTCGTTGAGCGCGACGCTGGCGTCCATTCGCGCCAGTTGCTCAGGCGTCGCCGGCCCTTGGTGCCGCGCCTTCCATTCCGACTGCGGCATGCCGTAGATCGCCTCGCGCGCCTGGTCCCGGCTCAACACCCCCTCGGAGGCCTCGCTCAGCCAGTCGCCCAGACAGTTGCGGCAAAAGCCCGCCACGCCCATCAGGTCGACGTTCTGGACGTCGGTCCGTAAACGCAGGTGCTCGACCAGCCTGCGGAAAGCGGCGGCGGCGAGGTGGTCGTCGATCGGCAGGGTCATGGCGCGGCTCGCTCGGATTGTCCTGCCACCATTTGGCGGCTCGCGGCCCGATCGGCAACAGCGCGGACAAACGCCCGACTCACACAGCCGATATCGTCCTGCCGGCGAGGCGAGGTCCGATCTGGTTTGTCAGGGGAGAAAATGGCGCGCTGAGGCGGTCGCTTCTGAGAACTACGCCTACGCCATGGCGCTCTAAAGCACGCCTGAGGTAGTCAAGGCCAAGGCGGACACTTCGAAGGCCGCTGACGGTGGATGTCGTTGCAAAAGGTTGTTGATCTGACGAGCGTTGAGCAGACATCTCTTCCAGCGGTGCACGAAAGTTGGTCGATGATAGCTTGATGGCTCGGGGCTACATCGTTGAAGTTCACTTGAGAGAGACCACCGGCCAGCAGTCGTTCGACGGCTGCCTACACTGGCCTCGCCGCCGTCCGCGAGATCCGCGACCTTGAGGCGGCGTCCGGCGGCTCACGCCTGCCGATCCTGATGCTGACGGCCAACGCGAGATCCGAACATGTTCGGGCCAGCCGCGGATCACCAGCGCCACCCTGTTCGCGGCCGTCGCCCAAGCGTCCGACGCCGCGGAAAGTCGATCGGCCGCCTTCACGATCAAGGCCTGGGTGACAAAATCGGCGTGGTCTTTACCCGAGCTTCGCATATTCGCGCGATACTCCAGCAAGTTCAATTAACCCGGCGATTTCATGGCTTTGGCATCACCACTGGCGATTTCGGCGGAGACGTTTTCGCCTCGCCAAGGCTCACGGCTGGACGCCCGGCTGGAAGCGGCCCGCCAGGCGATCGAAGGCCGCTTTCTTGAGGCCGGCGACGTTCTGTCGCAGGCGGTCCAGGGCGTGGGCTCACTGATCGCCGCTCTGGACGGCATGCGCGGCAATCTCGACGCCGAGACGGTCTCGACCACGACGGCGGAACTGGCCACGGCCGCCGAGGCTCTGAAGTCCTTGCCCGCCAGCCTGGATGGGCGCCGGGGCCGGATGGCTGAACTGGTCAAGTTCGGTGACGACCTTATGAGCCGCATCGCGGAGATGCGCCAACACCTGGCCTACCTCCGGGTCTTCGCGATCAACATCAAGATCACCTCGGGAGGCATAGCCGCGGCCGGGCCTGAGTTCGCGATCTTCGCCCAGGAGATCTGTGACTGCATCGAGATGGGCGGCGCCCAGCTTGATGGGTTCAACAACGACCTGACGAGCCTGGACCAGACGCTTCGCGCCGCCATGGCTCAAGAGCACGACCTGGCCCGCCGCTGCGTGGCCCTGCTACCGGCCGTGCCCGACGCGCTGACCGTCAGCGCCGGCGCCATCGGTGCGCACCACGCCAATATCGCCAATGTCGCGGTCAATGTCGCGGCCGTGGCCCGCGACGTCCACAAGAAGGTGGGCGGCGGACTCGCCGCCCTGCAAATCGGCGATATCTCGCGCCAACGGGTCGAGCACGTTCAGGCCGGGCTGAAGTTTCTGAGCGAAGACGGCGACATCGCCGCGCTGTCGGCGGAACCGCGCGAACGCGCCCACGCCTTCGTGCACCGGCTGCTGGGCGCCCAGCTGACCGCCACGGCCGACGACTTTCATCGCGACGTCTCGCGCATCAGCGCCAATGTCATGGGCATGGCCAGCGACGCGACCGAACTCCTGAGGTTGCGCGACCTGGTCTATGGCCAGAGCGACGGCGCGGAGACCAATTTCCTGCGCGGCCTGGAGGGCAATGTCAGCCAGGCGCTGGGCCTGGTCGGCAACATGACCGCCGGCGAGCAGGCGGCCGAGGAGGTCAGCCGCTCGGCCGTCGTGTCCGCTCGCGACCTGACCGACCGCATCGCCGGCATCCAGAATATCCGCGCCGACGTCCAGATGATGGCGCTGAACACCTCGCTGAAGTGCAGCCGCATCGGCGAAACCGGCAAGCCGCTGGGCGTCATCGCCATCGAGATGCGCCAGCACGCCATCCACCTCGAGAAGACCGCGGCCGAGACGCTCGGCTCCCTCGAGGGCCTGCTCGCCGCAGCCGAGACCCTGGGTCGTCGTGAAGCGCCCGAAGACGCCAACGAAGGCAAGGCGGCCGCCGCCGCCACGGTGCTTAGCGGCGCTGTCGCGCGCATCGGCAAGGCCGGCGATGGCGTCGAAGCCGCCCTGAGCGCGGTCGCCCGTCAAGGCGCGGACATCGTCGACATGCTGCGCCGCGCCGCCGGACGCTTCGACTTCCACAAGCAGATCGGCTCGGTGCTCGACGAGGCCGCCGGTGAACTGCTGAACCAAGCCGGCGACGCCGAGATCGCCACTGACGACATCGCCTCGGCCCTGCGCCCCTTGATGGCCAAGATGGCCAAGCAGTACACGATGGCCCAGGAGCGCGATGTTCACCGCGTCATCGCCGAGAGCCTGGGCGAGGACGAGCCAGCCGCGGCCGCCGCGCCGGTCGAAGATCCGGACGACGTATTGTTCTGAGGATCGTGGCGGAGGGGCGTCGTGGCGCCGTTCTCTAACGGTTCGCCGCGCGCAGCATTTCCATCGTCAGGTTCTGCAGCGGAACGATCCGGTCGACGCAGCCCAGCGCGATGGCCTCCTTGGGCATGCCGAACACCACGGAGGTCGCCTCGTCCTGGGCCAGGGTGAAGGCGCCTGACTGCTTCATCTCCGCCATGCCGCGCGCGCCGTCGTCGCCCATGCCGGTCATGATCACCGCCACTGCGTTCGAACCGGCTGAGCGCGTGGCCGAACGGAACAGGACGTCCACCGAAGGGCGGTGGCGCGAGACCAGCGGGCCGTCCTTTACCGAGACGTAATAGCGCGCGCCGCTGCGCTCAAGCAGGGTGTGCTTGTTGCCCGGCGCGATCAGCACCCGGCCGCGCCGCACGGTGTCGCCGTCCTCGGCTTCCTTGACCTCGACGGCGCAAAGGCTGTCCAGCCGCTTGGCGAACGAGGCGGTGAACCTTTCGGGCATGTGCTGGACGATGACCATGCCGGGCGAGTCCAGCGGCAGGGCTTCCAGCAGCACGCGCAGCGCTTCGGTGCCGCCCGTCGAGGCGCCGACGCAGATCACCGTCTCGGTGGTGCGAGCCATGGCGCGCGTCGCCCCCGCCTTCAAAAGGGGCGGAGGCGGCAACATGGCGTCGGCGGTCAGCTTCTTTTCTGGCTCGTGGATGGGGCGAGCGAACTGCGGGACGGGCCGCTTGGACCCGGCCAGCTTGGCGCCGGCGGCCGCCTTCACCGCGTCGCAGATGCGGATTTTCGACTCCAGAAGATGATCGGCCACCCCAACCTTGGGCTTGAGGATGATATCGACCGCGCCGGCTTCCAGCGCCTGCAACAGCGTCTCGGATCCCGCCTCGGTCAAGGACGAGCACATCACCACCGGGATCGGCTTCTGCGCCATCAGCTTGCGCAGGAACGTGATCCCGTCCATGCGCGGCATTTCGACATCGAGGGTGATGACGTCCGGGATTTCCTCGGCGATGCGCTTGGCGGCGACAAAGGGATCGGACGCGACGCCGATCACCTCGATCTGCGGGTCGGACTCCAAGATCGCCGCCAGCGTCTGACGCACCGTGGCCGAGTCATCAATGATCAGAACACGGATCTTGCGGCCAGCGGGCATGGCCTATCGCTTCTGGAAAACGGTGTTGGCGATCTGGGTCACGGGGAGGTCTATGCCGACGATCGATTCCGAATGGCCTAACAAGAGGTAGCCGCCAGGCGCGAGGTGGCCACACAGCCGCGTCAAGACCTTAGACTGGGTGGCCTTGTCGAAATAGATCAGGATGTTGCGGCAGAAGATGATGTCCAGGCCTGTCTCGACCGGATAGGCGTCGTCCATGAGATTCAGCCGGGCGAAGGCCAGCTTGCTGCGCAGATGTGGCTTGATCCGCACCTCGTTGAGCGACGAATCCTTGGCGCGCATGACGTAACGCTGGCGGCGGGCCATCGAGACCGGCTCGATCATCTGCTCGGAGAAGCGACCGGCGATCGCCTGGTCCAGCACCTCGGTGCAGATGTCCGTGCACAGGATCGAGTAGTCGATCCCCCGCTGGTTGGCGCAAAACTCGTCCATGACCATGGCGATTGTGTAGGGCTCGGCTCCGGTCGAGCAGGCCGAACTCCAGATCTTGATCTCGCGCTTGCCCTTGGCCGCCAGGGCCGGCAGGCCCTTGTTGATCAGGAAGTCGAAATGGGCCGGCTCGCGAAAGAATTCGGTCTTGTTGGTGGTCACCGCGTCGATCAGGTGGATGACTTCGGCGTCCATGCCGTCTTCCTCGAAGAGGTAGTGGCAATAGGCGTTGACGTCGGCGATCCGCGTGGCCCGCATGCGGCGGCGCAGACGGCCTTCCAGCATGGTGCGCTTGTTGGCCGGCATCTTGATGCCGCTGTAATCCTGTATGAACCGTGAGAGGCGCTGGAAGTTACGCGAGCTCAGCTGTTCGGCCGGGGGCGCCTGGAGGGCGGCTTCTGTGGACACGGGCTTCTCCGGTTGCGGCGTGGTCGCGCCGCAAGGACTTGAAACGGCCTGTTCTAGGCCGCTTGGCTAAGGACGGCGGCGTCCTGGCTGGTCAGCAGATGTTCCAGATCGAAGATCACGACAAAGCCGCTGTCGCGACGCACCACGCCCTGGATGTAGTCCGAGCGCCACGGCACGCCGATGTCCGGCGCGGTTTCGATCTGCTCGGGCGAGAACGAGACGACCTCGATCACGCGATCGGCGACCAGGCCCAACGACAGCATCCTGTCGGCCAGCGGCACGTCGAGCACCAGAATCCGCGTCGTGGCGGTGGGCTCGGCGCGGGCCAGGCCCAGCTTCAGGCGCAGGTCGATGGTGGGCGTGCCGCGTCCGCGCACGTCGGTCAGGCCCAGCAGATAGCCGGGGCCGTCCGGGATGGCGAACGGAGCCTGATAGTCGAGAATCTCGCGCACGAAGGCGACCGAGACCGCGAACACCTCGTCGCCAAGGCCCAGGGTGACAAACTGGCTTTCAGTGGATGCGGCCATCAGGCGTATTCCCGGAAGTCGGCGTCGTCGGCATCGGGGCCGCCGTTGGTGAGGTCAAGGGCGAAGCCGCTGGCGCGCGCCTGTTGGCTCGCCACCGATTGGCGCGGCGTCGAGAGGGGCGCGGACTTGCGGAGGGGCTGCTTGGCGGGGCGTTTGGCGGCGGCGCGCGCCACCGGACGACGGGCCGGCGCGCCGTTGGCGCCGGTGCGGAAATAGGCGATCGAGGTCTGCAGCTCCTCGGCCTGGGCGGCCAGCTCCTCGGAGGTGGCCGACATCTGCTCGGACGCCGAGGCGTTCTGCTGGGTGACCTTGTCCAACTGCTGGATGGCTTCGTTGATCTGCGAGGCGCCGATGTCCTGCTCGCGGCAGGCGGCGCTGATCTCGGCGACCAGGTCGGCGGTCCTGCGGATGTTGGGCACCAGCGAGGTCAGCATCTCCCCGGCTGATTGAGCGGCCTTGACGGTGTCCGAAGACACCGCGCCGATTTCGGTGGCGGCGGTCTGCGAGCGCTCGGCCAGCTTGCGGACTTCCGAGGCGACGACGGCGAAGCCGCGGCCATGCTCGCCGGCCCGGGCGGCCTCGACGGCCGCGTTCAGGGCCAGCAGGTCGGTCTGGCGGGCGATCTCCTGAACGATGGTGATCTTCTCGGCGATGGTGCGCATCGCCTCGACCGCGCGGTTGACGGCCTCACCCGACACTTCGGCGTCCTGGGCCGACTGGCGGGCGATCTTCTCGGTCTGGGCGGCGTTGTCGGCGTTCTGCTTGATGTTGGAGGCCATCTCTTCCATCGAAGCCGAGGCCTCTTCGGCCGACGAGGCCTGCTCGGTCGCGCCTTGCGACACCTGCTCGGAGGCGGCCGAGAGCTCCTGGCTGCCGGCCGAGACGTTCTCGGAGGCCGAGATGGCGTCCCCGACCACGCCGCGCAGGCGCTCGATCATGACGTTCACGTGACCCAGCAGATCGCCGATCTCGTCCTTGGTGGTGATCTCGACGGTCTTGGTCAGGTCGCCATCGGCCACGGCGCGCACGGCGTCCGAGGCGCGGTTGAGGCCCTTGCTGACGGCGAACGAGATGTAGAGGGCGGCGCCGGCGGCGATCAGCAGCGAGACCACGGTCAGGACGATCAGGCTGTTGCGGACCGAAGCGAAATCGGCGTCGGCCTTTTCGGTGGCGGCGTTCAGCTGGGCTTGCGACAGCTCGACCAGTTCCTGCACTTGGGCGCCGGCCTCGGTGACGATCTTGCGGCTTTCACCCATCGACAGGGCGGTGGCCTCGGCGTCGCGGGCGGCGACGGCCATGTCGTAGACCTGCTCATGGACAGTGATCAGGCGCTCCCATGCGGAGCCCAGGGCCTGCCACCTAGGCTTGCCCTCGGCCGTCGCCAAACCCTCGGCCTTAGTCAGCAGGGTTTCGAAGGCCTGCTTTTCCTTGTTGATCGAGGCCTCAAGCGTCTTCACCTCTTCGGGGGTGTCGACCAGGACCATGTTCTTTTCCGACCGCACCACGTTGAGCAGGTGGATGTTGAGCTGCTGGGCGACCTGGAGACGCACGGCGGGGCCGTCGACCATCGCGTTCATCTCGCGATTGGTCGAGGATAGGCTGTTGATCCCAAACAGGGTGGCCGCCAGCAGCAAGGCGATGATCAGGCCAAAGGCCAGGCCGAGCTGCAATTTGATCGTGAAGCGCATGGTCTTGGTCCTTTGGCTGAAGATCGGGATCGTCAGAGGTCGTCAGTATTCAGTGAATTCGCTGTCGGCATGGTCCGGACCGCCCTGGTTTAGGTCGAGGGCGAAGCCCTGGGCCCGGGCCTGCTG
>NZ_JBAPVS010000131.1:0-36439 GCF_049283275.1 Caulobacter sp. | reverse complement strand
GGCCCTGGCCGTCGCCGAGACCCTGGCCCGGGCCGGTTGGGCCTGGGGGCCGGCGGTGGTCGGGGCCCTGCGCTCGGCCCCGGTCGGCAACCAGTTCCGCAGCTCCGGCCTCGACGTCTGGGCCCGCGCCACGGAATGGGAGGACCAGGCGCCGCCCGGCGAGCCCGGCTCGCGTCCAGTCGATCCCGAACGGGCCAGCGAGCGCCTGCGTGAGTTGCTGCACCGTTCGGGGTTGGACGAGGTGCGCGAGGCCCAGGACACCTTCGCCCGCGAGGCGACGTTCGCCTTCGCCCCGCGTGAACGGGAGGGCGAGCCGCATATGATGCTGGCCGAGGCCGGCACCGGCGTCGGCAAGACCCTGGGCTATCTGGCCCCAGCCTCGATCTGGTCCGAGATGAACGGGCCGGCGGTGTGGATCAGCACCTATACCCGCGCCCTGCAGCGACAGATCGAGCGCGAGAGCCATTCGATCTATCCCGATCCGCTGGTCCGGGCCCGCAAGGCGGTGGTCCGCAAGGGGCGCGAGAACTACATCTGCCTGCTGAACTTCCAGGAGCAGGTGAACACCGCCCAGCTGGGCAACGGCGACCTGATTGGTTTGGCGCTGGCGGCCCGCTGGGCGCGCGTCAGCCGCGACGGCGACATGACCGGCGGCGACTTCCCGGCCTGGCTGCCGACCTTGTTCGCCATTGCGCCTTCGGCCCAGGCCGGGCCCGCCAACCTGGTCGACCGGCGTGGCGAGTGCATCCATGCCGGCTGCCAGCATTACCGTGTCTGTTTCATCGAAAAGGCCGTGCGGGCCTCCAAGCGCGCCGACATCGTCATCGCCAACCACGCCCTGGTGCTGAGCCAGGCGGCGTTCGACGGGGCCCGGGCGGCGCGCGGCCTGAAGGGCGACAACGAGACCACTTCGCTCAAGCGCATCGTCTTCGACGAGGGCCACCATCTGTTCGACGCCGCCGACAGCGCCTTCTCGGCCGCCCTGTCCGGGGCCGAGGCGGCAGAGCTGCGCCGCTGGCTGCGCGGACCCGAGGGCCGGGGCCGACGGGGCAGGGGGCTGGAGGCTCGGCTGCTGGACATCATCGGCGAACGCGAAGGCGCCCGCGCGGCCCTGAACGCCGCCCTGCAGGCCGCCGCCGCCTTGCCGGGCGAGGGCTGGTCTGGACGCATCGCGCCGCCCGACGGCCAAGTCAATCCGATCGGACCTATTGAAACATACTTGGTCTCGGTGATTGAACAGCTGCGAGCTCGAGTCACCGACCGCCCCGGCGCGGCCGAGCAGGGACTGCAGTGCTCGGCCCGCCCGGCCATCGACCTGGTCCGCGAACGGGCCGGCGAGGCGTCGCGGGCCCTGGCCGCCATCGAGGCTCCGTTGCTGGCCCTGGCCCGCCACCTGGAAGACGTGCTGGACGAAGAGACCGACACCTTGCCGACCTCGGAGCGGGCGCGGATCGAGGGCGCGCTGCGGGGCCTGGATCGCCGAGCCCGCATGACCCTGCCGGCCTGGCGCTCGATCCTGAAAGCCATCGACGAGGACGCCGAGGACGATCCGGACTTCGTCGACTGGTTCGAGGCGACCTTCCTGTACGGCCGCGTCGTCGACGCCGCCTGCCGCCGCCATTGGGTCGATCCGACCGAGCCGCTGCGCGCCGCCGTCCTCAGCCCCGCCCACGGCGTGCTGGTGACCAGCGCCACCCTGACCGATCCTGCCCTGGAAGACCCTTTCGCCCTGGCCGAGATGCGCACGGGCGCCGCGCGCCTGCCGCAGAGCCCCAAGGTGCTGCGCCTGGTCTCGCCGTTCGACTACGCCAACAACGCCCGGGCCTTCGTGGTCACCGACGTCGGCAAGGACGATCCGCGACAGGTGTCGGCGGCGATGCGCGAACTGTTCCTGGCGGCCGGCGGCGGCGGGCTGGGCCTTTTCACCGCCATCCGGCGGCTAAAGGCCGTGCATGAGCGGATCGCCGCGCCCCTGGCCGACCAGGGCCTGGCGCTCTACGCCCAGCACGTCGATCCGCTGGAGGCCGGCGCCCTGGTCGACATCTTCCGAGCCGAGGAGGACGCTTGCCTGCTGGGCACCGACGCCATCCGCGACGGCATCGACGTGCCGGGCCGGTCCCTTCGCCTGCTGGTCTTCGATCGCGTGCCCTGGCCGCGCCCCGACGTGCTGCACAAGGCCCGCCGCGCCAGATTCGGCGGCAAGGGCTATGACGACTCCACGGCGCGCGCCCGCATCAGCCAGGCCTTCGGCCGATTGATCCGCCGGGCCGACGACAAGGGTGTGTTCGTGATGCTGGACGCCGCCGCCCCGACGCGCCTGTTCTCCAGCTTGCCTGAAGGGGTGACGATCCAGCGCGTGGGCCTGGTCGAGGCGATCGAGGCCACCGCCGCATTTTTGTCGGAAGATCGTTCCTAATCAGCGCGATACAAGGTTTCCATAAAGCGCCTAGAAAGGGTGCGAGGGTCGCGTTTGGGGACGATGCCATTGATGTCGCATAGAGGTCGGGCGGTCTTGGCGGCCCTGGCGCTGCTCGCGGTCGCCCCTGTCGCTCGAGCCGGCGAGTTCGTGCGCGCCGACTGCCGTGCGCTGATCAAGCCGACCGACGCCATCCGCTTCGACACCGATCAGCACCAGCGCTGGTACAAGCGGTTCTGGACTGGAAGCTGCGATCGCCTGCCGCTCTGTTTCGCGGGCTCGCCCAACTGGAACGACATCGTCGGCAAGCTGCTGGCCAAGGGCGGGCCTGGGGAGCAGCCGACGCTGCTGCCGAAGGCGTGTCGTCTGGGCCAGTTGGTCGGTCTGGAATGGGCCAAGAGCAAGCAGGTCCAGAAGATCAGCACCAGGGATCTGAAGGGGTTCAAAGACATGCTCGAAACGGCCAGCGATCCGCTTAAGGGCGTCGAGGCGGTCGACGCCCAGGCTCGAGCCCTGATCGGACAGCCCGCAAGAGCGTCGGCGCTCAAAAGGCCCTTATAGAGTCGCTTATCCGACGCAATGGCGTCGAATTCCTGCAACGGAACGCGCCTACACACCTGCCCAGGGGGTAAGTGCCAGGAGCGTTCGCATGACCAGATCCCAGATCACCGCCGACATGGCTGTCGATGAACAGACCGACCCCGGTCATGTCCGCTCGGCCCGGGCCCTGGTGCAGGGCGTGCGCTGGCGCAGCGGCCTCTCGCAGGGCGAGTTCGCACAGGCCTTCTGCATTCCCCTGGCCCAGCTGGCGGCCCTGGAGCTGGGTCAGGCTCGGCCCGATGCGGCCCTGACGGCCTATCTGCGGGTCATCGATCATGCGCCGGACGTCGTGCGCGAGGCGCTTGAAAGGATCTAGGGGCGGTTGGACTCCCACGATTTGTCGTCGGGTTCGCCGTCTGGCATGGAGGAGGCGAGCAAGGAGCCTTCGCCTCGTGACCGACATCCGCACCCAGAAGCAGCGCATGCTGGCCGGCGATCTCTACAGCCCCATCGATCCGGAAATCATGGCCGATCACGAGGCGGCGGTGGCGTGGATGGGCCGCTTCAACGCCCTGGATCTGCCGCCGTCGGAACGCCACGCCTTGCTGGTGGAACTGCTGGCCGAGGTCGGCGACCGCGTCAGCATCCGGCCGCCGTTCCACTGCGACTACGGCTACAATATCTCGATCGGCGAGGGCGTGTTCCTCAACTTCAACTGCGTCATCCTGGACGTCACCAAGGTGACGATCGGGGCGGCCACGACGATCGGGCCGCACGTCCAGATCTACACCGCCGAGCATCCGCGCGATCCGGTCGAGCGTCGCACGGGCATTGAGTATTCCCGCCCAGTGGTGATCGGCGAAAACGTCTGGATCGGCGGCGGCTCGATCATCCTGCCCGGCGTGACGGTCGGCGACGACGCCATCATCGGCGCCGGCAGCGTGGTCACCCGCGACGTGCCCAAGGGCGCGACCGTGGTGGGCAATCCGGCGCGGATTCGGGGATAGCCTTCACCGCGGAGCCCTAAGGGATGTCGAACAGGGGGAGCGGCGTCTCGACGGCCGTTACGGCGTCGCCGATCCGCACAACACCGCCGGTGACGACCCGCGCGGTGATCCCGCCATGGCCGCGCACGGCGTTGTAGCCGCCGGGGCCCAGGATGGTTTCCATGCGGCTGCAGGGATGGCAGTCACCGGTGTCTTCCAGCACCACGCCGCCGACCTGGAAACGGCGGTTTTTCAGGGCTCGTAGATTGACGCCCTCGACCACGATGTTGCGCCGCAAGTCCTCGGGCGAGACCGGACGGCCCAGATAGCTGGTGATGGCCGCCAGGTCCTCGGCCTGGATCAGGGTGACCTGGCGCTTGCCGCCCCTGCCGTCGGCGTTAGGCCGGCCGTTGTAGTGGTCACCGGCCAACCCCGCTTCGCGAGTGATCTCCACCGCGTCCAGAGCCGTCAGCGGCGCGTGGCGTTCCGGCCGAGCGCCGAGCCAGGTCACACGGCCAGGGCGGATCGGACCGGCCAAAAGACGGGCGAGGGGAGAGTCGGGATTCAGGCCCCGGCTCGCGCCGCCTGTCATCAGGCCTTCTCGACGAAGCTGTCGATCACCTTCTTGTCGCCGGCCTTGTCGAACGACACCGACAGCTTGTTGCCCTCGACGCCGGTGACCTTGCCGTAGCCGAACTTGACATGGAACACCCGGTCGCCGCGTGTATAGGCGCTGGCCGCCGAACTGGCCGAGACCGCCACCAGCCGGCCCTCGCCCTCGATCGGGGCCGAACGCGCGGCGGAGCCGCCGCTGCGCCAGGCGCCGCCGCGTTCGCTGAAGCCGGCCGAGCGCTCCTGGGCCCGCTTCCAGCCGGGGCTGTCATAGCTGCCGGCGGTGAAGGTGCTGGTCCCCGGATCGTCCCAGCGCGACGACACCGTCTGCTGCATGCCGGGGCCGCCGCCGTAGTAGCCGGTCTCCGAGGCCGCATCGACGTGAGCCAGGGGCAGTTCGTCGACGAACCGCGACGGCAGCTGGCTGGTCCAGCGGCCATAGACCTGGCGGTTGGCCACGAAGCTGATCCGGGCCTCCTCGCGGGCCCGAGTGATGCCGACGTAAGCCAGGCGGCGCTCTTCCTCGAGCCCCTTCTCGCCCTTATCGTCCATGCTGCGCTGGCTGGGGAACACGCCTTCCTCCCAACCGGGCAGGAAGACCAGCGGGAACTCCAGGCCCTTGGCCGAGTGCAGGGTCATGATCCAGACCGCGTCGTCGCCGGCGCCCTTGTCCAGGTCCATGACCAGAGACACGTGCTCCAGATAGGCCTCCAGCGTGTCGAAGGCGCTCATCGACTGGACCAGTTCCTTCAGGTTCTCCAGCCGCGTCTGGCTGGTGGGACCCTTGTCGAGGCGCAAGGCGTCGGTGTAGCCGCTCTCCTCCAGCACCGCCTCCATCACTCGCTGGTGCGGGGTGTTGGCGGCCAGGGCCCGCCAGCGGTCCAGGTCGCGCAGGAAGTTGGAGAGCGCCGTGCGGGTGCGGGCGGGCAGGTCGTCGCCGCCGATGATCACCCGGGCCGCGTCGACCGTGGAGATCCCCTCCAGCCGGGCGATCTGCAGCAGCTTGGCCACCGAGGTGTCGCCGATCCCGCGCTTGGGCGTGTTGACGATGCGCTCGAAGGCCAGGTCGTCGTCCGGCGACTGGATCAGGCGCAGATAGGCGTGGGCGTCGCGGATCTCGGCCCGCTCGAAGAACCGCGGACCGCCGACCACCTTGTAGGGGATCTGCAGCATCACGAACCGCTCTTCGAAGGCCCGCATCTGGAACGAGGCGCGCACCAGTATGGCCATGTGGCTGTACTTGCGCCCGGCGCGCTTGGCCTTCTCGATCTCGTCGGCGACCATCCGGCTTTCGGCCTCGCCGTCCCAGACGCCGCTGACCTTGACCTTCTCGCCGCCCTCGATCTCGGTCCAGAGCGTCTTGCCCAGCCGGCTCTTGTTGGCGTTGATCAGGCCCGCCGCCGCCGCCAGGATGTGCTCGGTGGAGCGGTAGTTGCGCTCCAGCTTGATGACCTTGGCGCCCGGGAAGTCGCGCTCGAAGCGCAGGATGTTGTCGACCTCAGCGCCGCGCCAGCCATAGATCGACTGGTCGTCGTCGCCCACGCAGCAGACGTTCTGGCGGCCCTGGGCCAGCAGACGCAGCCACAGGTACTGGGCGACGTTGGTGTCCTGGTACTCGTCGACCATCACGTACTGGAAGCGCCGCTGGAAGTCGGCCAGCACGTCCGGTTGGCTGGTGAAGATGGTGATGTTGTGCAGCAGCAGATCGCCGAAGTCGCAGGCGTTCAGGATGCGCAGCCGTTCCTGGTACTGCCGATAGAGGGTGATGCCCCGGCCGTTGGCGAACTCGCCGGCTTCGTTTTGCGGCACGCGGTCGGGCGTCCAGCCGCGGTTCTTCCAGGTGTCGATCAGGCCGGCCAGGGCGCGCGGCGTCCAGCGCTTGGCGTCGATGTCGGCGGCCTCGATCAGCTGCTTCAGCAGCCGCTCCTGATCGTCGGTGTCGATGATCGTGTAGCTGGACTTCAGCCCCACCAGCTCGGCGTGGCGGCGCAGGATCTGGGCGGCCACCGAGTGGAAGGTGCCCAGCCAGCGCAGGCCCTCGGCCTCGTCGCCGATGATGTGGGTGATCCGCTCGCGCATCTCGCGGGCGGCCTTGTTCGTGAAGGTGACGACCAGCAGCTCCCACGGCCGGGCCCGGCCCGTCGCCAGGATATGGGCCAGGCGCGTGGTCAGCACTCGGGTCTTGCCGGTGCCCGCGCCGGCCAGCACCAGAACCGGACCTTCGGTCGCCTCGACGGCGGCCCGCTGCTCGGGGTTCAGACCCTCCAGATAATTCGGCGCGCCGCCGCCGCTGGGCCCGCGCGGGCGGGCCAGGTCGGAGATGCGGGGGGCGGGGAGATCGCCGGGGAAGTCGCCGGAGGATGGGGGCGAGTCGAAGCCTTGAGACATGGAACATATGTAGCACAAAGATCGCCCGGCTTAAGCCCTCGCGCCCATCCATCGCCTGCTGCGACGCACGCGTGTCGGAACCTCGACCTCCACCTCCCGTTTGTTGGGCGGGGATGGACATCACGGGAGAAGCAAGTGGCTGAAGAAACCAATACGGGCGGTGGCGGCGGCGCCGGCATGGCGTTCATCATCGGCGCCCTGGTGGTCGTCGTGGCGGTGATCGCCTACTTTGTCTTTACAGGCGGCGTGACCCAGAAGAAGACAGTCGACATCAATGTTTCCGCGCCGCAACTGGACGCGCCCAAGCTTCCGGACGCGCCCAAGCCGGCGGGTTAAAGGAGGACGCCATGGCGCGTCGCGACGACATACGGCCGCAACATCTGGGCGTGGCCGGTCTGGCGTTGCTGGGAGTGCTTCTGCTGATCGCCGCCTTGGTGATCGGCGGCTGGCGTTCCGGCTTGCTGGCCATGAAGACAGCCGACTTGTCGGTGCAGATGCCGAAAGCGCCGGCTCTACCTCACCGGACACCCACGCCGGAACCCATTCCGCTGCCTAAGCCCGGTCCCGGCGTGGTCCGGAGCTAAACCGTTCCGGCCTCGCCCGCCTGAGCGTGCAGGAGGGCGAACACGCGGCAGGCCGAGGCCAGGGGGCGCTCGCCCCGCCCGGCGTCTATGCGCTGGATCAGGCCGGCGAGGCTGATCCTGTCGATGCTGGCCGCCGATTGCAGCACCGTCCAGAACTCGGGCTCCAGGGCCAGGGAGGTCGCATGGCCGGCCAGGTTGATCGAACGCTTCTTCAAACTGCCCATCGTGCCCATCCCCTGTAGCTGTCTGACCGCGTTGCAGATCGGGGGTCGCTGAACCCACTTGAATAAGAATGACGCCATGTCATCTTTATCGGGTTCAGCAGGAGCATGCCTTATGATTGCAGCCACGCAAGGGCTCGGTGCACCAAAGGCCCGCGAACCCATGAAGCGGGGACGTCAATCCTTCAACCTGCAGCCTTTGCGGGCGTTTCGTGCTGTCCAGCGCCTGATCGCTGACAAGGAGGACACCGCCTCGGTGTTCGAGATCATGCGCGCCCTGGCGGGCGACGCGATCCCCAGAGGCTATCGCCGCCTGCTGAGCACGCCCGAGGGGGGCCGCATCGCCTATGAGCGCGAAGAGTTCGCCGAGCGGCTGTCGGATCCGGCCTGGCTGGCCCAGTTCGGTCCCGGCACGGTCGGCGCGGCCTATCGCGACTTCATCGCTCCGCGCGGCCTGTCCGCCGAAGGTCTGGCGGAGGAAAGCCGCAAGATTCCAGAGGCCGATGTCGACGCCGCCCACCCGCTGGCCTGGTACGCTCGGCGCATGCGCGATGTGCACGATGTCTGGCATGTGCTCACCGGCTACGGCACCGACGCGCTGGGCGAGGTCTGCGTGGTGGCCTTCTCCTACGCCCAGACCCGCAGTCTGGGCTTTGCGGTCATCGCCCTGGCCGGCGCGCGCCAGCTCCAGAAAGCCCGGCTGGGTCAGCCCTACGGCAAGGCGGTGCGCGAGGCCTGGCGCAACGGCCGTTCGGCCGCCTGGCTGCCGGCGGTCGACTATCCGGCCTTGTTCGCCATGCCGCTGGAAGAGGCCCGCCGGACCTACAGGGTCGCGCCCAACAACGCCTATCTCGCCATCCCGGCCCAGTATCGCGACCGCTTCAAAGACGCGGCGTGACCGCCGAGATCAGGCGGCGGCCTTGCGGGCCGAAGCGCCGCTGAGGGTTGACCTTCTTTAGCGTTCGGTAGTTCAACTACCTAACGCATCAGACGTCGGCCTCCCGAGAGATTTCCATGACCACCCGTCGCTTCAAGCTGATCGGTCTGGCCCTGTTCGGCGCCGCCCTGTTCCTGACCCTGGACGCCGCGCCGGCCTTGGCGGACGACACTCAGGTCGCCGTCGCCGCCAACTTCACCGACCCGGCCAAGGAGATCGCCGCCGCCTTCAAGGCCAAGACCGGTCACACGGCGATCCTCAGCTTCGGCTCGTCGGGCCAGTTCTACACCCAGATGGTCCATGGGGCGCCGTACGAGGTGTTCCTGTCGGCCGACGCCGAGCGGCCCAGGAAGGCCGAGCAGGACGGCCTGGCCGTCGCGGGCTCGCGCTTCACCTACGCCGTGGGCCGGCTGGTGCTCTATTCGACGACACCGGGCCTGGTCGACGCCAAGGGCGCGGTGCTGAAGACCGACAGGTTCGCCAAGCTGGCCATCGCCGACCCGACCGCCGCCCCTTACGGCGCGGCGGCGGTGCAGACGATGCAGACGCTGAAGGTCTACGACACCCTGGCGCCGAAGATCGTCAAGGGCGCGTCGATCACCCAGGCCTATCAGTACGTGGCCACCGGCAACGCCGAGCTCGGCTTCGTCGCCCTGTCCCAGGTGATCAACGAGCCGGGCGGCTCGCGCTGGGTGGTGCCGGCCGCCAGGCACGCGCCGATCGACCAGCAGGCCGTGCTGCTGCGCACCGGCGAGAAGAACCCGGCCGCCAAGGCGTTTGTGACGTTCCTGAAGTCGCCGACCGCCGTCGCGATCATCAAGCGCTACGGTTACGAGGCGCGCCCCTAGGTCTCGCGATAGCGCGCGATCAGCGGGTCTGTCGCCGCCTGGGCCAGGATCCAGTCTCGGAAAGCGGCGATCTTACGCACCCGGCGGCGTTCGGCCGGATAGGCCAGCCAGTAGCCGCCGCCGTAGTGGGCGGTGATGTCGAACGGGGCGACCAGCCGCCCCTGGGCGATCTCCTGGGCGAAGAAGATCGGTGAGCCCAGGGCGAAGCCTTGGTCGGCCAGGGCGGTGGCCACCTCCAGCGCCTGGGCGTCGGCCGACAGGCGCGGCGGCGCATGGTCGTCGCGGGGATCCACGCCCGCCGCCTCGAACCAACGCACCCAGAAGTCCGGCGAGCCGATGCGCGGGGCGTTCAGCAGGTCGGCCGGACGCTTCAGGCCGCCGGATCGGGCCAGGACGGTCGGCGTGCACAGCACGGTCTGGACCGACGGGATCAGGAAGTGCGCCTCCATTCCCGGCCAGTCGCCCGACCCGGCGCGCAGGGCCAGGTCGAACGGTTCGCGCTGCAGGTCGACGACCCGGCTGGAGGCGTCCAGCCGTACGGCGATGCGGGGATGGGCGATCTGGAAACCGCCCAGGCGCGGCGCCAGCCAGTAGCCGCCGATGCTCTGCACCGTGGTGATCGCCAACACGCCTTCCTCGGTGTCGACCAGGTCGGACACCGCCGTGCGCAGGACGCTCATCGCCTCGGTGGCGGCGCGCGACAGCCGCTCGCCGGCCGGGGTCAGGGTCACCTCTCGCGGCAGGCGGGTGAACAGCGGCTGGTCCAGGCGCTGTTCCAGGGCCTTCACCTGCCAGCTGACGGCGGCCTGGCTGACGCCCAACTCGTCGGCGGCGCGGGTGAAGCTCTTCAGGCGCGCGGCCGCCTCGAAGATCCGGATGGCGCTGAGCGGCAGGGTGGCGAGGATGTCTGGCATAAGTGTAGCTTATGATTACCCAAGGAAGCCGCGTTTGTCACGCGACACGATGGGGACAAAACTCCAGTCATCGTAACGCGAAGGAGGCGGCGGTGATGGGTGAGACGATCACAATCCATAAGGAAACCGCATTTGGTCGGGTGCTCCTGATCCAGGAGCGCGCCGCCGTGTGCAAGGCGTGGCTGGCCCGCCTGGCGCGTGAACAGGCGGCCGAGGCGATCCGAGAGACCCAGGCGAAACCGCTGCGCTATCTGGCGCCGCGCTAGCGATTGATACCCGGCTTAGTCGCCCAAATTATCCGTCATTCCCGCCCTTGTGGCGGGAAGCCCTTTGTCCGCAAAGGCAGTTGTATGGCGCGCCAGCGCGCCAAGGCGTCTCACCGTCGGCTGAACCAGGGGTTCTCGCCACAAGGGCGGGAATGACGGACAAAGGGGAGGGGGAGACGGTCTGACACGCAGCCCAAAGCTGAATGTCGACTACCCACGGCTCAATCCTCGCGCTTGGCCCCGTCCAGGTCGCGCTTGAGCTTGTCGGCCCGCGCCGCGTCCAGGGCCTTGTCGGCCTTGGTGCGGCCGAACTTGGCGCGGTTTTCGACGGCCTTGGTCTTGGCGGCGGTCTTGGCCTTGGCCTTGCGGGCCTGGTTCAGATTGAGCAGCTCGGCCATGGGCTAGCCCTTCGTCTTTGGCGGCGTCGCCGGCCGCAGGATCAGCGTCGACTGCAGGCGCAGGGTCTCGCCCTTCTTCAGGATAAACGGCGCCCGCCCGGGAAAGACGCAATTTTGCATCGACAGTTCCTTGCGCAGGATCCAGCGGGTGATCGGCGCGCCGTTGGCCTTGCAAGCCAGGCCCACGGTCCAGGCGGGCGAGCCGGCGCCGGGCGTCCAGGCAAAACCCATGGCCTTGCCGGCCTCGACCGGACCGACCGCAGGGGCCACGGTCTTGCCGCCCGAGCCGAAGGTCAGACGGTCGGGCTTGATCAGCCGCACCGAGAAGCCGCCATAGCCCTTGGCGTCGTCGCTGCCGCCCAGGGCCAGGGTGTCGCTGCGAGCGGTGATCACCGTGTCGAAGTCGATGCGCCGCGCGCCATCCTTCAGCGGATAGACGCGGACCTTGGTGGTCTCGCGCGCCACATAGGCCACCTCGGGCGTCGAATTGACGATCCAGTCGGCGTTGACCACCAGGGTCCCGCCGCCGGCGCTGTCGCCCTTGAAGCGCTTTTCGCGGACATGGAAGGTCAGGCCCTTCATGAACCAGCCGTCGGCGACGTTTTTCCCGTCGACCAGCACCTGGTGCCAGCTCCAGAACGCGCCGCGCTGATGCAGGTGGTCGGCAGGGCGGTCCTCGGTCAGGACCGCGCCGTCGGGCGCCCAGATCGGATGGACGTAGTTCAACCGGCCCGGCTCGTGCGGATCGGCCGATGCGGTTCGGTAGAACAGCACGCTCTTGCCGCCGTCGGTGATCGTCACCCCATCGGCGGCGAACACCGCGTCGACCCTGGGCAAAGGTGTGGCGGGCAGGGGCGCGACGGGCGGCGGTGCGACCGGCGACGGGGCTGGCGTGGCTTCGGACGTCGTCGGCGCGGCCTCGGCCGTCTGGGCCCATGCCGGTCCGGTCCAGGCCGTCGCGCAGGTCAGCACGATCAAGGCGGCGGCGAGCGATCGGATCATCGGTGTTTCCTCTGCCTCGGTCCGGCGGTTCGTCGAGTGATAGCCACAACGCGCGGCGCATCAAAGTTACAACCTTGACAGGAACATAAAGAGAACATTCGTGTATCGCAAGCCTCTTGGAAACTGCGCCGCGGCTTCGCCCGTTTGCCTGTCTGACGTCCATCAAAAGGAGGAACACCATGATCGACGCCTCGCAAATTCGCGAACATCAGGAAGTGGTCGGTTCGGACGGCGGTCACGTGGGCCGCGTGGACCACGTGGTCGGCGGCGAGATCGAGCTTGCCAAGCTGGACCTGGGCGGCGGCCTCAAGCACCATCTGATCCCGGTCACCTGGGTCGACCATGTCGACGACGACGCCGTGCATCTGACCATGACCAAGGACGACGCCAAGGCCCGCTGGCGCGAGAAGCATTAGGGGTATCGCCGTTCAGCTTCGGGAAGCGAAAACCTCGTCCTTCGACAAGCTCAGGATAAGGTCTGCTACGGCCCACGGCCTGTACAATGGTTCTCATCCTGAGTTTGTCCAAGGAAGAGGACCACGCACCGCGAGCACCAGGCGTGCTTCCCGGACTAGCGTTCATCGATGCACATTGACAGCTTCGCCGCGCTGACCGATCCCTCGCCCGCCAACGGGTGAGGGATCGCGCATGTACCAGCTCTATTACAGCCCCAGCACGGCCAGCCTGGCGGTGCACTGGATGTTGCTCGAGATCGGCGCGCCGTTCGAACTGATCCTGACCGACACCGCGACCGGCGCCCACAAGCAACCGGACTATCTGAAGCTCAATCCCGGCGGGGTGGTGCCGACCCTGATCGTCGACGGCGCGCCGGTGCTGGAGAGCACGGCGATCCTGATGCTGCTGGCCGAACGCCATGCCGACAAGGGCCTGGCCCCGGCGGCCGGGACGCCGGAACGGGCGGCCTATTTCCAGTGGATGGTCTATCTGGCCAACACCCTGCTGCCGAGCTTCCGGGCCTGGTACTACCCGCACGAGCCGGCGGGCGAGGGCTGCGCCGAGGCCGCCCAGGCGGCGGCCCGGGCGCGGATCGAGACGGCCTGGGACCGCATCGACGCGCAACTCGCGGCCAAGGGGCCCTACATGCTGGGCGAGCGGTTGTCGGCGGTGGACTTCCTGGCGACCATGCTGATGCGCTGGTCGCGCAACCTGCCCAAGCCCGCGACCGCCTGGCCCAACATCGCCCGCTACCTGGCCCGTATGCGGGCCATGCCCTCGCTGCGCGAAGTCCACGCCCGCGAGGGGCTGACCGATTGGATCGACGGATAACCCCTCTAAATCCGCTCATCCCGGCGAATGCCAGGACCCAGATGGAATGACTTTGAGCCTGACGCCAAGAGCGCTGAGTCCTTCCAGTCCGCCACACCGCTATGGGATCTGGGTCCCGGCATTCGCCGGGATGAGCGGTGGTTTAGGCGTGAGCTCTGTCCAGGGGCCGACGCCACGGCGCGATCACCACCGCCAGGATCAGCAGGGTCAGGTTCACGCCCAGGGCCACACCGTCGAACGCCAGGCCGCCGAACCTCACGGCCTGGACCATGACGGCCGCCGCCAGCGCCACGCTGGTGGCGATCCGTAGACTGACGGTCCAGAACCGGGCGTCCTTCAACGCCACGGCGGCGGCGACCAGCACGGCCAGCGGGACCCAGAACACCCAGACCGGCGGAACCTTGAGCGCCAGCCACAGGGCGGCCGACAGGGCCAAGGTCGCGGTCGAGCCCCACACGATGACCGCCCAGGCCTTCTCCAGGCGCTCGGCGGGGCGTCCCCGCTCGCGGCGGCGAGTCAGCCAGATGGTCACGCCGCTGCTGGTCACCACGCAGAGCGCAACGCCCAGCAGGCCGTAGGCGATCTTGACCGGCAGGCCGCCGAACGAACCGAAGTGCAGCGGGTAGGACGAGGCGAAGACCTGCTTGCCCAGGCCGTCGTCCGACAGGCCCAGCTTGTGGGTCATGCGGCCCTGGACGTCGAAGGTATAACGCTCGGCATAGATCAGCCGCTTGGGCATGGCCGCGTTGACCTCGACCATCTGGCCCTGGGTGCCCAGGGCGGTCAGAGAGATCAGGGTCGGCTTCAGATCCGGCTTGTCGTCGAACCAGGCCAGGGTGGCCACCAGGTCGGGGAAGGGAGCGGGCCTCGGGTCGGCCTTGGGGATCGAGCCGTAGATCGGGGCGGTGACCTTGGCGATGTCGCCCTTGGTCGTGACGCCGGCCACGGCGAACAACAACAGGGTGGCCAGGCCGATATAGGCCCCGGTCCAGGCGACGACGAAGTGGAACGGCGCGCCCCAGACGCTGAGCCGGTTGTGCAGGTCGGCCTGGGACAGCCGCTTGGCGCCTGCCCAGCGGAAGGCGAAGGCGTCGCGGAAGATTTTCGGGTGGGCGAGGAAGCCGGAAACGATCAGGCCGATCAGGGCCGCGCCGATCAGGCCCACGACGATCATGCCGAGGGTTTCGGGCAGGTGCAGATAGACGTGCAGGTGCTCGAGAAAGTGAACCCAGGGCGAGCTGGCCTCGCCGGCGATGCGGCCTTGAGCGTCGGCCACGAACACCTGCTCGTCGACATAGGCGTAGAGGCGCGGCATGTCCCAGGTCGGCAGGCCCATATAGACGACGCCGGCCTTGGGGTGGGCCTTGGTGATCGCCTCGGCGAAAGCCTGGACGGCCTGCGGGCTGGCGTGGGTCTGGGTCGGAGCGGCGGGCTCTTCCCACAGCTTCAGCTCGTTGAGGAACACTGCGACCGTGCCCGACAGGCAGACGATGTAGATCAGGGCGGCGGCGACCAGGCCCAGGCCGGAGTGGCCGGACAGCACGGTGCGCACGAAGGCCGGCGGAACCTTGGGCCAGATCGACGGGCAGTTTTCGGGCTCGGCCTTGACGGGCTTGGCGACTTCGGGCGGCGTCTTGGCGTCCATGGCGAGTTCCTAATGCGGTCGCAGGACGACAGCGAGGGCGCAGACGGCGGTGAGGGCGACCAGGCCCGCGGACGTGCGCAGCAGCTTGCGGTCGGCGCAGGTCCAGACCATGGCCCCGGCCAGGACCAGCGGCGCGCCGAAGGCGGCGGCGACCAGCTTGTCGGCCTGCGAGCCGGGCATCCAGACCACCAGCGCCACCCCGAAGGCGACCGAGGCGGCGGTCGAGACGGGCAGGGCCAGCAGCACGGCGGCCAGGGTGCGCGGCCAGGTCGTGGCCGGACCGGTGGCGGGTTCGGCGCCGCCCGCCGTGGCGCGGATCGGCTTGGCCTTCTTGCCGTGCGGCACAGTCCAGCGGCCGCTGATGACGATGAAGACCGTGGCAGCGAGCGCGACCAGCAGGGTCGAAATCGCCACGCCCCGGTCGCCGCCGGCCCAGGGCGCCAGCAGGACCGCGGCGGCGGCCAGCAGGATCCAGCCGCCGACGATCAGCCCGCCGCGCGGTTTCGGGTTACGCTTCCAGGCCAGCCACAGCAGCCAGACGCCGACGGTGGCCATCGCCGTCGCGGCCGCCGCCAACAGAATCGCGATGTTCGCGATCATGCGATCGACCCGGAATTCGGCGGCGTGGCGGACTTCACGAGCGACCTCGGCGGCAAGCGGCGACGGAGGCGCTGATTAGGCCGCACGTGACGCAATTGCAAGTCACTTGCATAAAGTGGTTCGAGAGCACTATGCGGCGCGCGGCCATGCGGCTTGACCGGCGCGATCGTTTTTAACGGGGCGCCAGAGCGCCGGCGAAGTCGATCACGCACATCGAGCCGTAAGCGCGGTGGGGGCCGCAGGCCACGCCCGCCAACTGGTAGCCCGAGGCGAAGATGTTGCGCCGGTGCCCCCGGCCGGGGACGCCGCTGTCGATGATCAGTTGACGGACGACGTCGCGGGCGTCGTCGAAGCCGTACGAGATGTTCTCCGCCGAAAGACCCGCCCAGACGCCCTGGCCGCGCAGGCGCTGGCCCAGGCCGCCGGCCCCGCCGTGGCCGACGTCGCCCCGCGCGCCCTGAGCCTGGGCGTGCTGACGCGCGGCGGCCGCGACGCGGCGGTCGGATTCCAGGGGCGGCAGCGAAGCTTGCCGTTCCAGGAAGTCGATCGCCTCCTCGACGGCGGCGGGATCGTCGCTCCTGTTCAGCTCGCGGCGCAGTTCGCGCGCGTATGCGGCCGGTCGGGCGCGGGCGAAATTCAACTCGTCGAGGACGGCGTCGTCGAGACGCGCGGCTTGGGCCGCGGGAGCCAGGGCGAGGAGCAGCAAGCCGGCGGTCGCCGGAATCAAGGCCTTGCGGCCGGAAATGCGCATGCGCGCGCTCCCGTGAATCAGACGCCCCGCACCCGATTTAGCACGCCGCCGATCAGCGTGCAGTCGCGCGGAATGTCGCGGTTCGACCGGAGTGCGGCTCAGGCCACGACGGGCGTGGCGGCGCCGGCGTGGGCGTGCCGGATGGTCACCGTCATGCCGCCGGTGGCGACCACGTTCATCTCGCCGGCGAGTTGCTTGACCAGCGCGCCGACGAGCACCGTGCCCAGGCCGCCGCGCTTGCTCGGCGCCGCTTCGGCCGCCTTGCCCACGCCGTTGTCGCCGACCGTCAGCGTCCAGGCGTCCTCTTCGCTGGCGAAGGTCACCGTGACCCGCGCGTCTTTCTTGAAGGTCGGGAACGCGTATTTGACGGTGTTGATCAGCAGTTCGGTGACGATCAGGCCAATGCTGACGGCCTTGTCCGAGCCGATCGTGCCGTGGTCGGCCACCACGCTCATCTCGATCGGCTGGGTGTCGCCGATCATCGAGGCGGCCAGGCTGGAGCACAGCTTGATCAGATAGGGGCCGACCTCGATCTGGTCGATGCCCCCCGAGGCGTGCAGATGCGCCTGCACCTCGGCCACCGAGATCACCCGCTGATGGGCGTCCTTCAGGTGGAAGCGGGTCTCTTCGGAGGTGACGGCGCGGGCCTTGAGCATCAGGATGCTGGCGATGATCTGCAGGCTGTTGGCGACCCTGTGCTGCATTTCGGCGAGCAGGATTTGCTTTTGGCCCAGCAGTTCCAGGGTGTCCTCGAACAGCGCCTGCTTTTCGCGCTCGATGACGCGCCGCTCGGTGATGTCGGTGAAGGCCAGCAGGATTGTGGCGTTGTCGCTGGTCTCGTAGATCACCTTGCGGGCGTTCAGCAGCATGGTCCGCTGACCCAGGCTGGGGAAGTCGTGAGCGACCTCGAAGCCGTTCATCGCCACGTGCTCGGGGATGATCGTCTCCAGCAGCAGGCGCAAAGCGGGGATGTCCCACTGACCGTCGCCCAGGGCGTAGAGCAGGCAGCCCATCGTATGTTCGGGATCGACCTGGAAGGTCTCGTAGAACGACCGGCTGGCCGCCAGCACGCAAAACGCCGAGTCGAGCACCAGCAACGGCTCGTGGATGGTGTCCACGATCGCCTGGGCGAGCGTCTGTGCGTCTTCAATCCCTGGGATCGGACGCGGCATCGGACGCGGCATGGCGGAAAGAATCCGATCCTAGACGCAAGGAGGTTCGCGGACGGCGACGGATGGGCGCCGATAGCTTCACCCTAGGCCTGTTTCCGGCTGGAGTCCTAAGCGGTGAGGCCAGCCGTCAGACCGCGGTCGGATTCAGCGGCCGCCGCCGGTGATTTCCTTGATCAGCGCCTGGACCGGGGCCTTGCCGCCGGCGTTCCACACGGCCTTCAGATGGGCCAGGGTCTGCTCGGCGGCGCCTTCGAACTTCCACTCGCAGTCGACGATCTTGCAGTTGTTGAACACAGGGGCGACGCCGCCGGCGAAGGTCAGGCGGCAGTCGCGGAATTCGCAGTCGGAGAAGTGCTCACCGTCCAACGACACGGTTTCGTGGTTGAAGCTCGTCGAACTGGGCATGCGTCGTCTTTCACTGATCGTCGGTCGGGGGCTTGGACGCGGCCTCGGCGGCTTTGGCGGCGGCCTTCTCGGCCGCCTTGGCGGCAGCCTTCTGAGCTTTCTGGCGCTCGCGTTCCTGGCGTTCGAAATTGTAGTTCGGGGTGCGCGCCATGACGATCTCCTTGCCGCGGGATGCGACGAAAAGCAGCCCTAGCGCGGTTCGCCGCCGACTTACAGCCGTCATAATCGCCGAAAGGGCGAGAATGACGGCCGCAATGGAGAAGAAAGCCTACTTCACGGCGCCGCAGAAGCGCTGGATGCGCGCGCAGGCGTCTTCCAGCACGTCGCTGGAGGTGGCGTAGCTGATGCGGAAGAACGGCGACAGGCCAAAGGCCGCGCCGTGCACGACGGCCACGCCCTCGGTTTCCAGCAGCTCGACGGCGAAGTCCTCGTCGGTCTCGATGACCTTGCCGCTGGGCGCGGTCTTGCCGATCAGACCGGCGCACGACGGATAGACGTAGAACGCGCCTTCCGGGGTGGGGCAGTGAATGCCGGTCGCCTGGTTCAGCATCGACACGACCAGGTCGCGGCGCTCCTGGAACAGCTTGGCGTTCGGCTTGATGAAGTCCTGGGTGCCGTTCAGCGCCTCGAGCGCGGCCCACTGCGAGATCGAGCAGGGGTTCGAGGTCGTCTGGCTGATCATCTTGCCCATGGCCTTGATCAGCGGCTCGGGACCCGCGGCGTAGCCGATGCGCCAGCCGGTCATCGAATAGCCCTTCGAGACGCCGTTCATCGTCAGGGTGCGGTCATAGAGCTTGGGCTCGACCTGGGCGATGGTGGTGAACTCGAAGTCGTCGAACACCAGGTGCTCGTACATGTCGTCGGTCAGCACCCAGACCTGCGGATGGCGCAGCAGCACGTCCGCGATCGCCTGCAGTTCGGCGCGGGTGTAGGCGCCGCCCGACGGGTTGGACGGGCTGTTGATGATCAGCCACTTGGTCTTGGGCGTGATCGCCGCTTCCAGGGCCGCCGGCGTGATCTTGAAGCCGCTCTCGGCGGTGGTCTCGACCGACACAGGCGTGCCGCCGGCCAGCAGGGTCATGTCGGGGTACGACACCCAGTACGGGGCGGGGATGATCACCTCGTCGCCCGGGTTCAGGGTGGCGACCAGGGCGTTGTAGATCACCGGCTTGCCGCCCGGGGCGACGTGGACTTGGCTCGGCTTGTAGTCCAGGCCGTTCTCGCGCTTGAACTTGGCGCAGATGGCGGCCTTCAGTTCGGGCATGCCGTCGGGATCGGTGTACTTGGTCTTGCCGGCCTTGATGGCGGCGATCGCGGCGTCCTTGATGTTGTCGGGCGTGTCGAAGTCCGGCTCGCCCGCGGAAAGGGCGATGATATCGCGGCCGGTCGCCTTCAGGGCGCGCGCCTTGGCGCTGATCGCGATGGTGGCGGACGGGGCGATGCGCCGCAGGGCGGCGGACTCGAGCGACATGGTTCAGGACTCCCCTGGGAGGACGTGGACTCGAAGGTCCGTTTCAGGATTGCGGCGGTCTTTACGCCCGCGCTTGCCGCGGTGCAACGCAACAAAGGCCGCATCGTGAGGGGTTCTTGCGGGGCTCAGGCCTGGCGGCGCATGTGCTGCACGAACGCCTCCAGGTGCCTGCCCAGATAGGCCAGGGTCTTTTCGTCGATCAGCTGGCCGTTCTCGATCTTGGTGTGGGCCTGGCCGACCAGCATTTCGCTGAGCGGCCAGTACTCGGCCGAGACCTTGCGCAGCGACTGGCGCAGGGCGTCCTGGGCGCGGACCGTGCCGGTCACGCCCGGCGAGGCGCCGACGATGCAGGCTGTCTTGCCCGACAAGGCCGAGGGGCTGCCGCGCGAAGCCCAGTCGATGGCGTTCTTCAGCACCCCGGTAACCCCGCCATTGTATTCGGGGCAGGCCAGCAGCAGGGCGTCGGCCGAGCGGACGGCGTCTTTCCAGGCCGTGACCGGCGCGGGGTCGCCCTGGTCCTCGACGTCCTGGTTGAACAGCGGCAGGTCGTGCAGGGCAAAGATCTCGATCGTCACGCCATCGGGCGCCGCGTCCTGGGCGGCGCGCAGCAAGGCGGTGTTGAACGAGGCGGCCCGCAGGCTGCCGGAGACGCCGAGTAGTTTCATGAAAAGCTCCGCCGCTGGAACGGGGAGCCTATTGAGCGTCGGCCTCTTGCGAAAGGCCGATCAGCCGGTGAGGGCGGTCGTCATCGGCGTTTCGCCGACGCCGCCCAGTTCCGTGCAGATATGGGCCCACAAGCGCTCGAGGTCGCGGGCGGCGGGGCTGCCCGGCTCGTGCTCGGCGACGCTGCGCCCTTGCGCCATGGCCTTCTGGAAAGCCTCGCGCGAGCGCAGACCGTAGGGGGCCAGCGGCAGGCCGCAGAACCGCAGGGCGTCCATGATCTCCGGGAAGGCCACCGGGGCGACTTCCGGCTTGTTGGTGTGGGCTTGGTTGAGCACCACAAGCCCGCTCTTGCCCAGGCGCCGCACCGCTTCGGCCGAGCGCACGATCGGGGCCAGGTCGAGGAACGAAGGCCGGCCCGCCACCAGGCAGAAGTCGGCGATGTTCACCGCCTGGGCGACATCGGCCTCCGGCGCGGCGGGGGTGTCGATGAACAGGTAGTCGAAGCCTTCGCGCATCGCGTTGGATTTGGTCAGGAACAGCTTGCCGGCGGTGATGTCGGCGAGGGCCGGTCCGGGCTCGGCGCGCGACCGCAGGGCTTCCGACGCGGACCGCTGCGGGTCGATGTCAGCCAATAGAACCCTGCGGCCCGCCAAGAAGGCCGTCAGCGCCAGGTTCACGGCCAGGGTGGTCTTGCCCGATCCACCCTTGCGGGAAAGTACAGCTATTGTCTTCACGACTTGCACTCTTTGCCAAACCGAACGACCGACGTCGCGGCCGCGCGGCTCCCCCAATGAGGCTAAGTGTTATGGTCAAGATATGAACAGAACTTCAACTTACGGATTATTTGACGCCGCAACCAAACCGCCTCGGAAGCTGTACCGCTTAGGAAACGGCGGGTTCACGGGGGAGTCAGACAGCGCGGGCGTCACGTCCACGATCGTCTAGGGCGAGCAGGGCGGCAAGGTGGCTCCACAGGCGGTCGATCTCCTGCACGGCCGGAGCCTGGGCGTCCCACTCGCCGACCGACAACCCTCGGGCGATCGCCTGCTGGTAGATGGTGCGCGAGCGCAGGCCGACCGGAGCGATGGGCAGGCCGCAAAAGCGCAACGCCTCGATGGCCTGTCGCATGCTGGCGGGCTCAAGCCCGCCGCGCTTGGACGGCGCCTGGTTGAGCACGATCAGGCCGGCCTTGCCCAGCCGGCGGATCATCTCGGCCGACCGCGCCGCCGAGGCGATGTCCAGAAAGGTCGGGCGGCAAACCAGCAGGCACAGATCGGCCGAGTTGACCGCCAGGACCACGTCGGCGTCCGGCGCGGCGGGCGTGTCGATCAGCATGACGTCATAGGCGTCGTGCGCGGCCTGGGACCGGGTGTGAAATAGCTTTCCGGCGGTGATCTCGGCCAGGGCCGGCCCAGGCTCGGCCCGCGCCCGCAAGGCGTCCGAGGCCGAACGCTGCGGATCGATGTCGGCCAGCAGGGTTTTCCATCCCGCCTGGTAAGCGCTGAGGATCAGGTTGATCGACAGAGTCGTCTTGCCGGCCCCGCCCTTGCGGGAAATCACAGCCAGGGTTTTCACGTCCGCCGTCCCCCAACGCATCCCGTCCGAAGCGCGTTCTGCAAGATCGGGAGCCTGTGGATAACCTTAGCCGCGCCTTACGACAGCTTCGCAACGGAAATGTCATGTCGGGAGAACTTGACCGTGGCCTAAGCCCGCCGAACGGGAAGCGTGACAACAAAATGGGCGCTCATCGCGCGATTTGCGTTCGCACAGTGCTTGAAACCGCGACCACTTGGCCGCGCCGCCCCCTTGACCGCGCCGGGGGCATGGGCGAGGCAGGCGGATGCTTCGTCGCCTGATCGACTTCTTCACCAACATGGACGCCCGGGCCTGGCGCACGGTCGCGGTGTCGTTCGTGCTGTTCGGCGGGGTGGGCGTGGTGTTCCTGTTCGGGGCCCAATTGCTGGGCTTGAACGGCGAGGTCACGGTCGAGCAATGGCTCGGCGCGGCGCATGGACCCTGGGCCCTGCCGGTCGCGGTCGGCGCCTTCGCGGCCCTGGCCTTCATCGGGGTGCCGCAGTTCGTGCTGATCGCCGCGGCGGTGGTCGCCTTCGGGCCCTGGACCGGTCTCGCCTACAGCTGGATCGGCACCTTGGTCTCGTCCCTGGTCGGGTTCTGGCTGGGGCGCACCTTCGGCGGCCGGGTGTTGCAGGATCTGGCCGGCGACGGCGTGGCCAAGTTCATGAAACTGATCGGCAAGAACGGGTTCCTGGCCAGCCTGATCGTCCGCCTGGTGCCGTCCGCGCCGTTCATCGTGGTCAACATGGCGGCCGGCGTCACGCCCATGAAGCTTCGCGACTTCGCGGCAGGCACCGCCATCGGCATCGTCCCGAAGATCGCCCTGACCGCCTTCGCCGGCAATTCGATTGTCCAGGCGCTCAAGGGCGGCGGCAATCGCCACATCGTCATGCTGGTGATCGCCGTGGTGGTGTGGATCGGCTGCGGCCTGGTCGCCCGCGCCTGGCTCAAGAAGCGCGAAGCGGCGGACTAGCTGAAGACACGACAAGGGCGGTTCGAGCCGCTCTGGCGTGGTCTTCGGGGCGTTTTGACGCCGGAACCTCGTGAAGTGGCAAGAAGCACGACCTGAACAGCGCGCGTGGCGGTCGAAAATTGCTATGCATGCGGCCAATTGCACGCTTAACGCAAAATGCTTGCTGGTTTTTGGGCTGCTGTGTAGAAAGCAGCCATGAACGTCGCGCGCCAACTGCTTCTGCTTCGGCTTACCTACCCCTGGGCGCTCTAGGGGCCGCGCTTCGTCGTGGCCGGGCGTGCAGGGGATGACTAAACCCGCCGCCCCCAAGGTCAGAACTGGCCCCACGCAGACAAAATCCGACGAGTAAGATCATGAGCTCCGTATCTCCCGCCGCTTTCGACAAGCGCGACAACGTCGTCATTTTCGACACCACCATGCGCGACGGCGAACAATCGCCCGGCGCCTCGATGTCGCACGACGAAAAGCTGGAACTGGCCAAGATCCTCGAGGAGATGGGGGTCGATGTCATCGAGGCGGGCTTCCCGATCGCTTCGAACGGCGACTTCGAGGCGGTCCGCGAGATCTCCAAGATCGTCAAGAACAGCACCATCGCCGGCCTGTGTCGCGCCCACATGGTGGATATCGATAGATGCGCGGAGGCCTTGAAGCCGGCCGCCCGCGGCCGCATCCACGTGGTGATCGCCACCAGCGACCTGCACATGAAGCACAAGCTGCAGATGGAGCCGGACGCCGTCATCGACGTGATCGCCCGCTCGGTGACTCACGCCCGCAACCTGCGCGACGACGTGGAGTGGTCGGCCGAGGACGCCACCCGCAGCGAGCGCCAGTTCCTGCGCCGCGCCATCGAAACCGCCATCAAGGCCGGCGCCACGACGATCAACCTGCCCGACACGGTCGGCTACACCTATCCGTCGGAATATGCCGACCTGTTCAGCTGGATGACCCAGAACGTCGAAGGCGCCGACAAGGTGGTCTTCTCGACCCACTGCCACAACGACCTGGGCCTGGCCGTGGCCAACAGCCTGGCCGGCGTGCAGGGCGGGGCGCGCCAGATCGAGTGCGCCATCAACGGCCTGGGCGAGCGCGCCGGCAACGCCGCGCTGGAAGAAGTGGTGATGGCCCTGAAGGTGCGCGGCGACAAGCTGCCCTACGAGACCAGGATCGACACCACCCACATCACCCGCGCCAGCCGCTACGTCTCGGCCATCACCGGTTTCCCGGTGCAGTACAACAAGGCCATCGTCGGCAAGAACGCCTTCGCGCATGAGAGCGGCATCCACCAGGACGGGATGCTGAAGAACCGCGAGACCTACGAGATCATGACCCCGGAATCGGTGGGTCAGGCCCCGTCCAGCCTGGTCATGGGCAAGCACTCGGGCAGCCACGCCTTCCGCGCCAAGCTGAAGGACCTGGGCTACGAGCTGGGCCAGAACGCCTTGAAGGAGGCCTTCGGCCGCTTCAAGGACCTGGCCGACCGCAAGAAGCACGTCTACGACGACGACATCATCGCCCTGGTCGACGACGCCCTGGCGCGCGGCTCCGAACGCATCCGCGTCCAGCGCCTGCGCGTGGTGGCCGGCACCGACGGCCAGTCGGCCGAGTTGACCCTGGAAGTCGACGGCGAAGTGAAGACCTCGGAGGCCTCGGGCGATGGTCCGGTGGACGCGGTCTTCAACGCCATCCAGCAGATCGTGCCGCATAACGCCGCCCTGCGCCTGTTCCAGGTGCACGCGGTCACTGAAGGCACCGACGCCCAGGCCCAGGTCTCGGTCCGTCTGGAGGAGGACGGCCGGATCGCCACCGGCCAGGCCGCCGACACCGACACCCTGACCGCCTCGGCCAAGGCCTATGTGAACGCCCTGAACAACCTCATGGCGCGCAAGGAAAAGAGCCGGCCGGAAGCGGCGATCGCCAGCGGCTTCTAGGGCAGGGCGGGCCTCGGGCTCGCCGACCCCCAATCCAGTCTGCAGAGAGGGTCACGTCGCGCCTGCGCGACGGATCGAGCCGCCGTGCGCGGCTGCATGAAAGAGCGTCGGATGATCTGCGCCTTCTCCTCGCCGAGCCGTGGGTTCGGCGACAACGCCGCGACCCTGCCCGCCGCTTGGCGTCGGACAGGCATCCGTACGGCCGAACTCGGCTTCGACATGCCGTCCGAGCCGGACACCGGCGCCCTGTTGCGCCTGCTGGCTTCCTCCAAGCCGGGCGGACGCCTGCTGGAGTTGGGCACCGGCACGGGTTTGGCCACGGTCTGCCTGGCCTCGGGCCTGGCCGCCGGCGCGACCCTGGTCAGCGTCGACACCGACGCGCGGGTGCAGGCCGTGGCGCGCGAAGCCTTGGCCGACGATCCGCGTGTCAGTTTCGTGCTCGCTGACGGCCTGGATTTCATCGGCCAGCAGGCGACAGAGAGCTTCGACCTGATCTTCGCCGACGCCTGGCCCGGCAAGTACGCCGGATTGGACGCGGCTCTGGCCTTGCTGCGCCCGGGCGGTCTCTATGTGATCGACGACATGCTGCCCCAGCCCAACTGGCCGGAAGGGCATCAGGCGCGGGTTGACGAACTGGCCAGGCGGCTGGAAAGCCATCCGGACCTGGCGACTGTCAGCCTGTCCTGGGCCTCGGGTCTGGTCATTTCGGCGCGAAGGTCATGATCTGGATTCCCATCACCATCGCCGCGGCGGCCTTCCAGGTCGCCCGCAACGCCGCCCAGCGTTCGGTGATGGGCGGGGCGGGGCCTTGGGGCGCGACCCTGGTGCGGTTCCTGTTCGGCCTGCCGTTCGCCATCGTGTTCGCGGCGGTCGCCTGGTTCGTCACACCGGGCGCGGCGCCCCACGCCACGCCGTGGTTCTGGCTGGCCTGCGTCGCCGGTGCGGCCCTGCAGATCTGCGGCACCGCCGCCCAGCTGACGGCTATGCACCGATCGTCCTTCGCCCTGGGCACGGCCCTGCAGCAGAGCGGCCTGCTGTTCGCCCTGGTCTGGGGCGTGCTGCTGTTCGGCGACAAGGTGTCGGCCCTGACGTGGATCGGCGGTCTGATCGCCACGGCGGGGCTGGCGGTGCTGACCTGGCCCCGGGCGCAGACGCCGATGCGGCGCGGTGCGGTGACGGCGGGCCTGGCCTCGGGCGCGGCGTTCGCGCTCTGCGCCAACTGCTTCCGACAAGCTGCGCTGGCCTTCGAGCCCGCCCATCCCGCCGTGTCGGCCCTGGTGACGGTGATGGTGGTCCAGGCCATCCAGTCGGCGGCCCTGACCGCCTTCCTGGCCGCGCGCAACCCCGACGCCCTGGTCGAGGTGGTCAAGGCCTGGCGGCGGTCGCTGGGCGCGGGGTTTTGCGGCGCGGCGGCCTCGGGCCTGTGGTTCACCGCCATGGCGCTCAGTCCCGTGGGGCCGGTCAGGGCGGTCGGAGTGGTCGAAATGCCCATGGCGGCGATCGCCGGACGTCGTCTGTTCTCGGAGCGCTTGACCCCCGTGCAAGTGATCTTCGGCCTGATTGCGGCGGCCGGTGTGGCCCTAGCGGCGCTCGGCTAGAAAACGCCACGTTTCTGGGATGAAACCCGGCGTGCCGCCGTTCCGCGAAAACAGGTGATCCACGGCTGCAATAGACCTTGAAATCAACGCTTTCGCAGGGCAAACGGGCTTGGTCGGCAGATTTGTAGCAGTCAGACGACGGCGCGGCGGGGGCCAGCGCTTCCGTCGTGCGGCAGGTTCGTCAAAAAGGGGACAAGACCCGCATTTTCGTGGGAATCATGTTGTCCTCCTTTGGAATTGAAGTAGGAGCCATCTTTTCCCTTCGCCTTCGCCGGTTCACCGGCGCAAATGGCTCCGTTTCGCCTATCCGACGTCCCGCCTCGCCCCTTATCCCCTCAGTCAGGGCTTTCAATGTTTTCTTCCCTCTTCGGCGTCATCTCCAACGACATCGCCATCGACCTGGGCACCGCCAACACCCTTATCTACATGAAGGGCAAGGGCATCGTCCTGAATGAGCCGTCGGTGGTCGCGCTGCGCAATGTCGGCGGCCGCAAGATCGTCCACGCCGTGGGGATCGAGGCCAAGCAGATGCTGGGCCGCACGCCGGGCCACATGGAAGCCATCCGCCCGATGCGCGACGGGGTCATCGCCGACTTCGAAGTCGCCGAGGAGATGATCAAGTACTTCATCCGCAAGGTTCACAACCGCAAGGGCTTCGTGAACCCCAAGGTCATCGTCTGCGTGCCGTCGGGCGCCACCGCCGTTGAGCGCCGCGCCATCAACGACAGCTGCCTGAACGCCTCGGCCCGCCGCGTGGGCCTGATCGACGAGCCGATGGCCGCCGCGATCGGCGCCGGCCTGCCGATCCACGAGCCGACCGGCTCGATGGTGGTCGACATCGGCGGCGGCACCACCGAGGTGGCCGTGCTCTCGCTGTCGGGCATCGTCTATTCGCGCAGCGTCCGCGTCGGCGGCGACAAGATGGACGAGGCGATCATCAGCTATATGCGTCGCCACCATAACCTGCTGATCGGCGAAACGACCGCCGAGCGCATCAAGAAGGAAATCGGCACCGCCCGCGCGCCGGCCGACGGCGAGGGCCTGTCGATCGACGTCAAGGGCCGCGACCTGATGCAGGGCGTGCCGCGCGAAGTCCGCATCAGCGAAAAGCAGGCCGCCGACGCCCTGGCCGAGCCGGTCGGGCAGATCGTCGAAGCCGTGAAGGTGGCCCTGGAAGCCACCCCGCCGGAACTGGCCAGCGACATTGCCGACAAAGGCATCATGCTGACCGGCGGCGGCGCGCTGCTGCGCGGCCTGGACGCCGAGATCCGCGACCACACCGGCCTGCCGGTCACCGTGGCCGACGATCCGCTGTCGTGCGTGGCCCTGGGCTGCGGCAAGGTGCTCGAGCATCCCAAGTGGATGAAGGGCGTGCTTGAATCGACTCTCGCCTAGAGCGCGATCCGCCGAAGCGGCCGCCGGTTCGGCGCAAGTTCGCGCTCCAGGTAACAATCCGACGCCGTTTTCTGGCGAATTACATTCGACAGAAAACGGCTGAGGGCGTCAAAGTCAGTCGGACGCCGCGGGGGGCGTCGGGAGAAGTAGTACGTGCCCTTTCGCGAAGGTCCGCTAGGTGACCTGAAAGTGCCGCTTACCTGGACCGCGGCCGTGGCGTTGATCGTCGCGATCGTGATCGCGGTGGCGTTCTTGCTGGCTGATCGTCGCGAGACCCTTCAGCAGCAAGCCTATGGCGTCACCCGCCAGACGGTCGACACGGTGTCCAAGCCGGTCAGCGGCGTGATCGCCGCGCCGGGGCGCTGGACCGGCCTGGGCGTCGATTTCGTCAGCAGCTACTTCTTCACGGCCTCCGAGAACCGTCGGCTGAAGGCCGAGCTGAAGGAAATGCGCGGCTATCGCGACCAGTATCTGGCCGAGGTCGACAAGAACCAGAGCTATCGCACACTGCTGGGCCTGCGCACCGATCCGCCGATCCCGATGGTCGCCGCCCGCGTGGTCAGCGACACCCGCGGCCCGTTCGCCAACACCCGCCTGGCCGACACCGGCTCGGAAAAGGGCGTGGTGGTCGGCAATCCGGTGATGAACGAGCGCGGCCTGGTCGGTCGGGTCGTCGGCGTCGCCCGCGGCGCCAGCCGGGTGCTGTTGCTGACCGACATCGCCTCGCGCACGCCGGTGATGATCGACCGCACCAACGCCCGCGCCATTCTGACCGGCGACGGCGGTCCCAATCCGAAGCTCGAATACCTGCGGGGCGTCGATCCGATCCAGGAAGGCGACCGGGTCGTCACCTCGGGCGACGGCGGCGTGGTGCCGCGCGGTCTGCCGGTGGGCGCGGCCGTCAAGGGCCTGGACGGTCGCTGGCGCGTGGTGCTGTTCGCCGACGACGCGGCCATCGACTATGTGCGCATCCTGCTGTTCAAGGACTTCGCGCAACTGGCCGACCAGAAGGCCCTGCTGACCCGCAGCCTGCCGCCGGTCACCACCGAGGATCCCGACGTCTCCATCCTGGGCCCCGTCGCCACGGCGCCCAAGCCGCCGGCTCCGTCCGCCGCGGCCAACCCCGGCCCGACACCGCCCACGCCGCCCGCTTCGAAGCCCGCGCCGCCCGGACCGACGGCGGCCCAGACGCCCGGCGGGGGGATCTAGGATGGGCGGCGCGCGGCCTCTGCACCCCGCCCGCTGGCTCGGCGTGCCGGCGTTGCTCTGCGTGCTGGCGACCATCGTCTTCTCGGCGCCGATCCGCGTCTATGGCCTGCAGTTGCCCGAGCCGGTGTTCGCCATGGTGCCGGCCTTCGCCTGGGCCCTGATCCGCCCGTCGATCCTGGCCCCCTTCGCCCTGCTGGTGCTGGGCCTGTTTCTGGACACCTTCTGGGGCGGACCGACGGGCCTTTGGGGCCTGTCGCTGTTGGTCGCCTACGCCACGGCCCTGGCCGGCCGCAACATGATGACCGGTCAGAGCCGGCCGATGATGTGGGCCTGGTTCGGCGGCGTCACCGCGGTGGCCATGGCCGCCGGCTTCCTGTTCAGCATGCTCGACAGCCTGGCCATGCCCAGCCTTTTGGCCGTGTTCTGGCAGTTCCTGGTCACGACCCTGTTGTTCCCGTTCGCCCACCGGCTGATCGACCGGTTCGAGGACGCGGACGTCCGGTTCCGGTGACGCCATGAGCGAGCCCTCAATCTTCTTCTCCGAGGTCAACGAGCGGCAGGGGGTCTTCCACCGCCGGGCGTTCCTGATGGGCGGCCTGGCCGGCGCCGGTCTGCTGGCCCTGGGCGGACGCCTGGCCCAGCTGCAGCTGGTCGAGGCCCAGCGCTACCAGAAGCTTTCGGCCGGCAACCAGTTCAACTACCGCCTGATGCCGCCGCCGCGCGGCCTGATCCTGGACCGCAATGGGGTGGCTCTGGCCTCCAACCGCCCCAACTTCCGGCTGATGGTCAGCAAGGACACCAAGGATTTCGACGTCGAGGCCACGCTCGACGATCTGGCCCTGCTGGTGCCGATCGACGGCTCGCGCCGTGCTCGTCTGACCAAGGACATCGCCCGCGCGCCCAGGAAGGCGCCGGTGGCGGTGATGGAGGACATGACCTGGGAGGAGTTCTCCCGCGTCAACATCCGCGCGCCTGAATTGCCCGGCGTCACGGCCGACATGGGCGAGGTGCGGGTCTATCCGTTCGGCGGAGCCTTCGCCCACGTGATCGGCTATGTCGCCAAGGTTTCCGACCGCGACCTGGAAAAGGCCAAGAACGATCCCGATCAGGACCTGCTGCATCACCCGGGCTTCCGGATCGGCAAGCAGGGGGTCGAGAAGGCCCTGGACCACGAGCTGCGCGGTCGTCCCGGCGCCACCAAGGCCGAGGTCGACGCCCAGGGCCGCACCGTGCGTCTGGACCCCGAGGGCGACATCCCGGCCACCCCGGGCAAGGAAGTGCGCCTGACCCTGGACGCCGACATCCAGAACCGCGCCCTGGAAGTGATGGGCGACGAAAGCGGCGCCATCGTCGTGATGGACATCCGCAACGGCGACCTGCTGGCCATGGTGTCGGCCCCCAGCTTCGACGCCAACCGCTTCGTGAAGGGGCTGTCGGGGCCGGAATACAAGGCCCTGGCCGAGTACGAGCGCAAACCCCTGCTGGACAAGGCGCTGAGCGGCACCTTCCCGCCCGGCTCGACCTTCAAGCCGACTGTCGCCCTGGCCGCCCTGACCGCTGGCATCGATCCCGAGATCCGCATCAACTGCGGCGGCAGCTGGTACTATGGCGGGCGAAGCTGGCGGTGCTGGGAAAAGCGCGGCCACGGCTCGCAGAACATGCACGAGGCCATCAAGAACTCGTGCGACGTCTATTTCTACCAGACCTCGCTGAAGATCGGTCCGGACGCCATCGCCAACGCGGCCCGGGCGATGGGCTTCGGCGAGACCTTCGACATCGGCATTCCTGGCCAGAAGAAGGGCCTGGTGCCTGACCGGGCCTGGAAGAAGCGGGCGTTCAAGAAAAATCCCGGCAACCAGATCTGGTTTCCCGGCGAGACCCCCAGCTACGGGATCGGGCAGGGGGCCCTGAGCGTCAACGCCCTGCAGCTGGCGGTGATGACCTCGCGCCTCGCCAACGGCCAGAAGGCGCTCAACCCCCGCCTGATCAAGTCGGTGGGCGGGATCGAGCAGCCCAGCGGCGCGGCCGTGCCCGACCTGCCGTTCAGCCAGGAGCACCTGAACTATGTGCGCGGCGGCATGGCGGCGGTCGCCAATGACGTGCGCGGCACCGCCTATCGCCAGAGCCAGCTAGGCCTGGGCGACGTGCAGATGGCCGGCAAGACCGGCACCGCCCAGGTGCGCAGCTATGACGGGGTCGCCAACCGCAAGGGCTCCGGGGCCGTCTGGCGCCTGAAGGACCACAACCTGTTCGTGGCGTTCGCCCCCTATGATGAACCGCGCTACGCCGTGGTCGTCATCGTCGAACACGGCGGCCTGGGCGGCGCCACGGCCGGCGCCCCGCGGGCCCGCGAGGTGATGCGCGTGGCGCTGCTGAAGGATCCGGAGATTCGGGCCCGCATCGAGCGGCCTATGCCGCTGCCCGACGCGCCGGTCGAGGCCACGCCGGACGGCTCGGTCGAGGGCGCCGCGCCCGACGATCCGACCGTGGGCGCGCCGCCTCCGGCGTCGGATCCCGTGACGCCGACCGTTCCCGCGCCTTCCGTCCCCGGAGCTCCCCGATGACCCTCAGCGGCGGCCTCAGCCGGCCCGGCGAACGCGACCGGCCGATCATCAAGTTCATGGAGATCGACTGGACCCTGTGCCTGGTCCTGGCCCTGATCGCGGGCGCCGGGGCCCTGATGTTGTTCTCGATCGCCGGCGCCTCGTGGGAGCCGTGGGCCGACAAGCACCTGCTGCGCTTCGGCATCTATTTCGTGATGATGATCATCCTGGCGATGGTCGATCTGCGCGTCTGGTTCACCCTGGCCTATCCGCTCTACGGCGTGGCTCTGTTGCTGCTGGTGGCGGTCGAGGCGGTCGGCGACGTGTCGCTGGGGGCTCAACGTTGGCTGGCCATCGGGCCGCTGCGCTTCCAGCCCTCGGAGATCATGAAGATCGGCGTCGTCCTGGCCCTGGCTCGCTACTATCACGGCCTGTCGGCCGACAGCGCCCGCCTGTCCTGGAAGCTGCTGGTTCCACTGGCGCTGATCGGCGTGCCGACCCTGCTGGTCGCCCACCAGCCTGACCTCGGCACCGCCGTGCTGATCGCCCTGCCGGGCCTGGCTGTGATGGTGCTGGCCGGCCTGTCGCTGCGGCTGATCATCGGCGGGATCATCGCCGGCCTCGCCGCCCTGCCGCCGTTCATCTTCTTCGTGCTGCACGACTACCAGCGCAACCGGATCCTGACCTTCATGGACCCGGAAAAAGACCCGTCCGGCAACGGCTACCACATCATGCAGTCGAAGATCGCCCTGGGCTCGGGCGGGCTGATGGGCAAGGGTTTCGGCCTGGGCTCGCAAAGCCAGCTGAACTTCCTGCCCGAGAAACAGACCGACTTCATCTTCGCCACCCTGGCCGAGGAGTTCGGCTTCATCGGCTGCTTCAGCGTGCTGTTCCTGTACGGCGTGGCGATCTTCATGGCCCTGCGCATCGCCTCGATCAGCCACAGCCACTTCGGACGCCTGTCGGCGGCTGGGGTGACGGCGACCTTTGCGCTCTACGTGCTGATCAACGGCGCGATGGTCATGGGCATGGCCCCGGTGGTGGGCGTGCCCATGCCGATGCTGTCGTACGGGGGCACCGTCATGCTGACGGTCATGGTCGGGTTTGGGCTTGTGCAGGCGGTGAGGGTGCACCGCTACACCGAAGTGACCAGCGGCAAGGGCTCGCTGATGTAGGTTTGGTGGGGGCAAGTGGGTGAGCCGCCTACTTGCCCTTCAGCGCCCGCCCGGTCATCACCGCCCCCGCCCCGAAGCGCCCCCTCAACCCGTCGATCACCGTCTCGCTCTTCAGCGCCTTGCGCTCGTCGCCGGCGAAGAAGTCGTCGGCCGCACCCTCGGCGGGGACGAAGTCGGTCAGGCCCGCGCCGATCAGGCGGTAGTGCAGGCCGCCCGGCTCGGCCGCCAGCAGCTCGCGCGCCACCTGGAACAGGGTGCGAGCGGTCTGGATCGGGACGGGCAGGGTGCGGCGACGGGTGTGGATCTTGAAGTCCGGGGTGCGCAGTTTCAGCGTCGCCACCCGGCCCGCCACCCCGCCGGCCCGGGCCTGGCGGGCGACCTTCTCGCACAGCGGCCACAGCTCGTCCTCGAGGTCCTCGCGCTTGTAGAGGTCGTCGTTGAAGGTGGTCTCGGCGCTGATCGTCTTGCGCTCCTGCTCGGGATCGACAAGCCGGGTGTCGCGCCCATGGGCCAGGTGATGCAGCCGCAGGCCGCCCGACCCCAGAACCTTGACCAGCCATTTGAGGTCGGCATTGGCGATGTCGCCGACCGTGCGCAGGCCTTCGGAGGCCAGGGCGGAGACGGTGGCCGGACCCACGCCGGGCAGGATCGACACGGGCTTCGACGCCAGGAAAGCCTCGATCCCCGCCGCTCCGATCACCGAGAAGCCGCGCGGCTTGTCCAACTCCGAGGCGATCTTGGCGAGGAACTTGTTGGGCGCCAGGCCGATCGAGACGGTGATCCCGACCTCGGCCTCGATCTCGCGCTGCACCCTGGCCAGCATCACCGCCGGCGGGGCGCCGTGCAGGCGCTCGGTGCCGGAAAGATCGATCCAGGCCTCGTCCAGCGACAGCGGCTGGACCAAGGGCGTCAGGGCCTCCAGCTTGGCCATGATCCGCCCGCTCTCGTGCTTGTATTTGGCGAAGTTGGGCTTGATGACCACGGCGTCGGGACACAGCTTCAGTGCCTTGTACATCGGCATGGCCGAGCGCGGACCGCTCATGCGGGCGATGTAGCAGGCGGTCGTCACCACCCCGCGTTTGCCGCCGCCGACGATTACCGGCTTGTCGCGCAGGGACGGGTCGTCACGCTTCTCGACCGAGGCGTAGAAGGCGTCGCAGTCCAGGTGAGCCATGGAAAGCTGGCCCAGTTCTTCATGGAAGATCACGCGCGGCGAGCCGCAGGCCGGACAGCGCGAGGTCTTGACCTCGCCCGTCGCCAGGCAGTCGCGGCAAAGGGCCTTCAAGGGCGGGGGCTCTTCATGGGAACAGCTTGCGCTCGATGGCCGTCTTCAGGTCGGGCCACAGGTCGAAGCGGGCATGCCGTTCCGGATCACTGGGGGCCAAGGCGCGCAAGCGCTCGTCGGCCACCATCTGGAAGCGGCTCACCCAGGGCGCGCTCTCGGCCACCGAATCCAGCTGCGGCAGCAGGTCGTCGATGAACACCGAGGGCGAGGCCGTGCGCTCGGACAGGTGCGCCGCCGACGGCCCCTTGGGGCCGGTGTTGATCACCAACGGATAGTCGAAGCCGTGGGTCTTCAACCAGCGGGCGCGCGATTGGCGGCCGTGCTCCGGGGCGTTGGTCAGGATCACCACGTCCGCGCGGGTCGACAGGTCGGCCAGGGCGTCGGCCGCGCCTTCGGCCGGCAGCAGGTCGTCGGCTCCGTCGCGGAAGAAGTCGTTGAACAGCGCCCGGCCGGCGATCAGGTCCAGGTGCTGGGTCTCGCCCGGACGATAGATGTTCTGGAACAAGGCGTAGCGGTCGAATCGCAGCTCGAATCCATGGCGTCCGATGAACGTTCCAAAGCCATGCATGAACCGCGCGAGGACCTCGTCGACATCGACGATGACCAGCGGCGCGTCAGGGCGCACGGTGCAGGCTTGAAGGTCGGAAAAACAGGGTTCCATGATCTGCGGTTGGCCAGGGTAAAACGCGATTAGCGCGGGCTTAAGGATATTCGTGCGATCTGGAATTCAGAAGCGACGCGAATCCCTCACGCGCCGCCACGGACCGGAATGGTCGGGGTCAGGATGACGAAGAAGGTCCTCATCGTCGAGGATAACGAGCTGAACATGAAGCTCTTTCATGACCTGCTCGAAGCCCAGGGCTACGAGACCCTGCAAACCCGTGAGGGATTGCAGGCGCTGTCGATCGCCCGTGAGCACCGTCCGGACCTGATCCTGATGGACATCCAGCTGCCCGAGATCTCCGGCCTTGAAGTCACCAAGTGGCTCAAGGAGGACGACGATCTGTCACATATTCCCGTCGTCGCCGTTACGGCGTTCGCCATGAAGGGCGACGAGGAACGCATCCGTGAGGGCGGCTGCGAGGCCTATATCTCCAAGCCCATCTCGGTGTCACACTTCCTGGACACCATTCGCCGGTTGCTGGAGAGGTAGGCTCGTGAGCGCGCGCATTCTGGTCGTCGACGATATCGAGGCCAATGTCCGCCTGCTCGAGGCCAAGCTTTCGGCTGAGTATTACCAGGTTTCGGTCGCCTATGACGGCCCCACGGCCCTGGCCCTGGCCGCCAGCGAACTGCCTGACGTGATCCTGCTGGACGTGATGATGCCCGGCATGGACGGCTTCACCGTCTGCAAGAAACTCAAGGAAGACCCCGCCACCCGCCACATCCCGGTGGTGCTGGTCACGGCGCTGGACGGCCGCGCCGACCGCATCCAGGGGCTGGAGGCGGGCGCGTCGGACTTTCTGACCAAGCCGGTCGACGACGTCATGCTGTTCGCCCGCGTGCGCAGCCTGACCCGCTTCAAGCTGGTGATCGACGAACTGCGCCAGCGCGAGGCCTCGGGCCGGCGCATCGGGGTGATCGCCGGCGCCGCTTCGCGCCTGGACGGCCTGGGCGGCCGGGTGCTGGTGGTCGACGACAATGAACGCCAGGCCCAGCGCGTGGCCGCCGAACTGGCGGTCGAGCATCGCCCGGTGGTCGAATCCGATCCCGTCAAGGCCCAGATCAGCGCCGGCGGCCCGGTCGACCTGATCATCATCAACGCCGCCGCCAAGGGCTTCGACGGCCTGCGCTTCGCCGCCTCGCTGCGGTCGGACGAGCGCACCCGCCACCTGCCGATCCTGGCCATGGTCGATCCCGACGAGCGCTCGCGCATGGTCAAGGCGCTGGAGATCGGCATCAACGACATCCTGCCCCGGCCGATCGATCCGCAAGAGCTGTCGGCCCGGGTCAAGACCCAGATCCAGCGCAAGCGCTACACCGACTACCTGCGCCAGAACCTCGACCACAGCCTGGAGCTGGCGGTCACCGACCAGCTCACCGGCCTGCACAACCGCCGCTACATGACCGGTCAGCTCGACTCGCTGGTCAAGCGCGCGGGCCTGGGCGGCGACCCGGTGGCGGCCCTGCTGATCGACATCGACCACTTCAAGAAGATCAACGACAGTTTCGGCCACGACGTCGGCGACCAGGTGCTGCGCGAATTCGCCCTGCGCCTGGCCTCGAACGTCCGCGCCATCGACCTGCCTTGCCGCTACGGCGGCGAGGAGTTCACGGTGATCATGCCCGACACCCATCTGGTGGACGCCCTGCGCATCGCCGAGCGGATCCGCATGCACGTCTCCGGCTCGCCGTTCCGCGTGGCCCAGGGCACTGAAGTGCTGACCGTGACCATCTCGATCGGCGTCTCGGCCACCAGCGGTCCGGACGACACCCCCGAGACCCTGATGAAGCGGGCCGACGAGGCTGTTTACGAGGCCAAGAAGTCGGGCCGCAACACGGTGGTGGGCAAGGCGGCTTAATACGGCCGGGGACATGCCCTTGCGGCGTGTCCCCAATTTCTAGGCGCCGCGATAACCGATGGGGACACGCCGCAAGGGCATGTCCCCGGTCAGTGCTTCGCCACCACCCTGATCTCATACAACCGCGGCC
>NZ_JBAPVS010000130.1:0-14598 GCF_049283275.1 Caulobacter sp. | reverse complement strand
GGATGCCCCTGAACGCCGGCATGCCGGCGTCGACGAGCCCTTCCACCGTTCCAGCGGGGGCGGCGACCACGGGGCGCGCATCGTCCGCGAACGCCTGGGTCGAGCCGAGCGTCGCGGTCAGCAGGGCCGCCGCGCTCGCAACGCCGCGCAACGCCCTGGAGAGGTTGGTCATTGGACAGCTCCGGTCTTGGGGGATTTGCCGAGCACCCGCGCCAGCATCAGGAACAGGCCGATGGCCAGCCCGTAGAACGGGACCAGGGTGTAGAGGGCCATCTGCAGCGAATGGCCGGGATACGCCCCCCTGAAGAAGTCGCTGGCGGCGCCGACATAGGTGGGGCCCAGCCCCAGGCCGATGAAGTTCATCACCAGCAGCAGCAGCGCGCCCGACATCACCCGCTGATTGGGCCGGACCTCGGTCTGGACCAAGGTCACCGCGGACGACAGATAGACGTGGTTCAAGCACATCGCCGGAAGCAGGAAAGCCAGCGCCACCGGCCAGGTCGGCGCCCAGACGAAGCCCAGATAGCAGGGCACGGCGGCGACCAGGGCGATGGCAGGCGCCAGAGCGAACGCGCGCTTCGAAAAGCGGGTGAAGCGATCGATTATCCAGCCGGACCCGAAGATGCCCACGCTCATCCCGACGCCGACGACCACGGCGTACCAGAGCGCGACCTCGCGAAGGGTCATGCCCTTTTCGCGCATCAGGAACAGGGTGGCGAAATTGCCCAGGCCATAGGTGATGAACTGGGTCGAACCGCTGCCCAGGGAGACCAGCAGCAGCGCGGGGTTGGAGAAGAACATGCGCAGGGTTTCGCCGAATCTCGCCTGGGGCGGGGCCGCTTCGCCCGCCGGCCGATCAAGCCCACCGCGCTTGGGTTCGCGCACGATGAACGTCAACGCCAAGGCCGCGACGACGCCGACGGCGCCGGTGACCATGAAGGCGTCGCGCCAGCTGAACGAGGCCGCCACGGAGGCTCCGAACGCGATGCCCAGGGCCGCCCCGACCGGCGGGCCGAGGTTGTAGAGGCCCAGGGCCGTGCCCCGGCGCCCGGGCGGAAAATAGTCGGAGATGATCGCATAGGAAGGCGGGACGCCCCCGGCCTCTCCGAAGCCGACCGTCATCCGCGCGACGGCGAAGCCGCCGTAGGACTTGGCCATGCCGCAGGCCATGGTCGCCATGCTCCAGACGCCGCAGGCGATCGCCAACACCGCTACGCGGTTGGTCCTGTCGGCGAGCCACCCCACGGGAATGGCGATGAAGCAGTAGAACGCCGCGAAATACAGGCCGCCGAGAAGCCCGAGCTGACCGTCGGTGATGTGCAGCGTGTCCTGGATCGGTTTGGCCAGGATCGACAGCAACTGCCGATCCAGGAAGTTCAGGACGTAGATGAACCACAGACACGCCAGGGCGACCCAGGCCCGCCTGTCGACCGTCGCCGCCGGGACGAGGGTCGATGACGGCGCCAGGGCCAAGGCTTCGTCGGCTTTGGTCATCATTGATCCTTGGGCTGCGGGCCTTGAGGCCGGTCCTGGAGGGCGGCATAGACACCCTGTTGATAGGCAGGCAGAGCGCGGCGGCCGGCCGCGCCACGTCCCGTGGCGATCGTCGCCCCCGAATGCGCGGTCACCGGCACCTGGTGCTGGATCATGTAGATCATGACAAGATCATGGACGGGATCGGCCTGCCACCAGGTGCCGAAGATGCCCGGCCAGGTCATCGAGCCCGGCGCGCCGCAGGCATAGGGGTTGTCGATCACGTCCTCGGCGATCGACAACCCCAGGCCGAAGCCGGACTTTCGCCAAAGGGGCATGCCGGCGAAGGGAATCTGGCGTTGGTCATCGGTCAGCCGGTTGGTCCGCATCAGGCCGACAGACTCGGGCCGCAGCAAGCGCACGCCGTCCAGGGCGCCCTCCCCCAGGAGCATGCGCGCGAACCGATGGTAGTCGCTCGCCGACGAGATCAGTCCGCCGCCGCCCGGCGTGTAGGCCGGCGGCTCGTCGTACATCTCCGGTTCGACCTTCACGAGCCTGCCCGCCGCCTCATCGTATCCGTAGAGGCTGGCAAGACGGCTTCGCTTCTGGTGCGGAAGCCAGAAGTCCGTGTCGGTCATCCCCAGCGGCGCGAAGATCCGCTCGTGCAGGACCTGACGCAACGGCTTGCCTTCGACCCGGCCGATCAGGAAACCCAGCACGTCGGTCGAATGGCCGTAGTGGAAGCGCTCGCCGGGCTGATGGGCCAGCGGCAGGCCGCCGAGCGCGACCAACCATTGGTCCGGGGTCATGCGGTTCATCGCCGGATCGCCCAGCGCGCGCTCGTAGGCTTGCTGGAGCGGTCCTTCCGAGGAAAAGCCGTAGGCGACGCCCGAACGATGGGTGAGCAGGTCCTCGACGGTGATCGCTCGGCGCGCGGGGACGATGTTGCGTAAGGGTCCGGCCGCGTCGCGCAGCACCAGCGGATCGGCCAGTTCCGGGATCCAGCGCGAGATCGGGTCGGTGAGCGCGATCTTGCCCTGCTCGACCAGCATCAAGGCCGCCACCGAGGTGATCGGCTTGGTCATCGAGGCGATGCGGAACAGACTGTCGGGCCGCATCGGGGTCTTGGCTTCGATGTCGCTCCAACCGATCGCCTCGGCCTGGACGATCTCGCCGCGTCGCGAGGTCAGGGTCACGACGCCCGCCAGCTCGCCACGGTCGACAAACGCCTGGAGGGAGGGGCCGATCGCGGCGAGGCCGCCGGGGTCAAAGCCCTGGGCGCGGCGGACGGCGTCACTAGTCATTAAACAGGGCGCTCCGGCCGGACTGAGATCGGTGTCGGTGGTCAGGGGGCTTCCAGCAATGCGCCGGCCGCACCGCGGGGGATCACACGCCCCCGCGGCCGCCGATGATCGCTTCAACCCGCTCAGAAGGTCTTTCGCAGGCTGAGCGCCACGTAGCGCCCGATCGGGTTGTAGGCGCCGCCGATGCCGTCGGTCGCGGGGAAGAACGGCGGGGTCTTGTCGAACAGGTCGTTGACCTGCAAGCCCAGGTCCGTGCCTTGCGTCAGGCCGGTGTTCGGCAAGGTCCAGGAGAGGCGCAGATCGACGGTCGTGTACGCATCGGCCTCGTACGTGCTCGTCCCGGTCGGGGTGGCGAACGTGTTGGTGACGCCGTCGCGGTAGTTGACGAAGCTCACGAAGTTGATCGGACCGGCCGTGAGGCCCACCGTGCCCCGGAGGGTCATTTTGGGAACGCCCAACTTCAGGGAGTCAGACACGGCCGCCGTGGGCGAAAGCTGGGTGTCGTACTTGAAGATGTAGTTGCCCGCGAGGCCGCCGAACACGGCGCCGAAATCGGTCGGGCGCCGATAGTTGACGTTGAAGTCCACGCCGTTGGTCTTGCGAACGCCGAAGTTGCCGCGGCGCAGATCCAACGCATTGCCGATCGCGGGCAAGGGCGTCGGCAAATTGACCGGCACCCCGAGCGCCAGCAGGCTGGCGAGTTGGGCGGCGGAGGGATTGCGATAGACCACCGATGAGAAGGTGGGATCGGTGAAGACCAGGCTGGTCGGCGGGGTTCCGATCACGTCGGTGAAGTTGATGTCATAGAAGGTCGCGCTGGCCAGGAAGCCCGGCAGGGAACGCGGCGCCAGATCGACGCCGAACGAATAGGTCCGCGCCTCTTCGGGCTGCAGGTTGCGATTGCCGCCGAGCAGATAGACCGTGTTGACCTGGGCGGAGCCTCGCGACGGATCGCGGGCGAGGACCCCCGCGGTCGCGGCGTCGTAGTAATAGGCGCCGACGGTGGCGCCGACGTCACGCAGGCCGGGCGCCCTGAACGATTGGCCGTAGGTGCCGCGAAGGGTGACGCCCTCCACCGGATCCCAGTTGACCCCGACCTTGGGATTGGTCGTCGTTCCGAAGTCGCTGTAGTCGTCATGGCGCGCCGACAGCGACAGCGACAGGCGATGCATCAAGGGCGCCTGGTTGGCGGCGCCGAAGATCGGCACGAACAACTCGCCGTAGAAAGACTTGATTTCACGGCCAAGGCTTTCGGGAACCGGCGTCGCCCCGACGAAGCCCTTTTGAGCGAACGTCTCTCGCCGATACTCGGCGCCCGCCGCGATTTTCAGGTCCCCGCCCGGAAGCGTCAGCAGCGGCCCGTCGATCTTGACCGCGCCCAGCTTGGTGCGCTGCTGGATGGTGACGCTGGTCGAGTAGTTGGTGATGCCCGCGACGACCGACGGCGACGTGCCCTGGCCGAACGGATCCAGAGCCGTCGCGGCGGTGGTTCCGGCCGCCGCGGCCGCCAGCGCCACGGGATTGATCATGGGCAGGAAGGCCACATGCTCGGCCCAATCATAGGTGCCGTAGACGCTCAGATTGAAATCGCGCGGCAGCCGCACATCGGCGCCGCCGGACGAGTTGCCCGCCTTGACGCGATAGGTCTGCTCAAAATGGTCCGCGCCGACGAGATTGTCGGGACGGAAGAAAACGGTCTCGAACAGCGCCCCGCTCGCCGGCGGAGCCTTGAAGAACGGATTGAAGGCGGTGAGGAAAACCGACTGGGCGGGTATCGCCGCCCGGACCGTGTCCTTGCGGTCCGAGTAGAGAACGTCGCCCCACAGCGTCACGCGATCGCCCACTTCCTGCCGAGCCGACAGGAAGGCGCTATGCAGGCGCGAGGCCGGGACCAGATCGACCGGAGCGCCCAGGTCGCAATAGTTGGTCGTATTCGGCGCCAGGGCGGGCGCGGCATAGACCGTCGCGCCGACCACCGCGTTGGGTGACGAACAGCTGGTTCCCCGGGCGTCGACCCCGCCGAACGGCCGGAAGTCCACGGTGCGATAGTCACGATCGCCGCCCGTGATGTTGCCGTTTTCCGCGTATTGATACGCGGCCAGAACCGATCCGCCCGTCCACTCGCGGCCGGCCAGGCCGCTGACGCTGAAGGTGTGATAGTCGTCGGCCACGCCGTAGTGCACGGCGGTCTCGACGCCGGAATGGCGTTTGCGAGTGATGAAGTTCACGACGCCCGCGATGGCGTCCGAGCCGTAGATCGCCGAGGCGCCGTCCGCGACGATCTCGACGCGCTCGATCGCCAGGTCCGGAATGAACGGGAAGTCGGGGTTGGTCTCGTTGGCGCCCCCGGCGACCAGTCGGTGACCGTTCAGAAGCGGCAGGGTCGCGGCGGCCGGCAGGCTGCGCAGGCCCGGCGCGAACGCCCCGGCGCCGCCGTTGGCGGCTCTCGGCGCGGTGTTGAAGCTGTTCAGTTGCGGCACGGTGGCCAGCAGATCCGGCGTCGTGGCCGCGCCGATGGCCTTGATCTCCTCGCGCGAGACGCTGATCAGGTTCGAGCCGATCGGGGGAACCCCGCGGATGCTCGAACCGGTGACGATCAGCTCTTCGAGCACAGTGTCCGACGCCTCGCTCGCCGACCCGGCCGGCGGCGGATTAGCCGTTTGAGCCGCGCCGTGTCCGGCCACGAACAGCATCGCGACAAGCGACGTGCCCGATAGCGCGGCCTGCCGCGCGGTTTTCCAGGTTTTAGCCATTTCGAACCCTCCCCATTTATTTTTGCTTGCCCAAGCCGTAACCGCAGGCGGGAGGGTTCGTCAAGTTCATTCATTTAGTGCTAAATGAAATCTCTGCACGGCATCGCTTGACCCGATGAGTCCGCCGCCCCATCGTCCCCCGCGTTACGAGTGGGTTGCGTCGTTCCGGACGCGTATGATTTGGAAGGCCGCGGACTATGGCAGCAGCGTCGAAACCCGAGGGGCGCCGCACACGCGCCGAGCAGCGGGCTACGACCGTGAAGACGATCCTCGATACGAGCGAGGATCTCTTCGCCCAGCTCGGCTATTTCGGGGTGACGATCAAGGACGTCGCCGATCGGATGGGCATCCATCCGGCGCTGATCCACTACTACTTCGACGGTAAGAAGGCGCTTTTCGACGCCGTCTTCGAACGTCGGGTCGAGTATGCCGTGACGACGCGAACCGCCGGGCTGGACGCCTACGAAGCCGAGGTCGGAGACCATCCGACCGTCGAGGGCGCGCTGCGCTGCTATTATGACGGGGCGTTCGACGTCTACATCAAGGGCGACGAGGGCTGGCGCAACTTCGGGCGGATTTTCGCGCAGGTGAACAACGCGCCCGGCTACGGCGCGGAGAAGATGGACACCTATTTCGATCCTCTGGTGCTGCGGCTGATCGGCCTTCTGAAGAAGGCCTTGCCCGACGCGGAGCCCGAGGATCTGTTCTGGAGTTTCCAGTTCACCTCCGGCGCCTATTCGCTGATCCTGTCACGGACCGGCCGCATCGATCGCCTGTCGGGCAATCTGTGCGCGTCCGATGATTTCCAGGCGGTCCGTGAGCGGTTCGTGACCTTCATGGCCGGCGGCCTCGACGCCCTCTACAGGCGCCGGAAGTCGACGTCGGCGTGAGCCTCGCCCGCCGTCGCCGTCTTCACGACGGCGCGGCCGGCTCCGTGACCTTGACCAGTCGCGCCTCGCGAAGGGCGGCCCGGCGCACCTTTCCGGCTTCGTCCCGCAAGGACTCGCGGGTGAACTCGATGCTCTTGGGCAGCTTGAAGCGCGCCAGCCGCCCGGCGAGGAATTCCAGAAGCTCCTCGTCCTCCAGCCCGGCGTCTTCGACCGGCTGGACGATCGCATGGATGCGGGCGCCCCACTCCTCGTCGGGAAGTCCGATCACCGCGCTGGTTCGAACCGCCGGATGGGCGTCGATCGCGGCCTCGACCTCGGCCGGATAGATGTTCGCGCCGCCCGAGATGATCAGGTCGTTGCGGCGATCCGAAAGATAGAGATAGCCGTCCTCGTCCACGCATCCCAGATCTCCGGGCGCCTCCCATTCGCCGACCCGCCGGGGCGTGCTGCCCAGATAGTGATAGGTCGATCCCGGCCCGCCGCGCGGGCGGAAATAGATCTCGCCGACCTCGCCGACCGGACGCTCCTGCCCCGCCTCGTCGAGGATCTTCAGCTCATAGCCTTCGCGAACCCGGCCCACCGACCCGCGATGCGCCAGCCAGTCCGTGCCCGAGATCATCGTCGATCCGGTCCCTTCGGTGGTCCCGTAATATTCCCAGACCCGTTCGCTTCCGAGCCAGTCGATCCACGCTTCCTTGAGCCACGGCGCGCAGGGCGCGGCCATGTGCAGCATCATGCGTAGGCTGGGCAGCGTGAAGCGCGAGAGGGTGTCGGGGCCCAGACGCCAGATGCGGTGCATCATGGTCGGCACCAAGGTCACCCAATTCACCTTGTGCGCTTCGATCAGCTCGAGCGCGCGAAGCGCGTCGAACCTTCCCATCTCGACGATCGTGGCGCCGACGAACAGGCCCATGTGGATGCAGTGGAACGGGGCGTTGTGGTAGAGCGGCCCGGGGTTGAGGATCACGTCGCCGGGGTGCTGCCCCAGGAAGCCCTCCTGCGGATTCCACCGCGCCGGCATGGCGTCCACGATGACCTTCGGCCGCCCGGTGGATCCTCCGCTCGTCATCGCCTTCCAGTGCGGCGAGACCACTTCCGGCAGCGCGTCGGTCGAATATCGCTCGAGCGTTCCCAGGTCCGCGGCGAGCGCCGGAACACCGGGTCCCGGCGGGGTCCCGACGAACAGCTTGGGGCGAACGATGTCGAGGATCGCCTCCATTTCGAGACGCGGGAGCTTGGCGGCGACGATGTTCGGTACAGCGCCCAGCTTCCAGAGCGCGAAGGTGGTCTCGTAGAACTCCAGGCCGTTGGGAAGCGCGACCGTGACGAAGTCGCCCTGGCCCACGCCATGCGCCGCCAACATCCGCGCCCGCCGGTTCGAACGCGCGTCCAGCTCGTCGTAGGCGACGGAGACATCGTCCACGATCAACGCCGTGCGGGAAGGCGATCGGCGCGCGTGGTGGGTGAGAATGGAGCTTAGTGCGACACCATCGTTCGACATAGCGATACGCCTCCCTGGAAGCCCGCCCCACAACGCCTTCTTGGTGCGTCCGAGCTGGGCATGACGATAGAACCCAGTTTCATTAATTTAGCCGTGAATGAATGAAAAGCAAAATCACCAGCAACCGCAGCATCGCCGCTGCGCCTGGTCTTCCGAGGCGAATTCCTGGGTTGGATTCGAGCGGGGCGCGCCGGGGCGCCGCCCGCCGCAGCGTCAGTCGACCGCGAGGATGACGTGCGAGGCCTTGATCAGCGCCTGGGCCCGAGCGCCGACCTTGAACCCCAGGGCTTCGCCGCTGCCGCGCGTGATCGTCGCGGTGAGGGTCTTTCCGGGCTCCATCTCCAGCACGACCTCGTCATTGACCGCGCCCTGGTCGTGGCGGATCACGACGCCCGCCAGGCAATTGCGGGCCGAGGTCCGCAGGCCCTCGTCGCCTTGAGCCAGGATCACGAAGCTCGACTTGATCAGGGCGATGGCCTCCCGGCCGGGCGTCAGGCCAAGGTCCGTCACGCTCTCGCGGGTGACGACGGCGACGATGGCGACGCTCGGAGAGACCCTCAAGGTCACCTCGGCGTTGACGGCCCCGGGGGTGACGGTCTCGACGACGCCGCGCAGAGCGTTACGGGCGCTGGTCTTCATGCCGAAACTCCAGATCAGGGATGTGAGATCGACGTCGCCGCCGCCCAGGGCGTCTTCCAGCTGCCCGACAAGGTGGCTCAAGCCGTCCTCGACTCGGGCATAGGCGGCCAGGACGGCTTCACCGGCGGGCGTGACCTGGGCCGCGCCGCCCTTGCGACCGCCGGTCTGGGCGACGACCAGGGGCCGCTCGAAAAGGTTGTTCAGCGCCTGGACCGCGTCCCAGGCGCCCTTATAGCTGAGCCCGATCTCCTTGGCCGCGGCCGTGATCGAGCCGTGGACCTGGATGGCGGTCAGCAGGCGGATGCGATCCGGTCCCACACGGGACGCGGGGCCTTTGCGCAGCTGGAGGACGGCCTGGACCGGAAGCGATCGGATCATGGTCGATCTATGCGGCAAGCCACGCCCCGAGCCAATCATGATGGCGTCGCCAACCGCGCCAGGCCCGCCGTACACGGTGCAAGAATGCATTGCGGCCGACCCAGGCCGAGCCGATAGTTTCCCTCCGCCACCTCTGTTCTGCATGGAACGCGCCTTGAACAGCCCGACCGGTCCAGACCCCATCGACGTCGCGGTAGGCACCCGCATCCGTGTTCAGCGGCGGCACATGCAGATCAGCCAGGACGAGCTGGCCCAGGTGTTGGGCCTGACCTTCCAGCAGATCCAGAAATACGAACGCGGGGCCAATCGGGTCTCGGCCTCGATGCTGGTGCGCATCGCCGCCAAGCTGCAGACCACGGTCGGCAGCCTGGTGGGCGAGGATGTCGTGGCCGAACAGGACGCGGCCGTGTTGACGGCGCTGTCGACGCCCGGCGCGATCGACCTGCTGCGGGCCTACAGCCAGGCCACCCCCAAGGGGCGCAAGGCGATCCTGACCGTGGCCAAGACCCTGGTGGAACCAGACGAGACGGCGAGCGCGGGTTAGGAGCCAAGGCTAGATCAAACCCATCTTGGTTTGTCATCCCGGACGAAGCGAAGCGAAGATCCGGGACCGCCGGAAGCTCTGAGTTCACGCGTCGGTCCCGGATCTGCGCGCTGCGCGCTTGTCCGGGATGACAGTGAAGAACCTAAGCCGCCCCCGCCTCCAACCGCTCGATCCCCTTGACCCCGGCCTCCGTCAGCGACGCCACCAATTCCTCGACCGCGGCGTCGACCTGCGCCGGATCGCGGCCGCGGATCACCAGGTTGGCGCCGTAGAGGTCGGGCGGGGCGAAGAACGGATAGCTGCCGATCGACAGGTCCGGATGGGCCTTGGCCACCGCTTCCAGCGGCGCGGCGATCGTGCCCTCGCCGACGCCGGTGACGCGGACCGTCTTGCTGATCACCACCGCCCCGGTGCGCAGGCGCGGACCCACGTCGTCGAGCATGCCCCGCATGATCGCCGGCACGCCGGCCAGGACGAAGACGTTGCCGATCTGGAAGCCGGGCGGGCCCTGGACGGGGTTCTTCACCAGCACGCCGCCCTCGGGCACATGGGCCATGCGCCGGCGGGCGGCGTTGGGCTCGCCCCAGCGCTCGCGCAGCAGGGCCATGATCTCGGGATGCTCGGGGGCGGTGACCCCGAAGGCCTTGGCCACCGAATCGGCGGTGATGTCGTCGTGGGTGGGGCCGATGCCGCCGGTGGTGACCACATAGTCGTACCGCGTGCGCAGCGCGTTGACCGCGTCGACGATCTCCTGCTCGACATCGGGCACGATCCGCACCTCGCAGACATCGACGCCGTAGGCGCCCAGGTATTTGGCGATGGCGTTGAGGTTCACGTCCTGGGTGCGCCCCGACAGGATCTCGTCGCCGATGATCAGAACGGCCGCCGTCACGCGTTCGCTGGTCGTCATCGTCTCGATCCCCTACATCCGAACATCTCTGCCGTCCGACTTAAGGCCACCATGCTTCTCCCGCAACCGATGGCGCGCGGCGTCATCGTCCAGCGCTACAAGCGCTTCTTCGTCGACCTGGTGCTGGACGACGGTCGCGAGGTCACCGCCCACTGCCCGAACCCGGGCGCGATGCTGGGCGTGAACCTGCCGGGCCAGGGGGCGTGGGTGTCGTGGTCGGACGATCCCAAGCGCAAGCTGGCCGCGACGCTGCAACTGGTCGAGGTCCCCGGGCCCGACGGCAAGGGCCTGGTTGGGGTCAACACCCACCTGCCCAACAAACTGGTCGCCGAGGCCCTGCTCAGCGGGGTGATCCCCGAGCTGACCGGCTACGCCTCGATCCGCCCGGAGGTGAAGTACGCCGCCGCCAGCCGCGTCGACTTCCTGCTGACCGATCCCGAGCGCCCGCCGTGCTGGCTGGAGGTCAAAAACTGTCACTTTTCAAGGAGCAAGGGACTTGCGGAGTTTCCGGACTGCATGGCCGCTCGCTCGACCCGACACCTATCCGACCTGAGTTCGATGGTCGCGCAAGGGGATCGGGCCGCTGTTCTCTTCGTCGTTCAGCGCGACGATTGCGAAGAGTTCAAGGCCGCCGAAGACATCGACCCGGCTTTCGCGCGCGGACTCGCGGCGGCGAATGACGCGGGTGTCGAGGTGCTGGTTTACGCTTGCGACATGTCCACCGATAGGGTGCGGATCAGTCACCGCATCAGTGGACCATTCAACGAAGGAACGCTTCAGAACGGCTAATCCAGCGGCGTCTGCGTCCGTTCTTGTCGGGTCATCACGGCAGAACATACACAAAACATACCCGTTCATCTGCTGCACCGTGCGTTGACCCGAATCCGAATTTGGCCCCCCATACCCCTTGGGTCTTTCGTTTTTTAATGAAGGACTCCGACCAATGACCCCCAAGAAAATCCGAGCAACAAAGCCACCGCCGGACGCGGAGCCGACTGCCAATGAGCCCAAGCTGACGGTCTCATTCTGGGGCCTGAAGGTCGATGGCTCTGGCGTTGTCGGTGTAAGGTTCGCCTTCACCATCGTCTTAGTTGTTTGTGGCCTGTGGGTGCTGAACACAGTCTTCAGCTTCTTTCACCAATGACGCGGCAACTCGACTCCCCTGCCCCTCGTGCTTACGGTCTCGGCAGGGGGATTTCGCATGGAACGAATGGCACTGGCGGCGGCGTTGCTGGTTCTGGTGGGCTGCGACGGCAGGCCCGACACGTTTGGTCAGAACTACGACGCATGCATTCTTCAAAACGCCGTCAAAGGGGGCGACGTGGACAGCCGCGCGGTCGCCACTTCGATCTGTAAGCGACACTTCATCAAGGTGTGGCCGAAGGGCAAAGCGTACCCGACCGTGGTGATCACCACTCTCGGTCCGGCTTACGACAACTACGGTGCGCCGATAGAGGGCGACACGATGATGGTCACGGTCAGGAACGACGACCCGATGACGACCATCACCAAGCTCCATGTCTCGGCCATCTTCATGAAACAGGCGCCAAATCAGCCCAAGGGCATAGCCGTCCCGACCATGGTCGATTGGGACTATGACATTGATGTCGAGCCAAACGACGCTCAGGCATTCACGCTCTTGTTCAATGGCGACAAGGCCCCATCGCACGATTTCACCGCCGTCGTTGAGCCCTTGGAGGTTCTTCCGCACGGCAACCCCCGCCGGTAGGTCGCGATGGAGATGCTGCTTGGGCTGGGTGCCCTTCTCATCGTCGGCACCGTGGCCGGACTCGGCATGTCCTCGATCAACATGACCGCCAAAGACAAGGCCGATCTCGCCGCCAAGCCTGCCCTCTATCAAGCCCTTGTGAAGATGTGCCGGTGGGTCTGCTACGCGGTTGTTGTCGTGGCCGTCCTCTGGATGCTGAAGGATTGTGTTGGCCGCTCCGGCGGTAGCGATTGTCAGTACGGGCGCACCGGGGCGCAGTGCGGGCCGGGCTAGAAATCCAGCGCAATGACGGGACGGCGCACAAGCTAGACATGCGGCAATATCTGGAACGGTTGCGAGTCAACCACGACTACCAGCGTGAGTTTCTAAGGATGTGGGCAATGGGCGCCCTGATCTCGCTGGGCGATGAGCTTCAGGTCTACGGGTACTTCGACCACGCCCCGATCTTGGAGATGGTCTACCACCTGCGGAACGGCATGGCCCACGGCGGCAAGTTCAACATCGACGACCGGGGCAAGAGAAGGCTGGCGAGGTACCCGGCCCACAATCGGCAGGCTGTCTCCCATAGCCCGGCGGGCACGTGGTTCGAGATTACCGAGACGACCAACGGAAACATCCTTTGGGACTTCATGGTCCGGCGGACGTGATCGACCTTTTCCAATCGGTCGGCTGGCACTTGGACAACCCGTAGCCCACGCCAGCATTGAACTTCTGTGCTATCGTTGCGACATACGCCTCGAACACACCTGTACGCTGGCCGCCCCGAAAAGCACGCCGCCCCGCTTGAGATAGAACCGCCATGACCCTTGACGACACGGCCGAGATCGAAGCCGAAACCCGCACCGGCGCGATCAAGATCCACAAGCCCGCCGACTTCGAAGGCATGCGCAAGGCCGGCAAGCTGGCCGCCGAGTGCCTGGACATGCTGATCCCGCACGTTCAGCCCGGCGTGTCGTCCGACCACCTGGACACCCTGGCCCGCGAGTTCATCCTCGATCACGGCGCCCTGCCCGCCTGCCTGTTCTATCGCGGCTACCCCAAGACCGTCTGCATCTCGCGCAACCACGTGGTCTGCCACGGCATCCCCGGCGACTGGGCGCTGCGCGAAGGCGACATCGCCAATATCGACGTGACCGTGATCGTCGACGGCTGGCACGGCGACACCTCGCGGATGTACGGCGTCGGCGAAGTGGGCCCGCGGGCCCGCCGCCTGGTCGAGATCACCTATGAGGGCATGAAGCGCGGCCTGGACGCGGTGAAGCCGGGCGCGACCCTGGGCGACATCGGCTACGCCATCCAGTCGTATGTCGAGGCCCAGCGCTGCGGCGTGGTGCGCGACTTCTGCGGCCACGGCCTGGGCAAGGTGTTCCACGACGCGCCCAATATCCTGCACTTCGGCCGCCCCGGTCAGGGCGCGGTGCTGAAGCCTGGCATGTTCTTCACCGTCGAGCCGATGGTGAACCTGGGCAAGCCGGCGGTGAAGGTGCTGGGCGACGGCTGGACGGCCGTGACCCGCGACAAGTCGCTGTCGGCCCAGTGCGAGCATTCGATCGGCGTGACCGAGGACGGCTACGAGGTGTTCACCGCCTCGCCGGCCGGGCTGTTCCAACCGGCGATCCTGGCGGGGTAAAAAGAAACCCTCTCCCAGAGGGAGAGGGTTACAACGACTCGACAACCTTCAATTGATCTGACCTAATTCCCTCTCGCTTTCGGGGGCGTGATGGTCAGCGGCAGATCACTCAAGGCGACGCCTGGCCTGACGGAGGCTTCGCCCGCCGCCCACCAGCTGGGCCACCGCGAACGTCTTCGCGATCGCGCCAAGGCCGGCGGCCTCACCGCCCTGCCCGACTACGAACTGCTGGAGCTCTATCTCTTCCGCACCTTCGCGCGCGGCGACGTCAAGCCGATGGCCAAGGCGCTGCTGGCCCGGTTCGGCTCGTTCGGGGCCACGATCGCCGCCTCGATCGAGGAGCTGAAGACCGTGGCCGGGGTCGGCGAGAGCGCGGCGGTCGACATCAAGCTGCTGCACGAGGCCGCCCTGCGGGCCGGCCGCGACAAGATCGCCAAGCGGCCGGTGATCTCGTCCTGGACGGCGCTGCTGGGCTATGTCCGCGTCGCCCTGGCCAACGAACCGCGCGAGCAGTTCAGGGTCTTGTTCCTGGACAACAAGAACCGGCTGATCGCCGACGAGGTGATGAACCACGGCACGGTCGACCACGCTCCGGTCTATCCGCGCGAGGTGATGCGCCGGGCGCTGGAGCTGTCGAGCAGCAACATCATCCTGCTGCACAACCATCCCAGCGGCGATCCGACCCCGTCACGGCCCGACATCGACATGACCAAGCAGATCGTCGAGGCCGGCAAGGCGCTGAAGATCAACGTCCACGACCATCTGGTGGTCGGCCGCGACGGGGTGGCCAGCTTCAAGGCGTTGGGACTGTTCTGACCGCCTTTGCCTTTTCCTTTGCATCACCCGA
>NZ_JBAPVS010000129.1:0-2458 GCF_049283275.1 Caulobacter sp. | reverse complement strand
GGAAGACATCGCCAAGATCAACAAGGCCCTGGGCGCGCTGGAGACCCCGGTGATCGACACCACGGTCACCACCGTCGAGGCCGCGCCGCCGCCGGCGCCCCCGCCCCCGCCGCCCAGGCCCCGGCCGCCGAGTTTGCTGACGCCGCTGAACTAGGGGTGATCCGGTGGGCGCTACTGGCCCCAGTTGACGTTGAACATCACCTCCCGGACCAGTCGCATCTGCGGCAGGAGTGCGGTTGCGCGCTTGGCGATCTTCCGGGGGACCGGTTGCATCCTGTAGCGATTGGGCCGGCACTTTCGCAGCCGGCCGTCGGGCGCCCATCGGCAGGTCAGCACCATGTAGGCGGTGGGCAGGTCGGCCGCGCCTGGGCCTGACGTCGGCGCGAGCGCAAGCCCGAGGTTCCACGGATTCACGGAAGCGTCCCACTGCGGCGGCCCTTGCATGGACCAAGCGCTGTGGGTCGAGAGCCGGACCTCCACTTCGTCGGGTGTCTCGAGGCCGAGGCGATAGGCTTGGGCAAGGGAGACCGCTGCGGCGCCGTATCCCTGGCCGACGGGAAACTCGGCGATGGCCGCGCAGTCGTAGAACCGGTCCGGCTGGGCCAGCGCTACGCGACACCGGACCGTCGCCATGCCGATAGGCTCGGCGTCATTGGGGCGCGCGGCCTCGATCGTGGCGCGGGCGGGCGCCTGGACAGGATCGATATCGGCGGCCCTGTCGCTGCCGCCGGGAGCCGGGAACGCGTAGAAGACATAGGACGGCTTGCCCGCCACCCGCGCCCGCACGTCGGCCGGGACCCGCATGATCCGGGTGAGCTTGATGAGGTTCTGTCCGAAGCCGAGATCGGGGCGTCCCTCGCCGACCACCACGCAGTCGGCGAGCTGCCCCCTGTCGTCGGGCACACATCGCACGCGCGCCCAGCTGGAGATACCCAGCCGCCACGCCCTGTCGGGAAAATAGCGGGCGGCGTCTTCAGGGTTCAGCGTGACGGGGAGATCCGCTGCGATGGGCGCCTGCGCCGCGGCATGGCCGCCCGGAAGGGCGAGCGCCGCCAGCATTCCAGCCGCGTACCGCCGCATGATGAGCCCGCCCCGATCTGCTTTCTGACTGGAAGCCTAGCTTAACAATGTCCGGTTGCAATCGAAATCGACGCACACCTAATCCGCTGCACCAACCTTTCTCCCGCAAGGGGAGAAGGATCAGGTCGTGATCACCAGACCCCGATCTTCTCGGCCTCATGGTGGGTGATCGGATGGTGGGCCTTCTTGTGGTCTTCCTCGGCCAGGAAGCGCACGGCCTCGAGCGCGGCCATGCAGCCCATGCCGGCCGCGGTCACGGCCTGGCGATAGATGTCGTCGGTGACGTCGCCGGCCGCGTAGACGCCGGCCACGGCGGTCGAGGTGGTGCCCGGGTTGACGGTCAGATAGCCGCCGGCGTGGGTTTCCAGCTGGTCCTTGAACAGCTCCGACGACGGGGCGTGGCCGATGGCGATGAACACGCCGTCGCAGGCCAGTTGCCGGGTCTCGCCGGTCTTGACGTTCTTCAGCCGCACGCCTGTGACGCCGGCCGGATCGGTGTCGCCCAGCACCTCGTCGATGGCGCTGTCCCAGATCACCTCGATCTTGGGATGGGCCAGCAGGCGCTCCTGCAGGATCATCTCGGCCCGCAGCTCGTCCTTGCGGTGGACCAGGGTCACCTTGCTGGCGAAGCTGGTCAGGAACAGGGCTTCCTCGACGGCCGTGTTGCCGCCGCCGACCACCACGACTTCCTTGTTGCGATAGAAGAAGCCGTCGCAGGTGGCGCAGGCGCTGACGCCGAAGCCCTGGAACTTGCTTTCGCTCTCCAGGCCCAGCCACTTGGCCTGGGCGCCGGTGGCGATGATCAGGGTCTCGGCGAACCACTCCTGACCGCTGTCGGTCTTGATGTGGAACGGACGCTTGGAAAGGTCGGCGGAGAGCACGATGTCGGCGACGAACTCGGTGCCCACATGCTCGGCCTGGGCCTTCATCTGGTCCATCAGCCACGGACCTTGGATCACGTCGGCGAAGCCGGGATAGTTCTCGACGTCGGTCGTGATGGTCAGCTGGCCGCCCGGCTGGATGCCGGCGATCAGCACGGGCTTGAGCAGCGCGCGGGCGGCATAGATGGCGGCGGTGTAGCCGGCGGGACCCGATCCAATGATCAGGCAGCGGGTGTGGCGGGGTTCGGGAGTCGACATAGGCCAGATATAGGGCCGATTCCGGTTGGATGCGATGCGACAGCGACGTGTTTTTGGGTAGGCGGCTGACTCGATCCTCCCCCTCTGGGGGAGGTGGCCCAGAGGGCCGGAGGGGGTTTCGCGGCGTGAGCCGTGGGAGGCCCCCTCAGTCGGCTTCGCCGACAGCTCCCCCAGAGGGGGAGCATCTTGACGCCTCGTCCACGATTTCAGGGTTAATATGGGCCAAAGCCCCACGAGCG
>NZ_JBAPVS010000128.1:0-2211 GCF_049283275.1 Caulobacter sp. | reverse complement strand
CGGCCGCATCGGCGGCGGTCTGCGACGGACGCGGCGCGGCGCGGGCCGCGGCGCATTTCCTGGATCTGATCGCGCGCAAACAGGCTGGATAACAGCGTTCACCTAGACCATCTTGGCCATAACCAAGGGAGCGGACGCATGACCAGCCCAACCAGCCCATCCGTCGTCGTCACCGGCGCCTCCACCGGCATCGGCTGGGCCGTGGCCAAGGTGCTGACGGAGCGCGGCTTTCACGTGTTCGGCAGCGTGCGCAAGGCGGCCGACGCCGAGCGGCTGATCGCGGCGTTCGGCGACAAGGTCACGCCGATGCTGTTCGACGTCACCGACGAGGTCGCCGTGCGCATGGCGGCGCGCAAGGTCGAGGCGGCGCTGGACGGGCGCCCCCTGGCCGGTCTTGTCAACAACGCCGGCGTCGCCGTGGCCGGCCCGCTGCTGCACCTGCCGATCGACGAGTGGCGCCAGCAGCTGGAGGTCAATCTGACCGGGGTGGTGATCACCACCCAGGCCTTCGCGCCGCTGGTCGGGGCGCGGACGCCCGCCGGCGGAAAACCGGGCCGCATCGTCAACATCGGCTCGGTCGGCGGCCGCAACGCCAACCCGTTCATGGCCCCCTACTGCACCACCAAGTTCGGGCTGGAGGGCCTGTCGGAATCCCTGCGCCGCGAGCTGCTGCCGTTCGGCGTCGACGTGATCGTGGTCGCCCCCGGCGCGGTGGCCACGCCGATCTGGGACAAGGCCGACGAGACCGACGTCACCGCCTACGCCGGCACCGTCTACGCCCCGGCCCTGGAGCGGCTGCGCGGCTACATGCTGTCGATCGGCAAGTCGGGCCTGCCGCCCGAGCGGATCGGCGAGGCGGTGCACACGGCCCTGACCGCCGCCAGGCCCAAGGTCCGCTACACGGTCACGCCCGACCCGTTCCAGGTGTTCATGACGCAGGTCCTGCCCAAGCGGACCCTGGACAGGATCGTCGGCAAGCGGCTGGGGCTGCTGCCGGGGTAGAGGGAGGCGTCCACGGAACCCCTCCCTCTCTCTATGAGAGAGGGGTTTAGCGCCCCACCATGTCCCAGGCCAACGGCTCGCCGCGCTTCAACGCCCGCGCCGCCGGCTTGCCCAGCACCGCCTCGTAGTCGGCCGGGGGCAAACCCTCGCCGGGGCGGACCGAGCGGACATTGGCCTTGGTCAGGACCTCGCCGGCCGCGACGTCGGCGGTGACGTAGAGCGAGCGGCGGAACTGGCGGTTGCCGCGCTCGCTGCCCAGCAGGTCGTAATTGACCCCACCCAGGGCTTTCCAGGCGTTCTTGGTGTCGTCGACCAGGGCGCGGAACTCGGCCGGCTCCAGGCTGAAGGCCGCGTCCGGGCCGCCGTCGCTGCGGGCCAGGGTGAAGTGCTTTTCGATCGCGCAGGCCCCCAGCGTCGTGGCGGCCACCGAGGCCGCCGTGCCCGGGGTGTGGTCCGACAGGCCGATCGGGCAACCGAAGCGCTGGGCCATGTCGATGATGGTCCGCAGGTTGGCGTCCTCGAAACTGGCCGGATAGCTGGACACGCAGTGCAGCAGCAGCACCCCCGCCGCGCCGGCTTCCAGGGCGGTGTCCAGCGCGGTCTGCATTTCCGCGAGGTTGGCCATGCCGGTCGAGATGATCAGCGGCTTGCCTTGGCGGGCGGCGTAGCGGATCAGCGGCAGGTCGACGGCCTCGAACGAGGCGATCTTGTAGGCGGGGGCGTCCAGGCCCGCGAGCAGGTCGACGGCGGTCTCGTCGAACGGGCTGGAGAAGATGGTCACGCCCCGCTTCCGGGCCCGCTCGAAGATCGGGCCGTGCCATTCGTAGGGGGTCTGGGCCTCCTGGTAGAGCTCGTGCAGGCTGCGCCCGTCCCACAGGCCGCCGTGGATCTTGAACTCCGGCCGGTCGACATCCAGCGTGATGGTGTCGGCGGTGTAGGTCTGCAGCTTGATGGCGTCGGCGCCGGTGTCGGCGGCCGCGTCGACCATCTCCAGGGCGCGGTCGAGGCTGCCGTTGTGGTTGCCCGAAAGCTCACAGATCACATAGGGCACGAAGTCGGCGCCGATCTTGCGGCCGGCGATCTCGATGAAGGGGGCGGTCATGGGCGGGGCGCTCGTGGGGCTTTGGCCCATATTAACCCTGAAATCGTGGACGAGGCGTCAAGATGCTCCCCCTCTGGGGGAGCTGTCGGCGAAGCCGACTGAGGGGG
>NZ_JBAPVS010000127.1:0-15920 GCF_049283275.1 Caulobacter sp. | reverse complement strand
CCTGGGGGGCTGGACGGCGAGCCCGTCAGCTTCGCCAGCGGCGCGGCGCGACGCGGCCGCAAGCCGCGCTCGGCCCGCGAGATGATCCTGCTGGTGCTGGGCAACGGCGACGCGGCGATCGCGGCCTCGGAAATCTCGCGCAAGCTGACGCGGCGATGGGCGCGCGCCATTCCGCTGGCGGCTGTCATGCTGGAGCTCAAGGGCCTGGAAGAGGCGGGCCTGGTCCGCCACACCGACGCCGGCTGGGTTCGGATCGATGAGCCGGCCGAGGCGGAGGCCGAAGTCGAGGTCTCGGCCCGACTGGCGATCAGCGCTTGACCGGCGCCGCCGCTTAAGAGGCTTCCTTCAGATCGACGTCGATGCCCTGTTCGCGAACCTTGCGATAGAGCGTGGAGCGTCCGATGCCCAGGCGCCGGGCCACTTCCGACATGTGGCCGGCATAGACCTCGATGGCGTGCTGGATCAGGTCGCGCTCGATCTCCTCCAGGGTCCGCAGATGGCCGCGGTCGTCGAGGATGCGCACGGGCGCGTCCTGGGCCGGGGTGCGGGCCATGGCGGCGTGGGCGGCCTGCAACACGGACGGCAGGTCGGTCTCGCCGCCGCCGGAGGCCGTGGCTTCGGTAGGCATGCCTTCAAGAGGCGGCGCCACGATCCCGGAGATCGCCGGGAAGTCGTAGGGCTGCAGATAGGGCGCGTCGGCCAGGATGATGGCGCGATAGACCGCGTTCTCCAGCTGGCGGACATTGCCGGGCCAGTCGAAGGCGGTGAGGATGCGCAGGGTCTCCGGCGCGGCGCCGACCACCCGCTTGCCTTCTTCGACGTTGAAACGGCGGATGAAGGCCTCGACCAGGGCCGGGATGTCCTCACGGCGCTCGCGCAGGGACGGGGCTTCGATCGGAAAGACGTTCAGGCGGTAGTAGAGGTCTTCGCGGAACCGGCCCTGCGACACGGCGTGGGCCACGTCGCGGTTGGTCGCCGAGACGATGCGCACGTCCACCTTCTGCGAACGCTTGGAGCCGATCGGGTCGATCTCGCCCTCTTGCAGCGCGCGCAGCAGCTTGACCTGCATGTCCAGCGGCAGTTCGCCGACCTCGTCGAGGAACAGGGTGCCGCCGTCGGCCTCCTTGAACTTGCCCAGATGCTTGTCGGTGGCGCCGGTGAAGCTGCCCTTCTCGTGGCCGAACAGGATCGACTCGACCAGGTTCTCCGGGATGGCGCCGCAGTTGACGGCCACGAACGGCTTGCCCGCGCGGTCGGATCCCCCGTGCACGGCGCGGGCGATCAGCTCCTTGCCGACCCCGCTCTCGCCGGTGATCAAAATGGGAATGGAGCTCTTGGCCGCGCGCTCGCCCACGCGCTTGACCTGGGTCATGGCCGGCGAGGTTCCGATCAGGTCGGCGAAGGTGGCGCGGTTGCCGGCGCGCTTGCTCAGGCGCTCGACCTCGCCCTTCAGCTGGCCCATCGACAGGGCGTTGCGGATCGACACGGTGATCCGCTCGGGGCTGGCCGGCTTGATGAAGAAGTCGATGGCGCCGGCCTGCATGGCCTTGACCACGGTGTCGACGCCGCCCGAAGCCGTCAGGACGATCACGGGCTGGGTGAAGCCGCGCGCGCGCATTTCCTTGAGGGTGTCCTGGCCCGACAGGCCCGGCATGACCAGGTCCAGCAGGATCACGTCGACCGGCGCGCCGCTGGCCAGATGGGCCATGGCCGCGTCGCCGTTCTCGGCGTGCGAGACCGCGAAGCTTTCGCGCTCCAGGACGGCTTGGATCAGCCGCCTTTGAGTCGGATCGTCGTCTACGACGAGAACCGTCTTGGTCATTGCAGACACCCGTTGAACCGGCCGCGTCCAACATGGGACGGGGCTCTTGTTGGCTCAGAGTGATACAGGCGCAGGGTAAAGAGCGGGTTTCGGAGACATGAGTCAGGGATTAACGGTCGCCCTTAACAAGGTGTGACAAACTGTCCGTTCAACCCGCGATTTTGCCGGCCGGCACGCGGCGGACGACGCCGCCGCCGGCCTGGCTGACCAGGCGGGCGTCGATGCGCGTTTCGCCCTCGCGCCCGATGTGACAGACGCCGACGAACCGGCTCTTGCGCTGGGTTTTCTTCTCGATGGTGACGGCCTCGAAACGGACGTCCATCGCGCCCGACGGATCGGCGCCGTTGGCGTCCATATGTGTGACCTCGATGCCGTTCAGCGGCCCGATCTTGAACTTTTCCTTCAGGCGCTCGGTGCAGCTGTGGAACACCACGACGCTGCGGACGGTCTGGGAGAACCAGCCCATCTGACGGGCGGGGGGCTTGTCCGCGGCCATCGCCGGCGGCGCGGCGAGGAGGCCCACGGCCAGAGCGACGGAAACGGCGACCTTGATCATTGATTTGCCCTCGTCGACACCCCTTTGCCGACCAGTGATATCCTAAGGCGCGACTCGGCCACGCGCCCTTTAATTCTCGGTAATGCGGACGACGTGATCGGCCTCCAGGCGGCGGCTGTTCAGGCGCCGCGATCCGACCTAGCCTCTCTACCCAGCGTAGCGTGGAGGGGATGATGTTCGTCGGGCATTATGCGGCCGCTCTGGCGGCGAAGGCCGTACAGCCCAAGGCGCCGTTCTGGACCTATGTGCTGGGCGCCCAGGCGGTGGACGTGGCCTGGGCCGTCCTGGTCCTGGTCGGCGTCGAGAAGATGAGCCTGGACCCGCGTTTGCCGGGCAACCCGCTGGTGTTGTCGTACATGCCCTACACCCACGGCCTGCCCGCCGTGGCGGCCTGGGCGCTGGCGGCGGGCCTGGCCGCGCGGTTCCTGCTGAAACTGCCGCGCGCCGCCGCGATCGCCGTGGGGCTGGTGGTGGCCTCGCACTGGGGACTGGATTTCCTGGTCCATCGGCCCGACCTGCCGCTGGGGTTCGGCGGACCGAAGGTGGGATTGGGCTGGTGGAACCACCCCGCGCCCGAGCAGGCGCTGGAGATGGGGCTGCTGGCGGTCGCCGCGACGGCCTGGGGCTGGCGGCGCGGCCTGCAGGGCCATAGCGGCTGGACCACGCCGCTGTTCATCGTGCTGCTGGTCGGCCTGCAGCTGGTCAGCATCCTGGCCCCGCCGACCGGCGGAGCGCCGCAGATGGTGATCGCCTCGCTGTCGGCCTATCTGCTGGCGGCGCTGTTCGCCTGGCTGATGGATCAGACGGAACGGCGGGGACGGTGAAGCGGAAACCCCAAGGTCACGATTGCGCGCGTCTTTGGACAGGGCCATATCCGAGGCCATGAACGCGCCCTTCAAGACAGACGCCCCGCCCGAGTGGAGCCTCGCCGACCTCTATGCCGGCCGCAACGATCCGAAGATCGAGATCGACCTGGCCGCCGCCAAGGCCGCCAACGACGAACTGGCCAGCCTGGAGGGCCTGTTCCTGCAGGCGCGGGGCGAGCCTCAGCGCCTGGGCGTTCTGCTGGATCGCGGCGTCAAGCTCTATGAGCAGGCCACCAACGGCCTGTGGAGCGTAGGGGCCTATGCGAGCCTGGCCGCCTCGACCGCCCGCGACGATCCGGCCTGGGCCAAGTTCGAGGCCGACCTGCGGGCCCGTTCCTCGTCCATCGCCGCAGAGAGCCTGTTCTTCTCGCTGGAGCTGAACCAACTGGAGGACGGCGAGCTGGAGGCGGCGCTGAAAGCCCACCCGGAGGCCGTCCGCTGGACGCCATGGCTGCGCCGCCTGCGCCTGTCGCGCCCGCACGAACTGACGCCGGACCTGGAGCGCTACATCGTCGATCGCGGCCCGGCGGTGGCCAACTGGGTGCGGCTGTATGACGAGACCCTGGCCAAGCTGACCGCCCAGGTCGGCCAGGAGAGCCTGACCCTGCCCGAGGCGCTGAACCGCCTGTCCGACCCGGACAGCCAGCGCCGCAAAGCCGCCGCCGACGGCCTGGCCAAGGCGCTGGAAGAGCGCGCTTCGACCCAGGGCCTGGTGATGAACACCCTGGCCTTCGAAAAGCAGGTCGAGGACCGCTGGCGCCGGTTCGACAACCCCGCCCAATCGCGCCACCTGGCCAACGAGGTCGACGCCGACGCGGTCGACGCCCTGGAGCAGGCGGTGGTCGAGGCCTATCCGCGTCTGTCGCACCGCTACTACGCCCTGAAGGCCAAGGTCATGGGCCGCAAGACGCTCGACTACTGGGACCGCAATGCGCCCCTGACCGCCGCGACCCCCAAGAGCTATGACTGGACGCAGGCTCAGGGCATCGTGCTGGAAAGCTTCCAGGCCCTGGCCCCGAAGTTCGCCGACACCGCCCAGACCTTCTTCGACCAACCGTGGATCGACGCCCGGCCGCGCGCCGGCAAGCAGTCGGGCGCCTATTCGCACCCGGTCACCGCCGAGCGGCACCCCTATGTGTTCATGAACTACATGGGCGAGCGGCGCGATGTGCTGACCCTGGCCCATGAGCTGGGCCACGCCGTGCACCAGACCCTATGCGCGCCGCTGGGCACCCTGCTGGCCGACACGCCCCTGACCCTGGCCGAGACGGCCTCGATCTTCGGCGAGGGCCTGGTGTTCGACCGCCTGCTGGCCGAGGCCACGCCCAAGGACCGCATGGGCCTTCTCGCCGGAAAGATCGAGGATGGGCTCAACACCGTGGTCCGCCAGATCGCTTTCCACCGCTTTGAGCGGCGCTTCCACGAGGCCCGCAAGGACGGCGAGCTGTCGCCGGAGCAGATCGGCCGGCTGTGGGTTGAGGTGATGGCCGAGAGCCTGGGGCCAGCTGTAACCCTCAATGAAGGTTACGAGCACTACTGGGCCTATGTCAGCCACTTCGTGCACGCGCCGTTCTATGTCTATGCCTACGCGTTCGGCGACCTGCTGGTGCGCGGCCTGATGGAGAAGCGCCGCGAGGATCCGGAGACCTTCGCGCCGCTCTACGAGGACCTCCTCGCGGCGGGTGGAACCCGCACCTATGTCGAGGCGCTGAAGCCGTTCGGCCTGAACCCGCGGGAAAAAGCCTTCTGGGCGGCGGGCTGCGCGCAGCTGGAGCGGTTGGTGGACGAGTTCGAGGCGCTGGTGTGACCCCCCTCAGTCGCTACGCGACAGTTCCCCCAGAGGGGGAGCATCTACTCGGCCTAGCCCCTCCCCCTCTGGGGGAGGTGGCCCAGAGGGCCGGAGGGGGTCTACGGCATGGCCGATAATCCCCGCGATCCAGAACGCGACCGCCTCTCCGGCCGCCTGACCCGCTTCGCCAAGGTCGGCGCCGGCCTGTCCGGCGCGGCCGTGTCCTACGGCGCCAACAGCCTGTTCGGCGGCGACAGCGCCGACGCCCGCAACGCCAAGGCGTTGAGAGCCGCGCTCGGCGGCCTGAAGGGCCCGTTGATGAAGGCGGCCCAGATGTTCGCCACCGTGCCGGACCTGCTGCCGCCGGAGTTCGCCGCCGAGCTGGCCGAGCTGCAGACCAACGCTCCGGCCATGGGCTGGCCGTTCGTCCGCCGCCGGATGGCCGCCGAGCTGGGGCCGGACTGGGCGTCCAGGTTCCAGAGCTTCGAGCACGAGGCCGCCGCCGCCGCGTCCCTGGGCCAGGTGCACCGCGCGGTCGCTCCCGACGGTCGGGCCCTGGCCGTGAAGCTGCAATATCCGGACATGCAGAGCGCGGTCGAAAGCGATCTGGGCCAACTTCGCAGCCTGTTCGGCCTGTTCAAGCGGATGGACGGCTCGATCGACCCGACGGAGATGATTGTCGAGATCGGCGACCGGCTGCGCGAGGAGCTGGACTACGAGCGCGAGGCCAAGCTGATGGCCGTCTATGGCGGGTTCTTCACCGACCGTGACGACATCCGGGTTCCCCAGCCCGTCGCCGCCCTGTCGACCAAGCGCCTGCTCAGCATGACCTGGCTGGAAGGCCGGGGCCTGCTGGCCTTCAAGGACGCGCCGCAGGAAACCCGCGACCGCATCGCCGCCCTGCTGTTCGAGGCCTGGTGGAGCCCGATGACCCACCTGGGGATCATCCATGGCGACCCGCACCTGGGGAACTACACCTTCGGCGGACCCGAGGGCGGCGACGGCGCGGCGCATCTGAACCTGCTGGACTTCGGCTGCATCCGCATCTTCCCACCGCGCTTCGTGGCCGGGGTGGTGCGGCTGTATCGCGCCCTGTCGAACGATGACCGCGCCGAGCAGACCGAGGCCTATCGCAGCTGGGGCTTCGCCAATCTGACCGACGACCTGGTCGACGTGCTGAATGTCTGGGCCCGCTTCATCTACGGCCCGCTGCTGGACGACCGCGTGCGCAGCGTCGCCGACGACGTGCCGCCCGGCGAGTACGGCCGCCGCGAGGCCTTCAAGGTGCGCCAGGCGCTGAAGGAGAAGGGCCCGATCACCATCCCCCGCGAGTTCGTGTTCATGGACCGCGCCGCCATCGGCCTGGGCGCGGCCTTCCTGCACCTGGGGGCGCGGCATAACTGGAAGGCCCTGTTCGAAAAGTCGCTGGAGGGCTTCTCGGAAGAGGGGCTGGCCCACCGGCAGGCGGCGGTGTTGAGCGCGGCTGGGGTTTCCTAGCGGCGGGCTCTCTGCGTGATCCTCGTCCTTCGACAAGCTCAGGATGAGGATCAATTGGAAATCGGCTGACTAGGAAACCTCATCCTGAGCTTGTCGAAGGACGAGGTTTCCGGGCCAAGAAAGAACGATCATGACCCCTCGCACCCTCAAGCGCCTCCACCCCGCCCAGCGCGACGACATCGGCGATCTCGTCACCCGGCGGCCGCTGCCCGGGCCGGCGATCGATCAGCTCGACCCGTTCCTGTTCCTCAACCACCACGGACCGCAGGTCTATCCGCCGCACAACCGCGGCCTGCCGTTCGGGCCGCATCCGCATCGCGGCTTCGAGACCGTGACCTTCATCCTGGACGGCGAGCTGTCGCACCTGGACAGCGGCGGCCATGAAAGCGTCATCGGTCCCGGCGGGGTGCAGTGGATGACGGCCGGCAGCGGTCTGGTCCACGCCGAGCTGTCGCCGGCCAGTTTCAAGCAGGCGGGCGGGCCGCTGGAGATCCTGCAGCTGTGGGTCAATCTGCCCAGCCGGCTGAAGATGACCACGCCGAACTATCTGGGCCTGCAGGGCGCGGAAATCCCCAAGGTTGAAGCGGGCGGCGCGACGATCGAGGTGGTCTCGGGCGAGGTGGCGGGCGTGAGCGGCCCGTTCCCGTCGCTGATCGGCATCGAGATGAGCGTCGTGCGCCTGGCGCCGGGCGGGGCCGTGAACCTGCCGGTCGCCCAGGGGCGGGCGGTGTTTCTCTATGTCGTCTCGGGCGACATCGCGGTCGGCGGCCAGACAGCGCCGCGCTGGAACCTGGTCGAGCTGAACGACGACGGCGACGCCGTGGCGTTCGATGCGCCGACCGGCGCGGTGGTCCTTTTGGGCCACGCCCAGCCGATCGGCGAACCGGTCTTCGCGCATGGCCCGTTCGTGATGAACACTCGCGAGGAGATCATCCAGGCGATCGACGACTACAACGCCGGGAAGTTCGGGAACGTGCCGGGGTAGGGGCGGTCCGGGCTACTCCCGATACTCCGCCAACAACCCCTCCAGCCGCCGCTGCTCGGGCTTCAGCACCTTGAAGAACCGCAACGCGTTCCAGCCGACGCTGGCGCCCAGGGCGACGCCGAACACCAGCAGCATCTGCCACATGTTCCGGTCGGTGGTCTTGCCGACCTCGTTCAGCTGAACCACGCTGAACAGCAGGGGGACCAGGAACACCGGCAGGCTCATCCAGAAGATCCGGTAGTTGACCCGCGCCCGCCGGTTGGCCGCCAGCATCGTCTCCAGGGTCTGGCGCACGGGCGAGCCCTCGCGCGGCGCCCGTCTGGCTAGGAGGGCGGTGATCATCACCGCGGCCAGCACCGCCCAGCAGACGCCCAGCATGGCCAGGGCGCCCCATTCGCGGGCCAGGTCGGTCTGGCCGTCCAGGATCGATCGGGCCGCGATCGCCGTGAACAGGGTCATGGTCGCGACGGGGATCGCCAGAAACAGGATCTCGCCGCGGCGGCGGGCTTTCAGCGCGTGCATCAGTTGCTCCATCAGATAGGCCTGGGCCTGTTGGTCGGGGGTGTTGGCCTGGGAGCGCCAGGCCTGTTCGAGACGCTCAAACTCCATCGTCGCGCTCCTCCACAAGGTCGGTGAGACGGCGGCGGACACGGCTGAGCCGCGCGCCGACATTGGTTTCGCTGAGACCGTGCAACCGGGCGATCTGGGCGTAGGGCTGGCCGTCCAGCGACAGCAGGATCAGCGACCGGTCCAGCGGCGGCAGGGTGCGGATGGCGTCGTAGAGCCGGTCCAGCAGGCTGGTCTCCGGCGCGTGGTTCGCCGTCAGCCGCAGGGCCATCTCCGCCTCGATCGCCTCGCGTCGCCGCCGCCGGCGGTTCTCGCCGCGCTTCCAGGTGAGGGCGGTGTTGTGGGCGACGCGGTAGACGAAGGTCGCATCGGCGCTTTCGGCCCGGAATCGCGGACGGGCCCGCCACACCGCCAGCATAAGCTCCTGCATCAGGTCGTGCTGGTCGGCGGGCTCGGTGAAGGCGCGGGCCACCCGGCGCAGGGCGCCCAGATGCGGCGACAGCCATGCCGCGAAAGTCTCGTCCTCCTGCCGTCCAGCGCCCATGATCCGCCCCGTTTTCGAAAGGTTAGACGCCGGCGGCCGCGCCGTCCTTACACGGTGCGCGACAGGCTTCCGTTCGGGGCATGCTTGCCACGCTTCAAACGCTCGTTAGACTTTGTCCCATGTCCGACGATCTCACAGACGCCCAGGCCGCCGCCATTCCCGAGGGCTACAGCCAACTGAACTGGTCGCGCGGCTTCGGCCGGCAGATCGGGCCCCTGTACGAGCAGCGCGCCGGGCCGGGCGAGGCGACCCTGGGCTTCCGCGTCGAGGAGCACCACACCAACGGCCTGGGAAACTGCCATGGCGGCATGCTGATGAGCTTCGCCGACATGGCCTGGGGGCGGATCATCTCGCTGCGGAAGTCGTATTCCTGGGTCACGGTGCGGCTGAACTGCGACTTCCTGTCGGGCGCCCAGCTGGGCGAATTCGTCGAGGGGCAGGGCGAGCTGATCTCCGAACAGGACCTGGTGTTCACCGTGCGCGGCCGAATCTGGGTCGGCGAGCGGACCCTGATGACCGGCACCGGCGTCTTCAAGGCGCTGTCGCCGCGTGCGCCCCGTCCAGGCGAGATCGCCTTTAAAGAGAAGGCCTGAGCCATGGCCGACGACCGTCCCGCGCCCACCTCGTTGCTGGGCCCGTTCAACGGCGAGAAGCCGCCCGCCCCGGCCTGGTTCGAGGCCGCCGTCGCGGTCGCGCCCGAGCGCTCGCGCATTCTGGTCGACGGCGCCGAGATCGAGTTGCTGACCTGGGGCGAGGTCGGCAAGCCGGGCCTGCTGTTCCTGCACGGCAACGGCGCCCATGCCGACTGGTGGAGCTTCATCGCCCCGTTCTTCGCGGCCGACTGGCGATGCGCGGCGATCTCGTGGTCGGGGATGGGCGGCTCGGACTGGCGGCCGGCCTATTCGGCGCAGTCCTTCGCGGCCGAAATCTTCGCGGCGGTCGAGGCGGCGGGGCTGGAAGCCGGCGGGACCAAGCCGATCCTGGTCGGTCACTCGTTCGGCGGTTTTCCCACCCTCTATTGCGGCGTCGAGCACGCCGACCGGCTGCGCGGGATCGTCATGGTCGACAGCAGCATCCAGCCGCCGGAAAAGCGCTGGAAGGGGCCACCATCGCGTCCCGACGCCGCCAACCGGGTCTATCCGACCCTGGAGCAGGCGTTGAGCCGCTTCCGGCTCGCCCCGCCGCAGGGCTGCGAGAACCTCTACATTGCCGACCACATCGCCCGGGGCTCGCTGAAAGAGGTCGAGGGCGGCTGGACCTGGAAGTTCGACCCGGCCATCTGGCAGCGGTTCTCGATGCCGGACCTGGGCCTGCTGCTGCCGCGCATCGCCTGCCCGGCGGCGGTGATGTGGGGCGAACGCTCGGCCCTGATGGGCCAGGAAACCCTGGACTACATGTTCGGCGAAATGCCCGACACGGTCCTGCGCGTCGCCATCCCCGACGCCGACCACCACGTGATGGTCGACCAGCCGCTGGCCTTCGTCGGCGCGTTGCGCGGTTTGCTGGCGGGCTGGGCGTAGCGGCGCAGACGCTCTGGCGGCGGCTAGGCTGGCTGCGGGCAGAGGAAGCTGGCGGTGACGTTGCTGAGCGGTCCGGGCCAATCGCCGAACATGATGGCGCCGCTGAAGACGTAAAGCGGCGAGGCCGGGAAGCTCAGGTTCATGTTGAACTTCAGGATCTCGTCGGCGCTCTGCGCGATGATCGTCAGCGGAAAGGCGATGAGGGGCGCGTTGTCGTAGATGAACATCAGCCCGGTGAACGGCGAGATGACGGGCGCGGCGGGGTTGGGAAACTCCAGCGTGCCGGTGACCGGGACCACGTCGCAACGGGCCGCCGAGGCCTGCGAAGGCTCGCCTTTCACCGCCGTTTTCTGGTCGGGCATGATGATGGTCAGATCATATTCGAAGCCGACCTGCTCGCCCGGGCCGGCCATGATGTCGGGTTGGTAGACCGTGAGCTTCAGGGTGGTGGCTTCAGCCATTGACGCCTCCTCGGGTCATGTTTTGCGTGATCGCGCGACGTCGCCGTTGCGTCCGATGATAGAGTTTTTGCATGACACTCTTTTTCGGTGAAACGATGTCGGGCCCTTTCCGAGGTCGGCGCGCGATGAGCGGCGATCTTGCTGAAAGACCGGGCGACCGGCGGCGTCCACAGGCGCACTTTCCAGCATCGGCGGGCCGCCATGGCTGTTCGAGCGCGGTGCATTTGCGGGGCCTGAGCCAACCGCGACATTCCGGCGGCTTGAGCCGGCGCGCTGCACGTTGTAGGTGGCGGGGCGTTTTTCCTTATCGACCTAGGACACACACATGGCCGGCGACTACCAACGCGGTGAAATGGACATCCACGAACAGTCCGCGACCTTCGAAGCCTTTGGCAAGATGACCAAGTGGGGCTCGCTGGCCGTCGCCGTCCTGCTGCTGACCATCACCCTATGGTTCTGCACCGCGGCCGGTTTCATCGGCGGCGTGATTCCCGGCGTCGTGCTGGCGGTTCTGGGCGTGGTGTTCCTGCGCGAAAAGCCCGCCTCCGCCCACTGACACCGGTGGACATCGGTATATTTTTGCCCCTGCCGCGAGCGTAAGGCTCGACATCGGGCAAGAACATCCCCTAGAGAGACGCGCAAGCTTATCTAAGCAAACAGCGCTCTTGGGAGGGGTATGCCGATGGCCGTTATCGCCGTCACGAAAGAGACCCGCGGTGGTGAAACCCGGGTCGCGGCCACGCCCGAGACCGTCAAGAAGCTGGCTGCGGCCGGCTTCTCGGTCGTCGTGCAGGCCGGGGCTGGGACGGCTGCCTCGTATCCGGACGCCGACTACGAGGCGGCCGGGGCCAAGCTGGTCAAGACGGCGAAAGAGGCCCTGAAGGACGCCGACGTCCTGTTCAAGGTCCGCGCCCCCGAAGCTTCCGAGATCGCCGCCCTGAAGAAGGGCGCGATCGTCGCGGCCGCGCTCAACCCGCATCAGGACAAGGACACGCTGAACGCCCTGGCCAAGGCCGGCGCCAGCGCCCTGGCCATGGAATTCATCCCGCGCATCACCCGGGCCCAGGTGATGGACATGCTGTCCTCGCAAGCCAACCTGGCCGGCTACCGCGCCGTGATCGAGGCGGCCGAGGCCTATGGCAAGGCCCTGCCGATGATGATGACCGCCGCCGGCACGATCGCCGCGGCCAAGGTGTTCATCATGGGCGTGGGCGTGGCCGGCCTGCAGGCCATCGCCACCGCCCGCCGCCTGGGCGCGGTGGTCACCGCCACCGACGTTCGCCCCGCCACCAAGGAGCAGGTCGAGTCGCTGGGCGCCAAGTTCCTGGCCGTCGAGGACGAAGAGTTCAAGAACGCCCAGACCGCCGGCGGCTACGCCAAGGAAATGTCCAAGGAATATCAGGCCAAGCAGGCCGAACTGGTCTCCGCGCACATCGCCAAGCAGGACATCGTCATCACCACGGCCCTGATCCCCGGCCGCCCGGCGCCCAAGCTGGTTTCGGCCGCTCAGGTGGCGTCGATGAGGCCGGGCTCGGTGATCGTCGACCTGGCCATCGAGGCCGGCGGCAACGTGGTCGGCGCCAAGCTGGGCGAGACGGCGGTCACCGCCAACGGCGTCAAGATCCTGGGCATCCCCAACCTGCCCGGCCGCATCGCCACCGACGCCTCGGCGCTGTACGCCCGCAACCTGTTCGCCCTGTCCAGCCTGTTCCTGAACAAGGAAGGCGCTTTCTCCCCCGACTTCGAGGACGAGATCCTCAAGGCGGCCCTGGTCACCCAGGGCGGGGCGGTGGTGCATCCGTCGCTGCTGGCCGGCTAATTCACTGCGTGAACACCTCGTCCTTCGACAAGCTCAGGATGAGGTGTTCAGGGAGAGGGCGGATCATTCCGTCCTCATCCTGAGCTTGTCGAAGCCAACGTTGAAATCGACTGTGTCGATTTTGGAAAAGGGGGGCGGTCGCACCGCCTTTCAACTGAGGGATTAAGATGGAAGCCGTCGACCCCACCGTGTTCCGCCTGGCGATCTTCGTGCTCGCCATCTTCGTGGGCTACTACGTCGTCTGGAGCGTGACGCCAGCCCTGCACACCCCGCTGATGGCCGTGACCAACGCCATCTCGTCGGTGATCATCGTCGGCGCGCTCCTAGCTGCCGCTGCGCACGGCGCCGACGCGGGGCTGGAAGGCGGCGCGGTGGCCGCCTCGACCTGGATCTCCAAGGGGGCCGGCGCCGTCGCCGCCGCCTTCGCCGCGGTCAACATCTTCGGCGGGTTCCTGGTCACCCAGCGCATGCTGGCCATGTACAAAAAGAAAGAGAAGAAGTGAGCCGCGGCCGCCACTTGGGGAAAATCAGACCATGAACGCCAATCTCGCCGCCATCCTCTACATCGTCTCGGGGGTGCTCTTCATCCTGGCGCTGCGCGGGCTGTCCAGCCCGGTGACCAGCCAGGCGGGCAACCGCAACGGCATGATCGGCATGGCCATCGCCGTGCTGACCACCCTGGCGACGCTCTGGAAACAGGGCGCGCTGGATCCCGTGACCATCGGCCTGATCCTGGGCGGGATCGCGGTCGGCGGCACGGTGGGGGCGGTGATCGCCCGCAAGGTGGCCATGACCTCGATGCCGCAACTGGTGGCGGCCTTCCACAGCCTGGTCGGCATGGCCGCCTGTCTGGTGGCCGTGGCGGCGATCTACACCCCGGCGGCCTACGGCATCGTCGGCCCTGACGGCCATGTGCACCTCAACAGCCTGATCGAGCTGTCGCTGGGTCTGGCCATCGGCGCGGTCACCTTCACCGGTTCGGTCATCGCCTTCGCCAAGCTGAACGGCAATATGGGCGGCGCGCCGATCCTGCTGCCGGCTCGCCATCTGCTGAACATCGTCATCGCCCTGGCCATCGTCGCCATGGTGGTGGTGCTGGTGATCTCGGGCGGCTCGGCGATCTGGGCGTTCTGGGCGATCTTCGCCCTGAGCCTGCTGATCGGCGTCACCCTGATCATCCCGATCGGCGGCGCCGACATGCCCGTCGTCGTGTCGATGCTGAACAGCTATTCGGGCTGGGCCGCGGCGGCCCTGGGCTTCACCCTGGAAAACACCACCCTGATCATCACCGGCGCCCTGGTCGGCTCGTCGGGGGCGATCCTGTCCTACATCATGTGCAAGGCGATGAACCGCAGCTTCATCTCGGTGATCCTCGGCGGCTTCGGCGCGGCCGACGCCGTGGCGGGCCCGGGCGGCAAGGTCGAGACGCGCCCCGTCAAGCAGGGCTCGGCCGACGACGCGGCCTTCATCATGAAGAACGCCAGCAAGGTGATCATCGTCCCCGGCTACGGCATGGCCGTCTCCCAGGCCCAGCACATCCTGCGCGAGATGGCCGACAAGCTGAAGGAAGAGGGCGTGGAGGTGAAGTACGCCATCCACCCCGTCGCCGGCCGCATGCCCGGCCACATGAACGTGCTGCTGGCCGAGGCCAACGTCCCCTATGACGAGGTGTTCGAGCTGGAGGACATCAACAGCGAGTTCTCGACGGCCGACGTGGCCTTCGTGATCGGCGCCAACGACGTCACCAACCCGGCCGCCAAGACCGACCCGCAAAGCCCGATCTACGGCATGCCGATCCTGGATGTCGAAAAGGCCCGCACCGTGCTGTTCATCAAGCGCGGCATGAGCAGCGGCTATGCGGGCGTGGAGAACGAGTTGTTCTTCCGCGACAACACCATGATGCTGTTCGGCGACGCCAAGAAGATGGTCGAGGGGATCGTGAAGGGGCTTTAGGGCCTGAATCCTACCGCCAAAGAAGAGGCCCCGAACGTTCCCGTCCGGGGCCTCTTGCTTGTCGGGGTTACGCCGCCGCTGTCTCGGCTCTCAGCGCCCCCGCCGCCGCCATGTCGTCGTGCAGCGCCTGGGGGCTCCAATCGTAGCCGTTGGGCCAGGTCAGGGCGCCCATCTCCAGAAAGACGCGATCGAAATAGGCCGGGTCGCGGAAGGGTGCGGCGGCCGCACCGGTCCGGGTCGCGAGGTTGGAGAAGTCCCACTCGCCGGCCTGGCCGTCCGTGAACCAGAGCTTGAGGCGATAGCCGCCAAGCTTCTGCAGTTTGCGCACATGAACGATCTTACTAGTCATTGTCGGCGTCCAGTCCCGGTATTCTTTCGAACGGCTCGTCTGCGCTAGCCAGCGACCAGGCGACCATCAGGCTTTCATTGTAGCGCAACGCCCACTGCTCGACGAGACGGCGCTGTTTGAGCGGAAGCGTCCCTCGGAAAATCTGACCTGTAGCGATTGAGACCAGGGCTTGGTTACCGCCATAATAGGCATGGAAATGCGGCGGGGCATGGTCGTTGAAGAACATGCGGATCGAGATGCCGTAGAACCAGGAAATCGTTGGCATGGCGGGTCATGGGCGCCTCGATTGGATGCGGCTCATGATTTCATGTTCATGAAATGTTCTCAATACATATTCTGCACTCACGACCCAAAGAAGGAGGCCCCGGACGTTCCCGTCCGGGGCCTTTTGCTTGTCTGGATCATCTGCGGCTCAGCGGGCGGCGAGCGTGACCGGCGTGGCGCGGGCGGCCGTCTGCAGGCCTTCGCGCTGGCTCTTGGACAGCTGGGCCTTCACTTGCTTGCGGGCCTCGAACTTGCAGCCAGCCATCGTGAAGTCGCCGCCGGGATTGGTGCTGGCCAGTTCGCGGCAGACGCTGTCGGCGGCGGTGTCGATACGGGCCTGGAATTCGGCGGCGTGGGCGGGGTTGGAGAGGTTCAGGCCGGCCAGCGAGACGGTGGCGGTCGGCTCGGCGGCGTGGGCGGCTTGCAGCAGGCCCAGGGCGGGCACGGCGGCCAGCGTCAGAGTGGCCACGGTGGTCAGGCTGGTGAAGAACTTACGCATCGGATTGTCCCTTCGGTTGATGTCGGTGGCGCGTCCCTGCGCTCCATGTCCAAAGGTATACTCGCGACATTCTGCGAATACTCGTTACGTCTCATTCATGACGTGTAATTAAAGAAGTGTACTGAAAGTAATGTTCTGACATTCCTGTAATGTTGCGACGGATATGTGTCGCTGATCATGGTCATGCTTGATCAATGGTTAAGCTGCGCCGCCTTTTCGCCTTACGGGCGCGGCATAGAGCCGACCTTCATCATCCCGAAAGGACGCCTGTGGGATGAGAGCGCGCTTCGACGCGGTCTCTTTGGGCGACCACCGTCTGTGAGGATCGCTCTTGGCGTCACGAGTCCTGGCCGCAACGTCATCTCCCTATTCGCTCGGCGCGTTCGCCGCCCTTTGTGGCGCGATCGCGGTCTGGGGCATGGTCAGCGC
>NZ_JBAPVS010000126.1:0-5118 GCF_049283275.1 Caulobacter sp. | reverse complement strand
GCGCGAACCTGGGCGGCGGCGGCGAAATAGCCGGTGATGACCAGGTCGGTCAGGCCCAGCAGGCCGTTGGCCTCGACGCCCTCGAGCATGCCCTCGACCACCTCGATCGGCGTGGGCGCGCCCCCCGGGGGGCCCCAGCCCGGATGGCGCCCGTAGAGCACGGTCGGCACCACCATCGAGTCGATGCGGAACTGCGCGAGGGCGGCGGCCTGGGCCGTCGCGCCGACCTGGCTGCCGGCGACATGGCTTGAGATGATCAGGGCAAGCGGCATGGTTAGCGGCTTAGCCGAGCCTTGCGGCCTTGAACAGGGCGAGCGGAGCCGCGCGCGACAAGTCGTCGAATAACACGGGTATCGCTTTGTCCGAGCGTCCCAAATCTTGCTCGACCGCCCAAAGAAAAGGCCCGCCGCGTTTCCGCGGCGGGCCCTTCCAGCTTACTTGAAGCGAAGCCTAGTAGCGGTAGTGGTCCGGCTTGAACGGGCCCTTTTCGGGCACGCCGATATAGTCAGCCTGGTCCTTGCGCAGGGTCGACAGCTTGGCGCCCAGCTTCTCCAGGTGGAGCAGGGCGACCTTTTCGTCCAGGTGCTTGGGCAGGGTGTAGACGTCGTTCTTGTAGGCCGACTTGTTGGTCCACAGTTCGATCTGGGCCAGGGTCTGGTTGGTGAACGAGGCGCTCATCACGAACGAGGGGTGGCCCGTCGCATTGCCCAGGTTCACCAGGCGGCCTTCCGACAGCAGGATGATCTTCTTGCCGTCCGGGAACTCGATGTGGTGGACCTGCGGCTTGATCTCGTCCCACTTGAAGTTCTTCAGGCCGGCGACCTGAATTTCCGAGTCGAAGTGGCCGATGTTGCAGACGATGGCGTTGTTGCGCATCGCCCGCATGTGATCGACGGTGATGACGTCCTTGTTGCCCGTGGCGGTGACGAAGATGTCGGCGCGGTCGGCGCAGTCGTCCAGGGTCTGGACTTCATAGCCTTCCATGGCCGCCTGCAGGGCGCAGATCGGGTCGATTTCGGTGACGATCACGCGGGCGCCGCCCTGACGGAGCGAAGCCGCCGAGCCCTTGCCCACGTCGCCGTAGCCGCAGACCACCGCGACCTTGCCCGACAGCATCACGTCGGTGCCGCGACGGATGGCGTCGACCAGCGATTCCCGGCAGCCGTACAGGTTGTCGAACTTGCTCTTGGTGACGCTGTCGTTGACGTTGATGGCGGGGAACGGCAGTTCGCCCTTCTGAGCCATCTGGTACAGGCGGTGCACGCCCGTGGTGGTTTCTTCCGACACGCCGCCGATGGCGTCGCGGATCGCCGAATAGAAGCCCGGCTTTTCGGCCAGGTAGCGCTTCATCACGGTGTAGAGCGCTTCTTCTTCTTCGTTGGTCGGGTTGTTGAGGATCGAGGGATCCTTCTCGGCCTTGGGACCCAGCACGCAGAGCAGGGTCGCGTCGCCGCCGTCGTCGAGGATCAGGTTCGGATAGCCGCCGTCCGACCACTCGAAGATCTTGTGGGCGTATTCCCAGTACTCGACCAGGTTCTCGCCCTTGAAGGCGAACACCGGGACGCCGGCGGCGGCGATGGCGGCCGCGGCGTGGTCCTGGGTCGAGAAGATGTTGCACGAGGCCCAGCGCACGTCGGCGCCGAGCGCGGTCAGGGTCTCGATCAGAACGGCGGTCTGGATGGTCATGTGCAGGCTGCCGGCGATGCGGGCGCCTTTCAGGACCTTCTTGGGGCCGTATTCGGCGCGGGTGGCCATCAGACCGGGCATTTCGGTCTCGGCGATGGCGATTTCCTTGCGGCCGTAATCGGCGAGCGAGATGTCCTTGACGATGTAGTCGGCCACGGTCGGGCTCCTGCTGTCGGGGGATGGGCTTGCGTGGTCTATACCGCGCCCCGTCCCTTCTCGCAATTAAGACATAAGGATTTCTTTATATGCCGAACATAACCGATCACCAGAACCGCTTGGCTTCGACGAAGGTGACGTAGGCGCCCTGCGCCTCGACCAGCAGTTCGGCCTCGCGCTCGGGGCCGCCGGCGGTCAGCCGGCCCGCGGCGAAGGCGGCCTCGGGATCTTCGCAGGCCATCGCGACGTCGCGGGCCAGGGCCTCGCGGACGGCCAGGTCGTTGAGCACGCCCAGGGCGTCCTGCAAGGCCTTGGTCGCCTCGACGAAGCCGGCCAGGCGCTTGGGGTGGTCGGGAAACAGCCCGCCCAGGTCCTCGACGGCGTAACGCAGCTTCTTGCCGCGGATGCGCAGGTGGTGACGGTCCTCGGGGCTGAGGCCGGCCAGGTCGCGGCCGTCCTTGCGGATGCGGCGGCGGCGCTTGTCCAGCGCCTTGGCGGCGAAGGCGGCGGCGGGCTTGTCGCGGCGCTCCTCCTGATCCTTGGCGGTCGTCCAGGCCCCGGCTTCCAGCCAGGCGGCGGCGTCGATGGCCAGGGCGCGGAAGCGGGCGCTGTCCACGGCCGCGTCGGCCTTGGCGTAGGCGTCCGTCTGGGCGACCAGCAAAGCCTTGCCGAACGCCGCCAGGGCGCGGACTTCATCCTGGGCGGAGGCCGACGGGTCCTGCCCGACTTGGTCTTGTCCAGTCTGGTCCTGGGCCGTCTGGGTCTCGGCGGCCGGCCGCCAGACGTCGGCGATGAACACGTCCAGATTCCGCGCCGCGCCCAGCTCGTCGGCCAGCCACTTCAGCTCGGCCTTGACGTGGCGGGCGTCCGGCGCGTCGGCCAGGGCCTTGAAGGTCGACAGCAGGGACCGGAACCGCCGCGCCGACACCCGCAGCCTGTGCAGCCGCTCGGGACCCGGGCGGGCGTGCAGCGACTCGGCGGCGGCGCACAGGCGGCACAGGGCCGTTCGGCCCAGGGCCTGCAAGGCCTCTCCCGTCGTCGATCCAGGATCCAGCGGGACATCGGGCCGGGGGCCGTCGACCTCGTCGAGCGCCAGGGCGTAGCCGCGCTCGGCCTTGCTGACCAGCGACAGGCGCAGCGGCGCGTGGGCGGCCAGGTCGCGGGCCAGGTCGAACAGCACGCGCGGCGCCCCGGCCTTCAGTTCCAGCTCCAGTTCGCTGACCGCCGCGCGGCGGTCAGCGGCCGGCAGCTCGCCCTGGTCCAGAGCCGCCTCGATGGTCGCCCCATCGCGTTCGATCATCCGGGTCACGCGCCTGACCTTGGTGGCGAACACCGGGGTCAGGGCGGCGCCGTTGATGACCTTGGCGGCCGGGGTCTTGGCCAGCAGGTCGCGGTCGGGCTCGGGGCCGGCCACCGCGCTCTCCCATTCGCCGCGGGCGAACACGCCGCCGGACGAGGCCGATTTGAGGGTCTGTTTGCGGCCGTTCTCGCCGTCGCGGATGCGCAGGCCATAGCCCGCCTTGCGCAGGGCGTAGTCGACAGTGTCGAAATAGGTGGCGTCGAGCTGTCGAACCGCTTCCCGTCCCTCAAGCCGGGCCAGGATCGCGTTCGAAGCCTCGGGGGCGATCAGGAACTTCAGCTCGATTTCGTGATCCATGCGACGATTATAACCGGGCCGACGGGTTTTGGCTGCATGGGCCTATGCAGGCCAGCGCACGCGGGACGTGCTTGCCAATCGATGTGACCGAGTCCAAACCTGCGCGCCATGAGTCAGATCAACGCCGCCCAACCCCGTCACGACTGGACCCTCGCCCAAGTCGAGGCCCTGTTCGACCAGCCGTTCATGGAGCTGGTCTTCCAGGCCGCGACCGTGCACCGCGCAGGATTCGACCCGTCGGAAGTGCAGCTGTCGCAGCTGCTGTCGGTCAAGACGGGCGGCTGCGCCGAGAACTGCGGCTATTGCAGCCAGTCGGCTCACTTCAAGACCGGCCTGAAGGCCGAGAAGCTGATGGACGCCGAGGTGGTGATCGCCAAGGCCCGCGAAGCCCGCGACGGCGGGGCCCAGCGCTTCTGCATGGGCGCGGCCTGGCGCGAGCTGAAGGACCGGGATCTCCCCAAGCTGGCGGCGATGATCGGCGGGGTGAAGGCCCTGGGCCTGGAGACCTGCGCGACCCTGGGCATGCTGACCCCGGACCAGGCCAAGTCGCTGAAGGACGCGGGCCTGGACTACTACAACCACAACCTCGACACCGGCCCGGAATATTACGGCGACGTGGTCACCACCCGCACCTATCAGGAACGGCTGGACACCCTGGCCTATGTCCGTGACGCGGGCATGAGCACCTGCTGCGGCGGCATCGTCGGCATGGGCGAAACCCGCCGCGACCGCGCCAGCCTGCTGCACCAGTTGGCCACCCTGCCCAGCCACCCCGACAGCCTGCCGATCAACGGCCTGGTGCCGGTCAGCGGCACGCCCTTAGGCGATAAAGTGCTGGCTGACGGGACTACGGCCATCGATTCGATCGAGTTCGTCCGCACCATCGCCGTGGCCCGGATCGTCTGCCCCAGGTCGATGGTCCGCCTCTCGGCCGGCCGCGACGAGATGAGCCGCGAGCTGCAGGCCCTGTGCTTCCTGGCCGGCGCCAATTCGATCTTCGTCGGCGGCAAGCTGCTGACCACGCCCCTGCCCGGCCAGGACGAGGACAGCGCCCTGTTCCAGGACCTGGATTTGCGGCCGATGGGCGTGAAGGCCACGGCGCCGGAAGCGGTGGCGGCGGAGTAAAAGCGCCACCAGCCTCAAACACCGGCGGTGAGGTTGAGATGGCGCACAACTCATTCGTGCAATATTGTTCCCCCCTAACGATGGCGGCGCGGGGAATGGCGAATGGATTCGAGTGATCTACTCAAGACCATTCTAGAGGCTCCTATCTCCGGCTTGGCGGTCGCCTGCGGGACGGGATTCATATTTCTAGCAGGGTATTGGCTCTACCGAGATAACGACGGAAAAAGAGTAAATAGGACAACAAAAATAACAACTCTTACCCTACTTATTGGATCTATAGTATCTTTTTCTACCTTTTGGATTAACTCCAGCCACGACCCCGCCAACAAACTTGTAAATGCAAAACCGGAATTCTCTATTTCCAAATTGGGAATAAGCGAGACAGATTGGAACTGTCTAAATGGCAATTCCTTATGGAAGAAGTACAATCTTGAAGATTATCGTGCCGAAATAGCTCTCTCAGCGGAGATAAATCCGGATTTTCAGTATCTTCT
>NZ_JBAPVS010000125.1:0-29229 GCF_049283275.1 Caulobacter sp. | reverse complement strand
GGACGTCGGGCAGCAGACGGTCGCGCGACCAGTCGCCGCCGCCGATCACGTTGCCGGCCCGGGCCACGCCCACCGCCGCGCCCGCCGCGTCCAGGGATGAAGCGAAATAGGCTTTCACCGCCAGCTCGGCGCACGCCTTGCTGGCGCTGTAGGGATCGCGTCCGCCCAGACGGTCGCCCTCGCGATAGGCCTGGCCGTGCTCAAGGTTCTCGTAGACCTTGTCGGTCGTGATGATCAGCGTCGTGGCGGGACGGGGCAGCCGGCGCACCGCGTCCAGCAGGTTGACCGTGCCCATCAGGTTGGTGGCGAAGGTCTCGCGCGGTTCGTCATAGGAGCGCCGCACCAGGGGCTGGGCGGCCATGTGGATCACCACCGACGGCGCGAAATCCAGCACGACGGCGTCCATCGCATCGGGATCGCGTATGTCGGCGATCACGCTGTCCAGACCCTGAGCAATCCGCGCCGCCTCGAACAAGCTGGGCTCGCTGTCCGGCGCCAGCGCCATGCCGCGCACGGTCGCCCCCAGCCGCTCCAGCCACAGGCTCATCCAGCCGCCCTTGAAGCCGGTATGGCCAGTCAGCAGCACTCGCCGTCCTCGCCAGAAATCCCCGTTGATGCCGATGGTCATGACGCGTCCAATGCCGACCGGGACGCACGCAACGCCCGCGCCGCGTCCCACGCGGCAGTTTGGCGCGTCGAACACGCGCCGAATCGGCGATAATCTTGGTCTCCGCCGAGGCGGAGCAGCAAGGCCATGCAGGGGCGGGCCATCGGGGAGCAGGTCATTTCGTTTCAGGAACCCTCTGAGGAGACCGCGGCGCTCCGCGCCCGAATTCTCGCCCTGGTCGAGGAATACCACGCGCTGGCCCACGCGCCGAAGGCGTTCGAAGCCGGCGCTTCGCCCGTTCCGGTCTCGGGGCGGATCTACGACGCGTCCGACATGCGCAGCCTGGTCGACTCGTCCCTGGACTTCTGGCTGACCACCGGCCGCTTCAACGACGCCTTCGAAGCCAAGCTGGCCCAGCGCCTGGGCGCCCGGTTCGCGATGACCGTCAATTCCGGCTCGTCCGCCAATCTGGTGGCGTTGTCGGCCCTGACCTCGCCCAAGCTGAAGGCTCGCCAGCTGAAGCCCGGCGACGAGGTGATCACCGCCGCCACCGGTTTCCCGACCACGGTCAATCCGCTGCTCGGCGCGGGCCTGGTCCCCGTGTTCGTCGACATGCTGCCGACCACCTACAATTTCGATCCCGACAAGGTCGCCGCCGCCATCGGCCCCAAGACCAAGGCGATCATGGCCGCCCACACCCTGGGCAATCCCTTCGACCTGGCCGCCATCCGCAAGCTCTGCGACGACCACGGACTGTGGCTGGTCGAAGACTGCTGCGACGCCCTGGGCTCGACCTATGGCGGCAGACAGGTGGGCACGTTCGGCGACGTCGCCACCCTCAGCTTCTATCCCGCCCACCACATCACCACGGGCGAAGGCGGAGCGGTCTTCACCAACGACGAGTTCCTGCGCCGCCTGGCGGAGTCGTTCCGCGACTGGGGCCGCGACTGCTTCTGCGCGCCGGGCATGGACAACACCTGCGGCAAGCGGTTCGGCTGGAAGATGGGCGACCTGCCGCGCGGCTACGACCACAAATATATCTACGGCCACCTCGGCTATAATCTGAAGATGACCGACATGCAGGCCTCGGTGGGGGTGACCCAGCTGGACCACCTCGACGGTTTCATCACGGCCCGCAAGCGCAACTTCGCCACCCTGAAAGCCGGCTTGGCCGACCTGCAGGCGTTCCTGGTGCTGCCCGAGGCGACGCCGAACAGCGACCCGGCCTGGTTTGGCTTCCCGATCACCGTCAAGCCGGACGCGCCGTTCACCCGCAACGAACTGACCCGCGCCTTGGAAGACGCCAGGATCGGCACGCGCCTGCTGTTCGGCGGCAATCTGGTGCGCCAGCCCTACATGGCCGGCCGAAATTTCCGCATCGCCGGCGACCTGACCGTCGCCGACGCGATCATGGAGCGGACGTTCTGGATCGGGGTCTATCCCGGCCTCGGCGACGACCACATCGCCTATATGCTCGACATCCTTCACAGCTTCTGCCGCGCCCGCGCCATGGCGTCCGCCTGACCCTCAAGCGAGAGAGCCCATGTCCAAACTCGAATGCGCTCTCGCCGACAGCCAGGTCCGGCCGTTCGCTCAGCCGCCGGTGCTCAGCATCGTCATCCCCACCCATGAGCGCGCCGCCGAACTGAAATTGACCGTGCAATGCATCGCCGATCAGCTGACGGACGGGCTTGAGGACAAGGTCGAGCTGCTGATCAGCGACAACGCCTCGAGCGCCGAGACGGTCGGCATGATCCGGGCCTTGGCCGCGCACTACCCGCGCTTGGGCTACATGCTCAACGCCCGCGACGAGGGCGGCTTCTTCAACCTGTTCGCCGCGCCCTGGCGGGCCCGCGGCCGCTACACCTGGACCTTCGGCTCGGACGACGTGTTGCTGGAGGACGGGGTGCGGAGCGTGGTCTCGATCCTCGAGCGCGAGGCGCCCAGCTTCCTGACCCTGAACAAGAGCGCCGCCAACGCCGATCTGAGCCAGACGCTCTACCCGAGACTGAACAACGTGCCAGACAGGCGCTTCGACACCTTCATCGATCTGTTCAGCGCATTCGGGATCAATCAGCTGGCTTTCATCAGCGCCCAGATCGAAAGCACCGAGGTCGCCCGGTCCTTGGACGCCGAGCCCTATCTGCGCAGCGACACACGCCACCCGCACGTGGTCGCCTTCTTGGAAAAGCACGCCCACGCCCCGGCCTATTACAGCGCGGCCAACCATCTGGTGCACAGGGTCGATAACTCCCAGACCATCGACTACAACGGCGGCAACTTCTTCGACTACGCGGGAGACCTGCCCCGCATGCTGATCGAGGTCGCCGAAAAGGTCGGCGCGCCGGCCGACCTTTTCGAGCGCACCAACGGCCATCGGCAGGTGACCTCCTACGATCCACCGAGCGTCACGCTGGTCGATACGGTGTTCGAGAACATCCTGCGGGCGGCCCATTCGGGCTATCACCTCACCTTGGGCCATCGTCGCGCCCTGGAGGCCGCCCTGGTCCATTGCCGATCGGACCGGATGGCGCAGTTCGCCGAGCTCTGGACCTACAGCAACACGCTCCAGCAAATGGCCCGGCGCGAGACCGAAGCGACAAACGCCCTGATCCGCGCCCGTGACGCCGCGCAGGAAGCTTCCAAGATGTTCCTGAAGTCGACGGCGCCCTAGAGATCATGTCCCACAAGCCCTCCTGCCCGATCTGCGACCGCCAGGCCGGCGCGCCGATCGCCGAGCTGCGTTTCGGCGACAAGCCGCACCTGCCCGGCGCCATCACCCTGTACGGCTGCCCGGACTGCGACTTCGCCTACACCTGGCCCCGCGATCCGATCGGTTATCGCGACTACTATGCGGCGGTCGCCAACGACGCCGCCCAACGGCACGGCCAGTATCGCAACCTGCCCCAGGCCGAGATCCTGGCCGGCCTGATCGCCTCGCGGTCGGTCCGTTCGGTTCTGGACTTCGGCTGCGGCGGCGGCGGGCTGCTGCACGTCCTGGCCGAGCGCTTCCCGCAGGTCCAGTTCCTGGGCTTCGACATCAACGCCAACTTCCCGTCGGACCTGCCGAACCTGCGGTTCAGCGACCAATTCCCGGACGCCGGCCACGACCTGGTGATCCTCAGCCACGTGGTCGAGCACATGGCCGACATCGATCAGATCAAGGACCTGTTCGGCCTGGTCGGCGAAGGCGGCCTGGTCCACATCGAAACGCCGGATCCGAAACTCTATGCCAGCTTTCCGCAGCCCCATTTCGGCTATTATGTCGACCGACTGCACATCAACCACTTCTCGCAGCGGTCGATCCTGAAGATCGCGCCGCAAGGTTTCGACGTCGTAGCCGGCGGGACCTATCGCATGCCCTACGCCCTGGGCGAGTTCTATCCGGCCCAGTATGTCGTCCTGCAGAACCGACGGGCCGAGCAGGCTGTCCCCGCCGCCATCGAGGCCTATCTGCAAGCCGAGGCGTCGCGCTGGGCCAAGGTTCATGCCGAACTGAAGGACCGAAAGTTCTTCGTCTACGGCTTTGGCGACAACTTCCATCGCAGCCTGCTGCCCAGCGGTCCGCTGAACGGGCTGGAAGGCAATGTCGTCGCGGTGATCGACCGCAACGCGCCGGCTTTGTCGGCCGAGGGCCAAGGCACTTTCCAGTTCGTGGCCCCGACCGACGTCGCCCGGATCAACGGCGGCCTGATTGTCTGCACCGTCTCGCAGTTCTCCAAGCTGGACGCGTTCTTCCGCGAGACCTATCCGAACAGCGAAGTCCTCTACCTCTAGCCCTTCCGGCAGAGCATGCAGAACAGCCGGCCCGTCCGTCCGTAGATCTCGGTCTCCAGGATCTCGAAATGGACGATCGCCAGACCCTGGCGGGCGACCAGGGCGCGCAGCGACGTTTCGGTGAAGAAATTGACGTGCTCGTGCCAGTACTTCCGGCCCGCCGCCAGGTCTTCGACCCCGGCGTTCTGGATCATGTAGGCCTCGTACGGCACTTCCAGATAGAGCAGGGTTTCCGGCGACATCGCCTCGGCGATGTCGTCCAGCAGGGCCGCCGGGGCCGGCACGTGCTCCAGCACGTTGCTGCAGACCACCAGGTCGAACCGGGCCCGCACCAGGTCGTCGCGATCGACGGCGGCGACGCCTTCGACCAGGGTCAGGCCCGAAATGTCGTGCACCGACAGGCTCGCAGCGCCGTCCCGGAAGGGCGTGTTGAGGCCGGTGTCGCCGCCCCAGTCCAGCACGTGCGGCGGCCCCGCCAGATGCGGCGCGATCATCGCCTCGACCTGCGGCAGGTAGGCCGCCCGCTCGGCCAGGGCGGTGTTCAGGGCCGCGTAGCCGGGCTCGAAGCGCTCGCGCATCGCCGTGTACTCGGCGTTGCGATAACCGGTGTAGAGCCGCGCCATCTCCGCGTCGCTGAACCGGATGTCCAGGAACAGCGCCCCGCAGTCGCGGCACTGCACCGAGTTGCACAGCGGGTAGGCCATGCCCAGGCGCAGGGTCTTCATGCCCCAGTCGGGCGTGATTTCGACCGGCTCCCAGTCGAACACCCGCTTGGCGACGAAGGGCATCAGGATCGCTGGCGACTTGCGCAGGCGCTCGCCGTCGCAGCAGATGCAGCGGCTGGCGATGCGTTCGCTCACGAGGCCGCTACCACTGGATGTCCGACAGCGGCGTGGACGACAGCTTGCCCTCCGGCGATATCACCGTCTTGACCGCCGGACCGCGCGACTCCGTGGCGTCGATCATCAGGTCGACAACCACCGGCGGGGCGTCCGCGGCCAGGGTCGGCAGCAGGGCGTCCAACGCCTCCAGGCTGTCGATCCGCAGATAGCGCAGGCCGAACGCCGGGGCGACCCGGCCGTAGTCGGGGATGAAGACGCCGGAGTCCCTGTCCGACCCGCCGGCCGCGCCGAAGTGACGGATCTGCGAGGCCAGGATCGAGCCGTAGCCGTCGTTGTTGAGCACGAACAGCACGAAGCCCTTGGGGGCGTAGTTGGCCAGGGTCGCCAGCTCCTGCAGGTTCAGCATCAGGCCGCCGTCGGCCTCGACGCAGATCACCTGCTTGTCGGTGGCGAAGCTGGCGCCCAACGCTTGGGGCAGGCCCAGGCCCATGGCGCCCAGCGAGGCGCCGAAGAAGATGCGGGCGTCCTCGCGCGGCGCGAAGAAGCGGAAGAAGGCCTCGATGGCCCAGCCCGAACTGGTGGGCGCGAAGACCTTGCCGGGCGACCAGGCCGACAGGCGCTGGGCCACGCCGTAGACGTTGAGGCTGTCGACCGTCAGGCGTCGGCGCTCATCGACCGCATATTCGGCTCGGCGCGCCTCGCACCAGGCCAGCCAGTCGGCCGCCATGGCCTTGGGGCGATCCCGGGTCGCGCCGACGCCGGCCGGCAGGGCCTTCAGATCCGCCCGAACGGCGCGCGTGTCCGGCATGCCGTCGAACTTGGCCAGTTCGCTGGGGTCGATGTCGATCATCACCCGCTGGGCCTGGCCTCCGAAATCCTGGCGCTGGAAGGCCGTGGTGCCCAAGTCCAGCCGCGCGCCCAGGAACAGCACCCGGTCGGCCCTATAGAGGATCTGGTTGGCCGAGAGCGGCGCCATGCCGCCTGGCGCGCCGAAGTTCAGCGGATGCTCGGTCGGCAGCTGGTCGATCGACACCCAGGAGACCACCGCCGGCAGGCCGTGCGCCTCGATGAAGCTGCGCGCCGCGGCCTCCACTTGGGCCAGCCGGCAGCCGTTGCCGATATAGACCAGCGGACGCTCGGCCTCGAGCAGCCAGGTCAGGGCCTCGGTCAAGGCGGCGAGATCGGCGGGACCGACCTGGGCAGCGACCCGGGCCCGGATCGCCTCGACCGCCGCCTCGACATCTTCGGGCGTGTCGTCGATCACCACGTTCTGGATGTCGAGCGGGATCTCGACGAACACCGGCCCCGGCCGTCCGGCGAAGGCCTCGGCGAAGGTCTCGATCAGCTCCTCGCGGAAATCCGCCGCGGTCAGCCGGATGAAGCGCTTGACGCAGGGGCTGATCAGGTCGCGCGACCGCACCTCCTGGGCGCCATGGGTGCGCGTGCCGAAGGCGTCGATGTCGGCGGTCTTGACCTGGCCGGCCAGCACGATCACCGGCGCGCTGTCGCCATAGGCCGAGCACAGGCTGGTGATGGTGTTGGTGACCCCCGGACCGGCGGTGACCACCGCCAGGCCCGCGCCTCGATAGTCCGTAGCCTTGGCGTAGCCCTCGGCGGCGGCGGCGCAGGCCTGTTCGTGCTGGTTATAGACGGCCGTCAGCCCCGGATGGGTCGATACGGCCCGGTTCAGGTACATCGCCATTCCCCCCGTCAGGGTGAAGGCCGCGCGGGCGCCCAGGGCCGCGGCGAGGTCCACGGCGTACGAGGCGATGTTGCGTTCGGCCGCTGGCCGGGTCGGGGGACGAGAAGGACTCATGAACAACCACGCCGAAAACACTTGCATAGGCGGCGGATGGCAGGGCGATCAAGATCGGATTGAGGATCAGGCGGCATGGGAGTCCGCCTCAGTTGACGACGTGACCGATCAGAGCGCCGGCCCAGGCGGCCGCCGCCACCAGAACCACGCCGGGAGCCACTCTCAGGGCGAAGGCGCGACCTCCGCTGGTGGAGGCCACCACGATCTTGGTGATCGTGTTGGTGGTGAAGCCCGCCAGGATAGGGATCACGGCGTCCTGCGCCGAGATCCGGCCGTTGGCGGTCAGCGAAGCGATCGAGATCGCGGGCGCATGAGTGTCGACGAAGCCGGCGACGGCGGCCGCCAGGATCGCGCCCGTCGCTCCGAACTCCGCGCGCAGGGCGGCCGAGGCCAGCAGCACCACCGACAGGGTCAGGGCGAAGATCAGGGCGCCGATCAGGCTGAAGGCGCTGTCCGGCCGCCCCCCCTCCTTCGGCGGCGGGGTCCGCAGAGCCGCGATCGTGAAGACCGCGCCGTAGCCCGCGGCGGCCAGGCCGGCGCAGATCAGCGGAGCAGCCATCACCTGCAGGGCGGCCGGGCTGGTGGCCCCTACAACCAGGGCCATCTGGACCACGGTGGCGACGGTGGAAAGCACCGCGCCGGCCACCGCCGAGCTCATGACCTTCGGATCCTTGGCCGCCCGCGCGCCCATGGCCCCGATCGTCGCCGAGCTGGACACGAAGCCCGAGGCCAGGCCCGAGATCGACAGGCCGAACCGCGGCCCGAGCACCCGCGTCGCCAGGTGGCCGATCGCGCCGATCAGCAGCACCAGCACCACCAGCCGCCAGACGGATTGAGGATTGAGCGCCTCGTAGGGACCCATCTGCCGGTCGGGCAGCAACGGCATGACCACGATCAGGGCCGCGCCCAGGATCAGGGCCGAACGGACCTCGTCCTCGGTCAGCACCGTGCGCACGAAGTGATGCAAGCGCTCGCGGCTGGACAGCAGCAGGGCGGCCACGATGCCCACCGCGCCGGCGGCGGACGGGGCCTTCATGGCCAGGCCGCCGGACAGCACCGTCAGCAGCAGCGCGAACTCGGTCGTCAGGCCGGGCCCCTCTTGCTCGCGGTTGCGCCAATAGCTCAGGCCCGCCAGGGCGGCGATGGCGACGGCCAGGACCGCCAGCAGCATGACGCCGCCGCACGTGATCGCCACGGCGCCCCCAAGGGCGGCGAGGGAGAAGGTGCGCACGCCCGCATCGGCCGGCCCCTTCGGGTCGTTGATGGCGCGCTCGCGCCCCGTCCCGATCAGCAGACCCACGCCCAGGGCGACCAGCAGATTCAACAGAGGCACATCCAAGGCGTTCGACTCCCAGCGGGTTCGGCCGGCAAGGTCGGTCTCCCCGCTGGAGTCTTACGACCCGCTGAACAATCCTGCAAAACCCAGCGTCACGTCGAGCGACGTCGGGTCCCTCGTCCGGACGACAGGGATCGGGAGGTTGTCGAATGAACCCCTGGGACAACCCGACGAAGGCGGAGAAGAAGAGGGAGCAGCCCATCCCCCCTTGGTCGCGAAAGCCTGGTGAAGGGGTGGCGGAGACGGAGGGATTCGAACCCTCGATACCCTTTTGGGGTATGCCGCTTTAGCAAAGCGGTGCCTTCAGCCTCTCGGCCACGTCTCCTCCTGAGAGGGGAGCGGTTCGATAGCCTGTTCGCGACGGCATGACAACGCGCTGTCTCGAAAAATCCACGTTAACGTGAAGCTTAGACCGCGAGGCTAGGTTGAACCCCGTTCTACAAGGGGGTCGGGTCTGATGTCGTCCGCAATCGCGCACACGCCGGAACTGAAGGATGTCGCCGAGCTCGAGGCCGAAACCGCCGCGCCGCGCCTGGTGATCGAGGACGAGGCGAGCGAGGGCGTCGGCCGGCGCGGCCCGTTCCGGCCCGGCCGCCTGGTTCCCGCCCGGGCCCGGATGCAGGTGCGCAGTCTGTCGCGGCTGTTTCGCGTGGTCGACGGTCTGGTCTTCGCCGGCGTCACCGCCGCCGTGGCCTCGATCGCCCGCCCGACGACCAACGTCCTGGCGCCGCTGATGCTGGGCGCCCTGGCCCTGCCGCTCGCCCTGCATCTGCTGGAGGCCTACACCTTCCACCGTCGCGAGACCTTGGGCCGTCAGGCCCTGCGGGTGTCGGCCGCCTTCGGCGTGGTCGGCGTGGTGGTGCTGCTGGCGACCTTGATCGTCAGGTCCAGCCAGATGGACATCGCCCTGTTCGCCGGCTGGGGGATCGCCCTGGCCGCCACCACCGCCGCTCTGCACGTCGCCTGGTGGCGCATGATCGACCACGGCCGGCGCGATGGCCTCCTGACCCCCAATATCGTGATCGTGGGCGCGACGACCAATGCCGAGCGTTTCATCCGCTCCGCCCTGGCCACCGGCGACGTCAATGTGCTGGGCATATTCGACGACCGCTCCGACCGCTCGCCGTCCCAAGTGCTGGGCGTGCCCGTGCTGGGCGACACCGGCAGCCTGCTGGTCCACCGCATCATGCCCTGCGTCGATCGGGTGATCATCGCGGTGAGCTCCTCCGCTCACGCCCGGGTCAGCCAGTTGGTCGAACGGCTGGAGATCCTGCCCAATCCCGTCAGCCTGTTCATCGACCTGGACCGCGAGACGCAACGCAACGCCTCGCTGGCCCACTATGTGGATCTGTCCGGGGTCGCCACCGATGCGCGCCGCGCCTCCGTCAAGCGTGTCCAGGATGTGGTGGTGGGATCGCTGGGCCTGCTGGCCGCCGCGCCCGTGATGCTGCTGGTCGCCCTGGCCATCAAGCTGGACAGCCCCGGTCCGGTGTTCTTCCGCCAGCGTCGCCATGGCTTCAACAACGAGGCGATCCTGGTCTGGAAGTTCCGCTCGATGCGCCACGAAGCCGCCGACGCCAAGGCCGCGCGCCAGGTCACCGCCAACGACGACCGCGTCACCAAGGTCGGCAAGTTCATCCGCAAGGCCAGCCTCGACGAGCTGCCGCAGTTGTTCAACGTTCTGCGCGGCGAGATGTCGATGGTCGGCCCCCGCCCCCACGCCATCGGCATGAAGAGCGGCGACGTGGAGTCCGAGAAGCTGGTCGCCCGCTACGCCCACCGTCACCGCATGAAGCCCGGCGTCACCGGTTGGGCGGCGATCAACGGCTCGCGCGGACCTGTAGACACCGCCGAGCTGGTGCAGGAGCGCGTGGCCCTGGACATCGAATATATTGAACGCCAGTCATTCTGGCTGGATCTCTACATCATCGCCATGACCATCCCCTGCTTGCTGGGCGACCGGTCGGCGGTGCGTTGAGGTGGTGGTCGCGGCCGGGCGGACCTGGCGCCGTTGCGGCGGTTCGCACCGCGCGGCGGAGTGTCCGGGGGGCCTGCCGATGCGGCCGCGCCTTCGCGACCTGACGCCGATCGGCTTCAGCTAGGCGGTCAACGGCTTCCGTGGAAGCGGAAGCCTTTCACGCGTCATCAAGCCAGCCTTACCGGGCTCAGCCGTGGGACAGCCACTCGCGCGCCTGGCGCTGGGCTTCGGCGACATCCTCGCTGGCCATCTCCTGCGAGATTTCCTTGCGATAGAGCTTGGCTTCGACCGAACCGCGCATCGCGGCCAGATTGAACAGCATGTGGGCCGAGACGTAGTCCAGCGGCGCGCCGCCCTGGCCGGTCGAATAGAGCAGGCCCATACGGAACAGCTCGTCGCCCGTGGTGTCGGTGGTCGGCAGCGGAATCCCGTGGATGGCGGCCGGTGGTTCGATACCCATCATCATGGCTTCTATTTCCTTCAGCCCGCGTCGCCGTTCTAGCTCCGCTTGGTTCTGAGAGGAGAAAAGTCCATCGGCACTGAACATATAGTTAAGGGCGACGACATCATGAATCTCGTCCATGAATACATAAATGATTCACGGATGTTACTAAGTGTAAACCGCCGTATACAGCAGGTTAACGGGCGCGCTGGCCGAACAGGACTCTTCGAGCCTCTTCCTGCGCCTTCCCAGGCGCCTGCAGGCCTTGGCGGCGCAACTCCGCGCCCAGCTTGAAGCCCCGATCAACGGCGTCGCGGGCGGCCATGCGCTCGAACCATGCCTTCAGGTGTGGGAACTCCTCCAGGAGGATGCCCTGGTTCTTCCACGGCACGACCCAGCCCCAGCAGGCGAAGTCGGCGATGGACAATTGGCCGCAGATGAAATCCTTCCCGGCCAGCTGTTTGTCGAGCACGCCGTACAGGCGGTGGGTCTCATTGGTGTAGCGGATGGCGCCATAGGCGATCTGGCGCTGGTCGCTGACGATCGCCGCGGCGTACTGGCGGAAGTGGTGGGTCTGGCCCGCCATCGGCCCCAGGCCGCCCATCTGCCACATCAGCCACTGGTCGATCTCGACCCGCTCGCGCTCGCTCGCCCCATAGAACTGGCCGGTCTTGCGGCCCAGGTACTGCAGGATGGCCCCGGATTCAAACACCGAGATCGGCCGGCCGTCCGGCCCCTCGGGATCGACGATGGCCGGCATGCGGTTGTTGGGGCTGATGGCCAGGAAGTCCGGCTTGAACTGCTCGCCCGTCCCGATGTTCACCGGGATCATCGTATAGGCCAGCCCCATCTCCTCCAGGGCGATCGAGATCTTCCAGCCGTTCGGCGTGGGCCAATAGTACAGCTCGATCGGACGGCTCATCGGCGGACTCCCGAGAATGTTGGCAGGACGTTTCTTTTGACCACCAACATGGCCCCGTCCGGCGCTGTCGCCAAGGCCGCTCGTGTTCCGATCTGACGGCGCCGTTCAGGCGAGGTTCAGCCACCGCGACCGAAACTGGCCTCGAAGGTCGGAGGATGAGGCGGTTGTCGGACCGCCGAAGGTAGAAGGAGACGTCGGATGAAGCGCTTGTTGCTCACCCTCGCGGCCATGGCCGCCGTGGCCGGCCCGATGGCCATGGCCGGCGACGCTTCGGCGCAGGATCATGGCCGGGATCGTGGCGACCGCCACGACGGACGCGGCTACGGTCGCGACGGCGGCGGTCGCTGGGACGGCGGACGCCATGACGGACGCGGAGATCGCGACTATGGCCGCCACAACGGCTGGGACCACCGCGACAGCCGCTGGGATAACGGCCGCCACAACGGCTACTACTACAACAACCGTTGGAGCTACGGCGCGCCGCCGGCCTACTACTATGGCCGCCCGGGCTATCGGCCCGGCTACAACGCCTGGCGTCGCGGCGGTTACCTGCCGCCCTATTATCGCGGCAATGGCTATATCATCCACGACTACGGGTACTATCGCCTGCGTCCGCCGCCGCGCGGCTACTACTGGTACCGCGCCGGCAATGACTACGTCCTGGCGGCGATCGCCACCGGACTGATCTTCGACATCATCAACAACTAGCGATGTCGACCTGACGAACTTGGCGGCGCGTCTTCGAGAGTCTCGAGAAGCGTCGCCATTCGCCGCATGATCGCCGCGCATGCGGCGAGATGGTCTGATTGCGGGGTTATTCCCAACGCATTCGGGGGCCAGCGTGTCGGTCGTGTCACCTTCCGACGCGACAGCAACAAGACGCTCCCATGATCAATCTTCGCATCTCGGCCGCCGTCCTCGCCCTGACCGCCGCCGGTTACGCCGGATCGGCCCTGGCCCAGCAGACCGCGCCAGTCACCGATCCTTCCGCCCAGACCACCAGCCCCAGCGCCCCGTCCTCGTCCCAGGCCCCCTCCTCCTGGACGGTGGCTCCGCCGACCGACCCGGCGGGGACACCGTCCTCCGACGCCGACAGCGCCACCAGCAGCGGCACGCCGAGCTCGGCCACCGCCTCCGACACCCCGACCGACGGCGCGGCTGCGGCCGCGGACGCCAAGCCCGAAAAGAAGGCCAAGAAGCACCACAGGCCGGCCGGCGCAGGATCCGACCCGGCCGGCGCCCCGACCTCGGAAACGCCCAAGCCGTAAGGCCGGACGCTCCGGTCGTGAAAAGGGCCCGTCGCATAAGCGGCGGGCCCTTTGTCTTGTTGGCGAGCCGGGAAGAGGATCAGAGCCCCAGCTTGCTCCGCAGCAGTTCGTTGACGGTGGCCGGATTGGCCTTGCCGCCGGTCTCCTTCATCACCTGGCCGACGAACCAGCCGATGGCCTGGGGCTTTTCCTTCACGGCCTCGGCCTTGTCGGGGTTGGCCGCGATCAGGGCGTCGATCGCCGCCTCGATGGCGCCGGTGTCGTTGATCTGCACCAGGCCGCGCGCCTCGACGATCTGCGCCGGACGGCCCTCGCCGGCCCACATGTGCTCGAAGACCTCCTTGGCGATCTTGGAGCTGATGGTGCCGTTCTCGATCAGCTCGACCAGCTGAGCGATGTCCGAGGCCGGCAACGGCGACTCGGCGATCTCGTGCCCGCCGGCCGACAGCTTGGACAGCAGCTCGTTGGTCACCCAGTTGGACACCAGCTTGGCGTCGCGGCCCTTCGCGGCGGCTTCGAAATAGTCCGCGCGGTCGGCCTCGATGATCAGCACGCCGGCGTCATAGGCCGACAGGCCGTACTGGCTTTGCAGGCGGGCCTTCTTGGCGTCCGGCAGTTCCGGCAGGGTCTCCTGGATTTCCTTCACCCAGACCGGGTCCAGAACCAGCGGCAGCAGGTCGGGATCGGGGAAGTAACGGTAGTCGTGCGCCTCTTCCTTCGACCGCATCGAGCGGGTCTCCAGCTTGTTCGGGTCGAACAGCCGGGTCTCCTGGTCGATCTTGCCGCCGTCTTCCAGGATCTCGATCTGGCGACGGGCCTCGTATTCGATGGCCTGCTGGATGTAGCGGTAGCTGTTGACGTTCTTGATCTCGCAGCGCGTGCCCAGGTGTTCGAAGCTGCCGGTCTCACGATACTTCTCGTAGGCGCCGGGGCGACAGACCGAGACGTTGACGTCGGCGCGCAGGTTGCCCTTCTCCATGTCGCCGTCGCAGGTGCCCAGATAGACCAGGATCGTGCGCAGCTTCTTGACGTAGGCGGCGGCCTCCTCCGAGCAGCGCATGTCGGGCCTGGAGACGATCTCCATCAGCGCCGTGCCCGCGCGGTTCAGGTCGACATAGGTGGCGTTCGGGTCCTGGTCGTGCAGCGACTTGCCGGCGTCCTGCTCCAGGTGCAGGCGCTCGATGCGCACGTCGAAGGTCGTGCCGTCGTCACGCTCGACGGTCACCACGCCCTCGCCGACGATCGGCTGGTCGAACTGGCTGATCTGATAGCCCTGCGGCAGGTCGGGATAGAAGTAGTTCTTGCGGTCGAAACGGCTCTTCAGATTGATCTGCGCCTTCAGGCCAAGGCCCGTCTTCACCGCCTGCTCGACGCAGAACCGGTTCAGGACCGGCAGCATGCCGGGCATGGCCGCGTCCACCAGGCTGACCTGCTGGTTGGGACCCGCGCCGAAACCGACGGCGGCGCCGGAGAACAGCTTGGACACGCTGGCGACCTGGGCGTGGACCTCCAGGCCAAGAACGATTTCCCAGGGGCCGGTGCGGCCTTGGATCACTTTGGAAGAGGTGGTTTCGGTCATGTCTCAATTCCTGGCCACGGGGCGGCCACCTGGCTTAGATCCTGTCCTCCCTATATGGGGAGGCGGCCCCAGAGGGGCCGGGCGGGCTCGCGGCGTCGACAGAACGCCAAATCGCGCCCGCCACCGCGTCGATATCCTCATGCACCGCGCGGGTCGAGAAGCGCAAGGTTTGGAAGCCGTTTCCTTCTCCCTTGCGAGCCGAGAGCTGACGAACAATCGCCCCTGTCGATCCCCGGCCGTTGCGGACGGCGACGGTATCCTGCTTTCCTGCGACATGGCCGCCGACGCCTCCATCCGCCCTGTCCGCACGGCCGCCGATTTGGCGGCGGTGGTCGCGCTGTTCGAGGACTACGTCGCCACCCTGAGCATCGACCTGGGCTATCAGGACTTCAGCGGCGAACTGGCCGGCCTGCCCGGCAAGTACGCGCCGCCGAAGGGCGAACTGCTGCTGGCGCGGGACGCCGCGGGCCGGCCCCTGGGCTGCGTGGGCCTGCGCCCGATCACCCCCGACGGCTGCTGCGAGATGAAGCGGCTCTATCTGCTGCCGGCGGCGCGCGGTCTTGGCCTGGGCAAGGCGATGACCGAGGCGGTGATCCAGACCGCCCGAGCGCTCGGCTATGACGAGCTGCGGCTGGACACCCTGCCCAGCATGACCACCGCCATGGGCCTGTACGACGCCATGGGCTTCGAGCGCACCGGCCCCTACTACGCGCCGACACCGGACGGCACGGTGTTCATGCGGCTGAAGCTGTAGTCGCGTGGCCTTTGGTGATCGACCGACAATCTTTCCCCTTCTCCCCGGCGAAGGCCGGGGCCCAGGTGAAGCCCAGAGCCGCTCAGATGTATCTGGATCCCGGCCTTCGCCGGGAATGGGGATCAGTGGTTGTTTCAATGAGAAGCAAACACGCTCCAGCCCATCGAAAAATCCCCTAGACTGACCCAAGGGCGCCGGCGCTCTCCTCCGTTCAAACAATCGTTCTGGGAGGAACGCCGCCATGCCCGAAGCCCTGATCATCGACGCCTGCCGCACGCCGCGCGGCATCGGCAAGGTCGGCAAGGGAGCCCTGGCCGACTTCCACCCTCAGCATCTGGCCGCCACGGTGCTGAAGGCCCTGGCCGAGCGCAACAACCTCAACACCGCCGAGGTTGACGACATCATCTGGGGCACCAGCACCCAGCGCGGCAAGCAGGGCGGCGACCTGGGCCGGATGGCGGCGCTGGACGCCGGCTACGACGTCAAGGCCAGCGGCATGACCCTGGACCGGTTCTGCGGCTCGGGCATCACCACGGTGAACCTGGCGGCGGCCTCGATCATGTCGGGCATGGAGGACCTGGTCATCGCCGGCGGGACCGAAATGATGTCCTACACCGCCGCCACGGCCGACCGCACCTCGCCGGGTCTGCTGGACAGCGGCAACCTGCGCCTGCGGGCCCGGCATCCGCAGAGCCATCAGGGCGTCTGCGCCGACGCCATCGCCACCCTTGAGGGCATTTCGCGCCAGGCCCTGGACGAACTGGCCCTGGTCAGCCAGCAACGCGCCGACCAGGCGATCCGCGAGGGCCGCTTCGACCGCGCCCTGGTCCCGGTCTATCGCGACGACGGCTCCATCGCCCTGGACCGCGAGGAATTCCCTCGTCCCGAGACCACGCTTGAAGGTCTGGCCGGCCTGAAGGCCTCGTTCGGCGCCATCGCCGGCGTGCCGATCGACGAGGCGGGCACGACCTTGGGCGGCCTGATCAATCAGGTCTATCCGAACCTGAAGATCGAGCATGTGCACCACGCCGGCAACTCGTCGGGCGTGGTCGATGGCGCCGCGGCCGTTCTGCTGGCCTCGCCGGCCTATGCCGCCAAGCATGGACTGAAGCCCCGCGCCCGCATCGTGGCCATGGCCAATATGGGCGACAGCCCCACCCTGATGCTCAACGCCCCCGTCCCCGCCGCCCGCAAGGTGCTGGCCAAGGCCGGCCTCACCGTCGACGACATCGACCTGTGGGAGATCAACGAGGCCTTCGCCGTGGTGGCCGAGAAGTTCATCCGCGACCTGGGCCTCGACCGCGACAAGGTCAATGTCAACGGCGGCGCCATGGCCCTGGGCCATCCGATCGGCGCCACCGGCTCAATCCTGATCGGCACGATCCTGGACGAGCTGGAGCGGCGTGACCTCAAGCGCGGCCTGGTGACCATGTGCGCGGCCGGCGGCATGGCCCCGGCGGTGATCATCGAGCGGGTTTAGCTCTAAAAACTCCGCTCATCCCGGCGAATGCCGGGACCCAGATGGAATGGCTCTGGAGCAGACGCCATGAGCGCTGAGCGCCTCCAGTCATCCACACCGCTAAAGGATCTGGGTCCCGGCGTTCGCCGGGATGAGCGGATCGAATAGGTGAAGCTGGAGCCGGCGCGCCTCACGCCCCCTTCTTCGCCGCCTTCCTGGTCGACGCGTTCAGCGCCACGGCGGCGCGGAACAGCGCCTTGAACGCCGCCTCGTCGATCGCCTCGCCCTGGCGGAAGTCGATGGCGCGCCGCGTGGCGCCTTCGAGGCTCGAGTTGAACAGCCCCGACGGATCCTCGACCGACGCGCCCTTGGCGAAGGTGGTCTTCACGGCGGCCTTGTAGGTCTCGCCCGTGCAGACGATGCCGTCGTGCGACCAGACCGGAACGCCCCACTTCCACGCCTCGACCACGTCGGGATCGGCCTCGTGGATCAGCTTGCGGATTTTGGCGAGCGTCTCGCCCCGCCAGTCGTCCAGCGCCGCGATGGCCTTGTCGATCAGCTCGGACGGCGGTCCCTCCAGCGGGCCGCCCATCTGCTTCTTCATGGTCGTCATCCCTCCTACTGGCGGCTCACATGCGCTCGCCGGGCAATTGGCTGGCTTGCTTCACCCAGTCGATGAACTGGGCCTCATCGAGCGGCTCATCCTCGTGGACGTGGAAATAGCGCACATCCTTCTGCTTGGAGCCGACCGGCGGCAGGGGATCGAGCGCGGCGCCGCGAAAGAACGCCACCTTGATGTATTTGGCGAAGGCGTGGAGGCTTAGGAACCAGGTTTTTTCCTCGACGCCGTAGAGCGGCGAGTTCCACTTCACCGCCTTGCGCACGCCGGGAACCGCGCCCTCGATCAAAGCGTCCAGCCTGCGCCCGACGTCGCTCTTCCAGTCCGGCAAGGCCGCGATATAGGCCTGGACCGGCGCGTCGCCGTCGCCCTTGGCGATCTGGGGGTTGCCGCCCGACAGCAGCTTCTGTTCGGCCATCGCGATCCTCCTATCCGTTCGCGCGGCGACCGTTCCGCCGCTTTGCGACATAGGGCAGCACGAACATGTACAGGCCGGTGATCAGCAGCAAGATCAGCGGGACCAGCGCGAACAGGCCGACCCAGGCCGGGGGTTGCCCCTGGCTCATCACGATCATGTAGCCGAGGACCCCCGCCGTGAAGGCGATGGACAGCCAGCGGTGGGTTTTCCGGATGAGGGCGCTCATAGGGAATCTCCTTCCAAATCAGATCCTCCCCCTCTGGGGGAGGTGGCGCGGAGCGACGGAGGGGGTCTTGCTGAGCCGGCGGGGATGAACCCCCTCCGGCCCTCTGGGCCACCTCCCCAGAGGGGGTGGATCTAGTGGCCGCAGCCCTAGTCCAGCCGCTCCAGCAGTTGATCCAGGTTCGCGAAGAACTGCTTCCAGCCGGCGTGGGCGCCGCCGTAAGCCTGCTTCTGGTCCGGATTGAATCCGGACTGTTCCATCCGCAGATGCGTGCCCGTGCTCGTCGGCGTCAGGGTGAAGGTCACCACGCTCTGCAGATTGTAGGCCGCGTCCGCATGGGCGTAGTTCCAGGTGTAGGACAGCGTCTTGTTCGGCTCGACGGTCAGGACCTCGCAGTCCAGCACCCCGCCCCATTCGCCGCGGAGCTGAAAGCCGTGGCCGACCACCGGCTTGAAGTCGTTCTTCATCAGCCATTCCTCGATCAGGTGCGGCTGGGTCAGCGCGCGCCAGAGTTTTTCGGGAGGATGGGCGATCTCTCGTTCGACGACGACGGTGCGCGTCTCGGGCGCGATGCTGGTCATTGGTCCATCCTGTTGAGCAGGTCCTCGAGATTGTCGAACCGGGCTTCCCAGAACCCGGCCATGCGGCTTGTCCAATCGGCCAGCGGGGCCAGGGCGTTCAGTTGAGCGCTGTAATGCGTCTGTCGGCCTTCGTGGCGATCGCTGACCAGTCCGGCCTGTTTGAGGACGCCCAGATGCTTGGAGACGGCCGGCTGGGAGACGCCGGCCAGGGCCGTCAGCGCCCCGACGGTCTGCTCGCCGTCCTTGCAAAGCCGCTCGAAGATCCCTCGCCGGGTGGGATCGGCGAGCGTCTTGAAGAGCACGTCGTGAGCGTCGGTCATGGAACTGATAACCCGTTGGCTATGGGTTATTCATAATCAGCGAGTTATGGGTTCGTCAAGACGAGAGTCCGCGGGTGGGGATAGAGACCGCTGAATCCCCGGGATCGGCGCCTATGAACCTCAAGGCTTTCAACGCTTTGTGAAATAATCAGCGTCACATCCACCGCCGCGTTCAAACCGCCCGTAGACTTGTCCTCGCCCTGTCGTAGGGGAGGACGTCCGGCCGGCGACCTTGACGTGCGACTGGGGCGGTCGAGCGGGAAGCGCTCGTCGGTGGTCTTCAGTGACGCCTCGGACGTCCTGGGCAGGTTCCTTGAAACACAGGACGAAGCCCCGGCGACGAGGGATCGGCGAACGCACCAGGCGCGGGCTGAAATCGCCCGCGCGGTCCGGACGGGGTGCGTCGCCCCTCCGCCCGGCCCCCCTTTAAAGCAAAGAGTGGGGCCTCCATCGGAGCGGGTTAAAAATCCGCGATCCGAAGGCTTCTGGAAGAAGGCCGCGCGGAGCGCCCGTGACGTGTCGAAACGGTACTCTCCAAACCTACTCTTCCGGGCGCGCCCCGGACGCTCCGCCACCTCCCCAGCCCGCCGGCGTTTCCCGGCGGGGACATGCGCTTGCGCGTGTCCCCGGCAAACGCAGTGCGATGTTTGGGGACACGCCCAAGGGCATGTCCCCGCCGTCTTCATCCCCGGGCGTAATACGCCTCGACCAGCGCCCGATGCGGCGGCAGGTGCTTGAGCGCCTCGCGCGCCGCCTCGGCCACCTTGGCGAAGCTCTGTTTGGCGACCATGCCCTCGTCGTATCGTCCCTCGACCGGCGCGAAGTCGGTGGCCGCGTTCATGCCATAGAGGATGTACTGGTAGCTGGACGGCAGGAAGGTCTCCAGATCGACCAGGAAGTCGAACCGCGACACCGGCCGGTGCTTCCACTGGGCCAGCAGGTCGGCCAAGGCCTCGGGCCAGGTGGCCGGATCGGCGTTGTCGCGCCAGTAGGGCTCGTCGCGCTTGGTCAGGCAGTAGTGCAGCTTGAGGAATGACACGATCCGTTCGAAGCGGCCGGTCATGGCGGCGTTGAAGGTGCGGGCGGCCGCGTCGCGGGCGGCCCGATCACGCAGCGGGAAGACCTCGGCGATCATCGTCGCGGCGACCTCGATCAGCATGATGCCGGTCGATTCCAGCGGCTCGAAGAAGCCCGCCGACAGACCCACGGCCACGCAATTGCCGATCCACTGGCGTTCGCGATAGCCGGTCTGGAACTTCAGCAAGCGTGGCGTCAGACCGTCGCCGGCCTTGCCGACATAGCCGCGCAGCACCTGTTCGGCCCGGTCCTCGTCGGTGTGGCGGCTGGAGAACACGTAGCCGACGCCCCGGCGGCCATCCAGGCCGATGTCCCAGGTCCAGCCGGCCTCGTGGGCGGTGGCCAGGGTGTAGGGATTGATCGGCGTGTCGGGCGTCTCGTAAGGAACCTGGATCGCCAAGGCCCGGTCGTTGAACAGCACGTCGTCGACCCGCTTGAACGGCGAGTCCAGGGCCTCGCCGATCAGCAGGGCGCGAAAGCCCGAGCAGTCGACGAACAGGTCGCCCTCGATCGTCCCCAGATCGCCGGCGCTGATCGAGGCGATGTCGCCGTCCCTGTCGCGGACGACGCCGTCAACCCTGCCCTTCAGGTGCGTGACGCCCGCCTCGACCGCCACGCCGCGCAGGAAGTCGGCGAAGCGCGCGGCGTCGAAATGGTAGGCGTAGTTCATCGGCCCCTGGAAGTCGGGGTCCTCCAGACGCTTGGGCGCCCGCCCCTCGCCGATGATCGTTCCTTGCGTCGTCACCGCGTCGGCGAACGGCAGGCTGCCGCCGGCCTGATGGTCCAACAGCCAATAGGGCGACATATCGCGGCCATTGGGACGGAGCGGCAGGTTGAACGGGTGAAAGTATTCGGAAGATTTCCCGCCTTCCGATCGCTGTTCCCAATTCACGAACCGGACGCCCTGTTTGAAGGTCGCCGAACTCTCGCGCAGGAACCGGGCCTCGCTGACGCCCAGCTCGGCCAGGGTGGAGCGGATCGTCGGAAACGTGCCCTCCCCGACCCCGATGGTGGCGATGTCCGGAGCCTCGATCAGGGTGATCTTGGCCCCGTCCGGCCGGTCCGCGCCCAGACGCTTGGCCAGGTAGGCCGCGGTCAGCCATCCGGCCGTGCCGCCGCCGATGATGACGATGCGGTTTCCGGTCATGAGCGCGGCTCCTTGGAGATGATCGCGGCAAACCAACGAGAACTCGAGTCGGCCGTCAAATCCCAATGCGGAAAAGAAAAAGCCTGGGTGACGGTCAGGAGGGCCGTCACCCAGGAGAGCGCAGTCGGGGAGGCAATACGCTCAAAGCTAGGCGGACGACGTGGTCCCCGGTTGAAGGAGGAGACGCCGCCACTCCTGAAACACGGCCTTTGCGGGGGAGCCGGGCTTCAAGCAGATTTCCCCGTCCGGACAAGCCGGACGGGGAGAAGGATCGGCCTAGAACTTTGTCCGCAGACGGAAGCCCCAGGTGCGCGGCGGCTGGTACACCGAGGACCAGACCACCGGATAGTTGCCTTGTCCGGCGGTGCCGGCGCCGGTCTTGATGTTCTTGTCCTCGAGGTTCTGGACGAAGGCTTCGACCGACCACGGATTGGTGGGCGGCTCGTACCGGACGCTCAGGTCGGTCCGGGTGTAGCTGCCCTGCTGATCCGGAGCGCCCTGGTTGAAGTACGACAGCCAGCTCTTGCTTTCGAAGTGCGTGCTGATGCGCGGGATGATCCGCGAACCGTTCGACAGTTCGAAGTCGTGCTCGTAGGCGACCGTGCCGGAGAAGTGCGGGGCGTGCGGAAGCTCGTTGCCCTTCACGTCGACGGCGTTGGCCAGGTTGCTGCCGTACAGACGCCCGTCGACCGAGATCAGGGTGTCCATCTTGGTGTCCTGAGCCGTCGCGGAGATCTGCAGGCGATCGTTGGCGGTCAGGTTGGCGGTCAGCTCAGCCTCGATGCCGTAGGCCTTGGCGCCTTCGGCGTTGTCGGTCACGACCTGCGAGGAGATCGTATTGCCTTGGGCGTCCTTGGTCGTGACGACCTGATTGACCTGGTAGCCCTTGAAGTCCGCGTAATAGGCCGCGAGGTTCAGGGTCGCTCGACCGTCCAGGAAGCGGACCTTCGAGCCGACCTCGTAGTTGGTCAGGGTTTCCGGATTTGCCAGGCGGCCGCCGTCCAGGATGTTGCCCGATTTGAAGCCGGTGCTGACGCTGGCATAGACCAGCATGTCGTCGGTCACGTCGGCGTCGGCGCGTCCCAACCAGGTGAACTTGTCCCAGCTGCCCTTCACGTCGTTGTTGCTGATGCTGTAGCCGGGGCCCAGCAGAGCCAACAGTTCGTCGGCCGAAGCGCCGCGGTCGCGACCGAAGATGCCGCTGCTGCAACGCGACGGGTTGCCGCCGCCGGGCAGAGCCGCTTCGGCGGCCAAACAGTCCGCGCCGCCCTTGAACGTGACGTTCCGGCCGCCTTGGTCCTGCTTGGTGTCGTCGGTGTAGCGCAGACCGGCGGTCAGTCGGACGCGGTCGTTCATGTGCCAGACGGCCTGACCGAACGCGGCCTTGGACTCGATGGTCCGCTTGGCCTGGATGAAGCTGCCCGACCAGTTCATCGGGCCATCGCGGTAGCCGTCGCGCTGGTCGATATCGAAGCGGATCGAGTTGTCTTCATGGCTGTAGTAACCGCCGACGATCCAGTCGATGGTCTGCTCGCCTTGCGACTTCAGCTGGACTTCGTGGCTCCAGGCGTCGTTGCGCGACCACACGGTGTGGTTCTCGCCGAAGCCGCCGCGCGGATAGAGGAAGCCGTTGGCGTCGGTGGTGCCGTCGATCCGCAGCAGGCCGCCGTCCGCGTCGCTGTTGGCGCTGCCGCCCACGCGCTGCCAGCCCGTGATGTAGGTCAGGCCGACATTCTCAGTGATGGAATAGTCCATCGTGCTGCGCACGCCGTAAGAGAAGCGGTCGCTTTCCGGAGCGGTGTCGATCAGCGCCGACCACTTCTTTTGGCCGGCTCGCGGGGTTTGAGCCAGGGCGATGATCGGGGCGCCGGTGTCCTGATAGCCTTCGACATTGACGTTCCAGGTGAAGGCGTCGTTCGGCTTCCACAGGGCGCTCAAACGAGCCGAGCGCTGATCCTGGGCGTAGTACTTCTTGCCCTGGGTCACGAAGGCCGACGGATGGATGCCAGCCACTTCCGGCGGACGCTGGAAGTCGACATAGCCGTCGTGCCGTTCGGTGATCGCCGCCAGGCGCAGGGCGAACGTGTCGGAGACAGGCATGTTCACCGCGACGCGGGCGCCGAGACGGTTGTACGAACCGGCCACGACCTCGGCATTGCCGTAGTAGTCGCCCAGCGTCGGTTTGGCGGTGCGAATGCTGACAGCGCCGACCGTGGCGTTGCGGCCGAACAGCGTGCCCTGCGGTCCGCGCGCCACTTCGACGGCGTCCACATCGTACATCAGCACGGCCGCGCCCTGGGCGCGCGGCGAATAGATGCCGTCGACATAGATGGCGACTTCCGGGTCGGCCACTTCGGTGTAGGCGGTGTCGTTGCCGATGCCGCGCATGGTGATCAGGATCGCGCCCTGGTCGCCCTGCTGGTTGATGGCCATCGACGGCACGAACTTGGCCAGATCGGTGACGTCCTTGACGTGGTTACGGTCGAGCGCGCCTTGGCCGAACGCGCTGATGGCGATCGGGGTGTCTTGCAGGTTGGTCTCGCGCTTGGTGGCGGTGACCGTGACCTCTTCGAGTTGGGTGTTGTCGGCGGTGGCCGGCGCGGTCTGCGCCTGGACAGCGGTGGCGGCGATCATGGCCGCCACGGCCGAGGAGCCGGCCAATAGGGTTCTGCGGAGCTTCATCTTCATCCCTCCCTGCGCGCGATCCTTGCGTGGTCGCGACTTGCGTGTTGTGAATAGCTACAGTACGACAACGTTGTCAATCAGCTATCTATTTGCGACTTAGTTGAAACTCCAACTTCATTTATCGTGAATAGTTAAAACTAGCCGCCAGCTAACAAGCTTTGACAAAGAACGCCGCGCGTATAGCCTAAGACGTCAACGGGAGGAAAAATAATGAAGCGACAGCAGATGCAGGGCCTGATGATGGCTCTGATGCTGACCACGGCATTGCCGGCGGCAGCCGCTCACGCCCAGGCCGCGACCTCGATCGCCTCGAAACCTTGGATGAACACCAAGCTGAGCGCCGATCAGCGCGCCGACCTGATCGTTGCGCAAATGACGCAGGACGAGAAATTGACCCTGGTGTTCGGCTATTTCGGTTCGAACCAGGACAAGCCCAAGTTCACCCCACACGCCGAGGCCCGCATGGGTTCGGCCGGCTACATCCCCGGAATCGCTCGTCTGGGCGTGCCCCCGCAGTGGGAAACCGACGCCGGCGTCGGCGTCGCCACCCAGCGTGAGTCGAGCGATCCGTATCTGGAGCGCACCTCCCTGCCCTCGGGCATCGCCACCGCGGCGACCTGGAATCCCGAGCTGGCCTTCAAGGGCGGTGCAATGATCGGTTCGGAGGCCCGCTCCTCGGGCTTCAACGTCCAGCTGGCCGGCGGCGTCAACCTGGCCCGTGACCCGCGCAATGGCCGCAATTTCGAGTATGGCGGCGAAGATCCGCTGCTGGCCGGGGTGATGGTCGGGGCCCAGATCAAGGGCATCCAGTCCAACAACATCATCTCGACCATCAAGCACTGGGCGTTGAACGGCCAGGAGACGAACCGCATGACGGTCAGCTCCAACATCGCCGACGCCGCCGCCCGTCAGTCCGACTTCCTGGCCTTCGAGATCGCCATCGAGCAGTCGAACCCCGGCTCGGTGATGTGCGCCTACAACCGCATCAATTCGACCTACGCCTGCGAGAACGACTACCTGCTGAACCAGGTGCTCAAGAAGGACTGGGCCTACAAGGGCTATGTCATGTCCGACTGGGGCGGCGTGCACTCGACCGCCAAGGCGGCCAATGCGGGGCTGGACCAGGAGTCGGCCTACACCTTCGACAAGCAGCCCTTCTTCGGCGCGCCGCTGAAGGCCGCCCTGGCCGACGGCTCGGTGTCGCAGGCGCGCCTGGACGACATGGCCAAGCGCATCACCCGCTCGATGTTCGCCCACGGCCTGTTTGACCATCCGGTGGTCAAGGGCCCGATCGACTACGCCGCTCACGCCAAGGTCACCCAGGCCGACGCGGAAGAAGCCATTGTCCTGCTGAAAAACGACGGCGGCCTGCTGCCGATCGCCAAAACCGCCAAGAAGATCGTCGTCATCGGCTCGCATTCCGACGTCGGCGTGCTGTCGGGCGGCGGTTCCTCGCAGGTCTTCCCAGTCGGCGGCATGGCCGTGAAGGGCCTGGGTCCCAAGGGCTTCCCCGGCCCGATCGTCTTCCATCCCTCCTCGCCGCTGAAGGCCCTGCAGGCCCGAAATCCCGGCGCGACCTTCACCTATGACGACGGCTCCGATCCAACCGCCGCCGCCAAGGCCGCCGGCGGCGCCGACCTGGTCATCGTCTTCGCTCACCAGTGGGCCGCCGAGTCGCAGGACTACTCCCTGACCCTGGCCGACAATCAGGACGCCCTGATCGACGCCGTCGCCGCCGCCAATCCCAAGACCGCCGTGGTCCTGGAGACCGGCGGTCCGGTGCTGATGCCGTGGCTTTCCAAGGTCGGCGCGGTGGTCGAGGCCTGGTATCCGGGCACCAACGGCGGTGAGGCCATCGCCCGGGTGCTGACGGGCGACGTCAACCCGTCCGGCCGCCTGCCGATCACCTTCCCGCAAGGCGCCGATCAGCTGCCGCGCCCCGTCATCGACGGCGACAACAGCAAGCCGGACCTGATGGTCGACGCCAACTACGACATCGAAGGCGCGGCCGTCGGCTACAAGTGGTTTGATCAGAAGGGCCACAAGCCGCTGTTCGCCTTTGGTCACGGCCTGTCCTATTCGACCTTCGGCTACAGCGACCTGAAGACCAGCGTGGCCGGCGACAAGCTGACCGTCAGCTTCAAGGTCACCAACACCGGCAAGAGCGCCGGCAAGGACGTGCCGCAAGTCTATGTCGGGCCGAAGGGCGGTTCGGGCTGGGAAGCGCCGCGCCGCCTGGGCGGCTTCAAGAAGGTCGACCTGGCTCCAGGCGCCAGCACCCAGGTCAGCGTCACCGTCGACCCGCGCCTGCTGGCGACCTTCGACTCCAAGGCCAAGGCCTGGACCATCGCCGCCGGCGCCTACGAGGTGTCGCTGGGCGCCTCGTCCCGCGACCTGACCGCCAAGGCCGACGTGACCCTGGCGGCCAAAACGCTGCCGGTGTCGTACGACGGGAAGTAGTCTCGGCTGGGGACAGGCGCATGCGCCTGTCCCCAATCCGCTAACGTGGCACCGGCCCCGTCGAAGCCCGCACCATCAGCTCGAACGGCACCAGGGTGTTGCCGGCGATCTGCTTTTCCCCGGCCGCGCTGGCGACGATCAGCATGTCGGCGGCCTTCTCGGCCATCTTGGCCACGGGCTGGCGCACGGCCGTCAGGGACGGCACGCTCAGTCGCACGCCAATCGTATCGTCATAGCTCAGGATCGACAGGTCGCCCGGCACCGCCAGGCCGCGCGCCTGGGCGACGCTCACAACGCCGAGCGCCATCTGGTCATTGGACGCCATGATCGCGGTCGGCGGCTCGGCCAAGTCCAGCAGCGCCTCGGCCCCCGCCACCCCCGCCTCGAACGTGAAGTCGCCCTTGTAGATGCGCGCCTCAGGCACGGGCAGGCCCGCCGCCTCCATGGTCGCCTGGAAGGTCTCGACCCGCAGGATCGAGGACGAGAACTTGTAGTCGCCGGCGATCATGCCGATCCGCGTATGGCCCAGGCCCAGCAGATGCTTGGTCGCCTGCCGCGCCGCGGCCCTGTCGTCCATGTAGACCCGCGGCCCCTGTCCCCGCACCGGGGTGTTCAGGCGCACGAAAGGGATGTTGCGCTTCTTCAGCGCGCCCAGAACCACCGGGTTCTCGCAGTTGGGCGGCGTCAGGATCACGCCGTCGGGCTGCAGCGACGACAGCACCGCCGTGATCTGCCGCTCCAGTTGGTCCGACTCGCGGTCGACCAGTTCGAACATCAGGTGATAACCCGACCGCTCGCAGCGCAACATGGCGCCGTAGAGCATCTGGTCGATCCATTCGTTGCCGCGTTCGCTGCGCCAGTTGTCCAACGTCAGGCGGCGGTCGTTGAAGGCCACCAGCAGGTAGGAGCGTGATCCGGCCATGGTCCGCGCGGCCTTGCTGGGGCTGTAGCCCAGCTTTTCCACGGCCGCGATTACGCGCGCCTTCAGCTCTGGCGTGACATTGGGCTCGTCGTTGAGCACCCGCGACACCGTCTTGACCGATACGCGCGCCTTTTCAGCGACATGGATGATCGTAGCCGGCCGCTTCGCCATTCGGAATCTGTTCCCCCCCAGGTTCGAACGACGGTAACCGGCGTGAAACCCGCTGTCTGCCCCCACACCGCTTGACGACAATGGGAGCGGTATCATCTAAGACCCAAACGGATTTCGAACCACCCCTTCAGAACCACGAGGAACGCGTCTTGACCATCACTGGTGAACTTCTGATCGACGGCGCGGCCCGCCACGGCGCCGGCGGCTCGATCCTCGCGGTCGATCCCAGCACGGGCGGCACGCTGGACGTGACCTTCGGCGGCGCCACCAAGACCGACCTCGACGAAGCCTGCGCCTTGGCGGCGGCGGCCTTCGGCCCCTACCGCGCCACCTCGCCCGAACAGCGCGCCGTGTTTCTGGAAACCGTCGCCGCCCAGATCGAGGCGATCGGCGACGAACTGATCGTCCGCGCCATGGCCGAGACCGGCCTGCCCCGCGCCCGCCTGGAAGGCGAGCGCGGCCGCACCATGGGTCAGCTGAAGATGTTCGCCGGCGTGCTGCGCGACGGCGGCTGGCTGGAAGCCCGTATCGACCCGGCCCAGCCCGACCGCAAGCCGATGGCTCGTCCAGACCTGCGCCTACGCAACGTGCCGCTGGGCCCGGTGGCCGTGTTCGGCGCCAGCAACTTCCCGCTGGCCTTCTCGGTGGCCGGCGGCGACACCGCCTCGGCCCTGGCGGCCGGCTGCCCAGTGGTGGTCAAAGCTCACCCGGCTCACCCCGGCACGTCCGAACTGGTCGGCCGCGCCGTTCAGGCCGCCGTCAAAGCCTGCGGACTGCCGTCGGGCGTTTTCGCCCTGCTGCACGACGCCGGCATCGAAATCTCGCAAGGCTTGGTCGCCGACCATCGCATCAAGGCCGCCGGCTTCACCGGCTCGCGCCGCGCGGGCCTGGCCCTGCTGGCCATCGCCCAGGGCCGCCCCGAGCCGATCCCGTTCTACGCCGAGATGAGCAGCATCAACCCGGTCCTGCTTCTGCCGAACGCCCTGAAGGCGCGCGGCGCGGCCATCGCGCCTGACTTCGTCGCCGCCCTGACCCAGGGCGCGGGCCAGTTCTGCACCAATCCCGGCCTGATCCTGGGCATCGACGGCCCCGAGCTGGACGCCTTCCTGGCGGCCACCGCCGAGGTCATCGCCAAGGCCCCGGCCGGCCAGATGCTGACCCCCGGCATCTGCAACGCCTTCGCCAACGGCGTGAAGGCGCTGGCCGAGACCTCGGGCGTCACGCAAGTGGCCCACGGCCTGGAAGGCGGCCACGGCCAGGGCCGCGCAACCCTGTTCTCGGTGGACGCCGCGACCTTCCTGACCACCCCGCACCTGCAGGACGAAGTGTTCGGCGCCGCCTCTCTGGTGGTCCGCGCCAAGGACCTGGCCCAACTGACCCAGGTGATCAACGCCCTGGAAGGCCAGCTGACCATCGCCGTGCACATGGACGAGGCCGACACGGACCTGGCCCGCGCCCTGCTGCCGGCCCTGGAGCTGAAGGCCGGCCGCGTGCTGATCAACGGCTTCGGCACCGGCGTCGAGGTCGGCCACGCCATGGTCCACGGTGGCCCGTTCCCGTCGACCTCGGACAGCCGCTCGACCTCGGTCGGCTCTCTGGCCATCTTCCGCTTCCTGCGCCCGGTCTCGTACCAGAACCTGCCGGCGGCCCTGCTGCCGGCGGAATTGCAGGACAGCAACCCGCTCGGGATCGCTCGTCGGGTGGATGGGAAGGTTCAGCTGGCCTAACCCCCTCAGTCGGCTTCGCCGACAGCTCCCCCAGAGGGGGAGCATCTTGACGCCTCGTCCACGATTTCAGGGTTAATATGGGCCAAAGCCCCACGAGCG